>NZ_QUDG01000020.1:0-14336 GCF_003474415.1 Butyricicoccus sp. AM05-1 | reverse complement strand
CAGCCTACAACGCCAATTTTCAAAATGCCCATTGGAATTCTCTCCTTATAGAAACGTGATTTTTTAATAGATACGCTGCACTTACTGCCGCAAGTGCAGCGCATGGTATTACGGTTTACTGTGCAACTGCCTTGCCGTCCATCTGGCTCTTGAGGGTTGCCATGTAGTCCTCGGCGGTGGTGCTGTCGATGACCTTGGTGCCGCAGTCAACAAAGCTGTCTACCTTTTCGCCGTTCAGATGTGCCACAACGGTCTTAACCGCCTGATAGCCCTGATCGTAGCCGCTCTGTGCAACGGTCATGGTCTCGCCGCCATCGAGGATGGACTGTGCTGCGGTGATATTGCCGTCAAAGCCGATGAAGATGGTCTTTGCATAAGCCGGATTGTTCGCTGCTGCACGCGCTGCCGCGATTGCACAGTCGTCATTGTGGCATGCAATGATAGCCAGACCCTCCGGATGGCTCTGCATGATGCCTTCCATGCAGACGGTTGCCTTGTCCGCTACCGCATCAGCATACTGCACCTCGTCTGCGAGGAACGTGCCGCCTGCGCCGTCAATGCCCTCCTGAAAACCGGTGCGGCGTGCATCGGCGGTGGAGTCACCCTGAACACCCGCAATATAAGCTGCTTCGATCTTATCCCAGCCTGCTGCCTTCGCCGCCTCGACAGCCTTTTCGCCGCCGCTTGCCGCTGCATCCTTCTGGCCAATGCCGATGAACGAAATCTTCTCCGGTGCATTAAAGTCCGTGTCGATTGCGAAGATGGGCATATCCGTGCCGCTTACCAGCGTGGAAGCCATGTCGCCCTGCAGCGGTGCGATAATCATCGCGTCATACTTGTTGGCGTGCAGATCGGTTTCGATCATGTTCTGCTGCTCGTCATAGGCGGTTTCCGAGGTCGCGCCCTTCATGTCGAGCACTGCGCCGGTCTCGGCCGCCGCTTTTTCAGCGCCTGCCATCATGTACTGGGTGTATTCGTTCGAGGTGGTCTTGAACACGATGGAAATGTTGTAATTGCCATCGCCGCCCTCAGCCTGAGAGCCGCTGCCGCCGGTGGAATCGGAGGATGAGCCGCAGCCTGCGAGCATGGATGCCATCAATGCGGAGGAAACAAACAGTGCGCCGATTTTCTTCAGATAGCTCATAATAAATTCTCCTTTACAGATCAAAAAAATGTGATAAATGCTGGGGAATATGCTGTGAGATACTGCTGATTTTACGATATTAGAACTGTGCGTATTTTTCAACGTGTGCACGGGTGACTTCTGCGGACTTCTTTACGTTCTCCTCCTGCGACATCTCATAGTATGCCGGACGGAAAATCTCGATGGTGCAGCAGTCGCCGTCAAAGCCAATCTTCTTGAGGGTATCTGCGTAGCGCGCATGCGGCAGGCAGTCGCCCTCGGCACCCGGCCACAGACGCTTCTCGTCGTTGTTGTAGTACGCGCCGCAGGGCATATCCTCGGTGCCGTTCAGGTGCCATACGAAAATCTTCTTGCCGTCCGCATTTTCGAGGGTATCCCAGCCGGAGCCCATTGCGTAGAAGTGGTACTGATCGAGCGTTACACCAACCAGCGGGCTGTTTACTTCCTCAACGATTGCGTAAGCGTCCTCGAAGCGGTTGATGGTCATGGACGGCTCGCCGCAGAACTCAAGGCTCAGGCGGATGCCGTGCGGCTCGCACTTCTTAACCATTTCCTTGAGAACAGCAACTGCATCCTCGCGGATCTCCTTGCGGGTCGGGGTCAGGCCGCGCTCCTTCATGTCCTTACTCGGTACGACAACGATCATCTTGCAGCCGAGGATGTTGCAGCGGCGGATGATCTCGTCCAGCTCAGCCATCACGGCGTCCTTTTCCTCCTGCGTCTGCTTCATGTTGAAGAAGCACAGCGCATTGTAGGAGAGCATCTTGAGGTGGTGGCTCTGGAACCATGCGCCCATCTCCTCGAGGGTGATCTTGCCGGCTTCCAGATCGCGGTTCAGGCACTCCGACTGAATGTCAATGCAGTCGAAGCCGTACTTCTCGCACAGCTCGAGGTCCATCATAACACTGTGGTTCTTGCAGAAACGGTCATTTGCTTCATTAAATCCGAGTTTCATGGTAATTGTTCTCCTTTTCTTTTCTCAATTAGGTTCTTGGTTAGACTTTAGGCAATACCGCATAATTGGACAAGAGCGATTTGCGAGTAAATTTTGCGTACTGACGAGGCGCGGTTTTGCGGTAATACTTGATGTATTACCGTGAAATCTCGGCAGCGCGGACGGAACTCGCGCAAGGAACCGAAGCCAAAGTCAGGGCACAAAATTTCCGCAAAGCGCCGCAGTTTTAATTGTGCGGTATTGCCTTTATTATACTCATGCGGCAATGCCGATGGGCGAAAACAGAATGTAGATGCCGATCGCCAGAATGATACCGATGATACATACGATATGGCGATACTTCCACGGGGTCAAATCAACTGCGCCGACATCGGCCGGAACATATTCTTCTGTGCCGCGGTATTTGCTCAGATACCACATGATGGCAAATTCAACGACGAACAGCACAGCGATGGCGTACAGATAATGAATTGGCTCACCCGAGGTGGGGTAACAGGGCTTGATGATCATAAACGCGCCGTAAGCGATAACGTGAACAGCGGTGATGACCTTGGGCGCGTACTTCGGTGCCTTGCGGAAGATCAGCGCGCCGAGTACGGTGAACAGGATCGGCAGGGAAACGAACTGGCTCATAGAGTTGAGGAAGGTCGTGATGCCCTGTGCGAACATAACGAACGGTGCCACGCAGATAGCGACTGTACCGGCGCAGGTGCCGTAGATCTTGCCGACCTTGACACACTGCATATCCGAAGCCTTCGGATTGATGGCGGTGCGGTACAGGTCGAGGGTAAACATGGTCGATGCGGAGTTGAGCACCGAGTTGAACGAGGACAGGATCGCGCCGAACAGAACAGCAGCGAAGAAGCCCATGACCGGCTTGGGAACAACGGCGGAAACCAGTGCCGGATAAGCAAAGTCGATCGCGGAGGAACCGGCCGCCGCCAGTTTGTCCTGAATGGACGGCAGGTGGTAAGCGATAACGCCCGGCAGTACCAGATAGAAGAAGCCGATGGTCTTGAGGAAGCCGCAGTAAATTGCGCCCTTCTGGCCTTCCTTCAGGCTCTTTGCAGCAAGTGCGCGCTGTACAAAGGACTGATTCGTGCACCACCAGTACAGATTGTTGAAGAACATTCCCGTGAAGATGAGCGGCCACGGCAGAGCCGGTTCAGCAGCATCCCACGAAGCCCATGCGTTGAGCTTTTCGGGTTCGGTTTGTACGAGGTACTTGACACCTTCTACGAGACCGCCGCCGGTGGTCTCGTGACCCAGCAACGTCAGCGCGAGGAACGGAATCATCAGGCCGCCGATGATAAGGCCGATGCCGTTGATGGTGTCGGATACGGCAACCGCCTTCAAACCGCCGAAGATGGCGTAGCAGCCGCCGATAATACCGATAACGACACACAGAATCGCAACTGCTGTGAACTTGCTGATGCCGAAGATACCGGAAATATCGAAGATATTCTCAAATACAACTGCACCGGAGTAAAGGATGACCGGCAGATTGAGGATGGAGTACATCACAACGATGACGAACGAGAACATCAGCTTGGTGCCGCGGCCAAAGCGTGCCTCCATCAGCTGCGGGATGGTGGTCGTGCCCATTTTGAGGTAGGTCGGCAGGAACCACAGCGCCAGCGCAAACAGCGTGAACAGCGCGCCAACCTCCCAGCCAATCGGGCTCATATTGGAAGCCCAGCCCTGACCGTTTGTGCCGACAAGCTGTTCTGCGGACAGGTTGGTCAGCAGCAGCGAGCCTGCAATGACAATACCCGGCAGCCCGCGCCCCGCGAGGAAGTATCCCTCGGCGGTGTCGAGCTTGTCATCTCGGGTCTTCCACGCTGAAATGACTGCCACCATGACGGTGAAAAACAGGAAGCTCAGCGCGATCCAGATCATGGAACTGAAAAATGACATTTTGTTTCTCTCACTCTCTTTTGGGGAATTTTTCGGTTTTGTGAATGGCCTTGTTCACTTGACAATCACAGAATATCACAGTGGATTTCCGGTTGCAATAGCTTGGGCGCACTATCATTTATCCGTGCATTATATCGTGATTGTGCATATTAAGATTGCGAGTGTTTATGATATTATGCACAAAAATAGCGCTATCATTGTATCATTGGAGATGTGCGGCACAACATTTTCGTGCAGATGTAACATCTGGTGCACGGCTGTATTTTATGATATAGTATAAGTACAGATAACGCAGGAGAGTGATTTTATGGTAACGATGCAGCAGATTGCTGACCGCTGCGGGGTGTCGCGCGGAACGGTGGACCGCGCCCTGCACCACAAGGAGGGCGTGCGCGAGGAAGTCGCGGAACGCATCCGCGCGACGGCGCGTGAAATGGGTTATATCTCAAACCGCCTCGTCATGCAGCAGACGCAGCAGTGGAAGATCGGCGTGGTGCTCCACTCCGACCATTCGCCCTTCGTGCAGATGCTGTGCGAGCTGTTCGAGAGCTTTTCCGAGCGTGAGCTTCTCCCGAACATCACGGTCATTGTGCGCGCGATGCAGGACACGGATGTGCAGCATCAGCTGACGCTGATCGATGAGCTGGTAACGACCGAGCACATCGACGGCCTCGCGCTCATGCCGCTCGCGAACACGCTCGTGCGCGACAGGATAAACACGCTCAGTGAGCAGCAGGGCATCCCTGTCGTGACGCTCAACACGGATATCACCGATGCGAACCGCATCGCCTATGTTGGCACGGACAACATCGCGAGCGGCCGCGCCGCCGCTGCGCTGCTCGGCATGGTCATGCAGGGGCACGGCAGCGTGCTGCCGATTCTGGGGCAGCGCAGCGGTCACTATGCCGACTCGCAGCGTTTTACCGGCTTCAGCACCGAAATGGCGGAGAGTTTTCCGGATATCCGGGTTCTGCACCCGGAATGCTCGTTTCTCGACGAAAGCCTTTCCGAGCGCATCGCTATGCGCGCCATTCAGTCGGACAGCGAGCTGCGCGGCATCTATCTGACCTCTGCAGGACGGGAGGGCGTTTACCGCGCCGTGCACGCCGCACACCGCAGCGAAAAGCTGCACATCGTCGTTCACGATGTCACCGAGGGCAACATCAAAATGGTAAAAAACGGTACGGTCGATTTCATCATCGGGCAGGACGTCAAAACACAGGGCACGCTCCCGATCCGCCTGCTCTACGACTACCTCGAGCGCCACCAGTTCCCCAGAGAGCGCATGAATATGACGGATATTACGATTAAATTCCGCGGGAATGTGTAAAAATTCATGCTATTTGCAAATAGATTGCAAGGCTATAAAAAGAGCGTATAGCAATTTCAAGCTATACGCTCTGAGACTGTCGAAAAACTTCGTTTTTCCGACAATCTGTGTTTTGACTTCGCAAAACACGGACGTCCGAAAGTTCCCATTCGGAAACTTTCTCCCTCTTAAAGTATAAAAACCGAGGTACACGCCCCCGATTTTTATGAATTTGCTTTGCAAATTCTATTAAATGCGTGCTACCGCACGAAGCGTAAAAATTAAAATAATACTTTTTTGACAGATTGAGAGCGTATAGCAAGTTCAAGCTATACGCTCCTGTTTTATTTTATCAATAATAAACGAACATTTTTAGCATACACTTGTTTCGGGAAAACTACGGTATTTTGCATGATATGCAAGCAAAACTTGCTGTATTCGTCTTTAACATTCAAAGTTTGGCGAGATTGCTGAAACCGAAAATGCTTCAAAATTCGGAGTAAGAAACCTTGGCAGCTACCCTCTTGTACGCCTGCGCCGCGCAGGCGCAGAATCGTTAAAACAGCGTAAAGTTATATCTAATGATAATATAACGAAAAGTAATCTATAATAAAGAAATAAAATATAACAAAAAGTATAAAAATGCAATTTGACAATCCGAACTCATGGGCATATAATTAGAAAGCAAACTGTTTGAATTAGAACAAAGGAGAACGCAATGGAATTTTCCACCCATTACCTGCTCATGGCTGACCATGCCATGCTGCAGAAACTTGTCATGTCGCGCATCAAACCGCTCGGTCTGACCACCGGCCAGCCTAAAGTGTTGGACTTTCTGCAGGATCACGACGGCGCCATGCAAAAGGATATCGCCCAGGGCTGCCATATCGAGCCGTCCTCGCTTTCTACCATCCTCGGGGGAATGGAACGCGCCGGACTGCTCGAACGCAGCACACGCGACGAAAACCGCCGTACGGTGTATGTCCGCCTGACCGACCTCGGCCGGGAACAGTGCCGCCGCTTGAATGATATCTTTGCCGCCGCAGAAGAGGAGGCGCTGCGCGGCTTCTCACCGCAGGAGATGCAGCAGTTAAAGGCTCTGCTTGAACGCATTTATCGCAATCTAAACAACTAAAAGGGGATAAAATAGGCATGAAAGGCTCTAAACTCGGTATTCGGCTGCTGTATTACTTCGGCGGCTTCTTCGTCATGACTATCGGCATTGCACTGTCGGTCAAGTCAAATCTCGGCGTGTCGCCGGTCAGCTCCATCCCATACACCATGACCTGTGTCTGGGGCATTGAGATGGGCGTTGCGACCGTCATTTTTTACGTCATTCTGGTCATCCTGCAAATGCTGCTGATGCGCCGCCGCTTTGAATGCAAAAACCTGCTGCAGATTCCGGTCGGCATGGTGTTCGGCGCATTCACGACCACCTGCAACACGCTTGCGGCGATGTTTCCCTCGACGGACAACCTGATTATCCGTTTGCTGATGTGCTGGATTGCCACTGTTTTCGTTGCAAT
Organism: Butyricicoccus sp. AM05-1; assembly: GCF_003474415.1. Lineage (NCBI taxonomy): Bacteria > Bacillati > Bacillota > Clostridia > Eubacteriales > Butyricicoccaceae > Butyricicoccus > Butyricicoccus sp. AM05-1. The sequence continues at coordinate 7,485 of NZ_QUDG01000020.1, read as the reverse complement.
CGGCATCTTTTTCTACGTTCCGGCGGACATTATGCCGCTGGCCGGTGAAGGCGCTATGCTGGCCATCTCCACGCTGACCGGTAAGCCGTTCCCGACCGTCAAAATTGCGTTTGACGTGTCCATGGTCATCATTTCGCTCATCACCTGCCTGATCTTCCTGCACGGATTGGGCAGCGTTGGTATTGGTACGGTTATCGCGGCGCTGCTTGTCGGTATCGAGCTGCGCATGGTTACGCATCGGTTTGGTTGCTGGCGCGATAAGCTGCTCGGCAAACAATCCGAAATCTGAGGCAACACCGTACAATTAAACTGCGGCTCCTTGCGCAGGCTCCGGTCGCGCTGCCGCATCTTTTTGCAATACACAAAGTATTGCTGCAAAGCCGCGCCTAATCAGCACGCAAAATTCCTCGCAAATCGCTCTTGTTCAATTATGCGGTGTTACCTAAAAATCCCTCTCTTTCTCGCAAAAAAGAGAGGGATTTGTTTATGTTCTGCGCATTTTCAGCAGCCGGATGTCATCGCCGAAGAACCGCAGCGGCAGGAACTCGCCGAGCAGGCGGGAGGCCACGGCAGGCGAGTATTTCTCGCTGAGCGTTTCCGGCAGCAAGTTGGTGTTGATGATCATGGGGCGCTTAGCCATCAGGCGGTTGTTGATCAGGTTGTACAGCGCGGAAACCGTGAAGGCGGTACCCATTTCGGTGCCCATATCGTCGATAATGAGCAGATCGGCGCGCTCGTAGCGTGCAGCGCGTTCTGCGGCGGCTTCGCCGTCACCGGAGCCGAATTTGATGGTCTCATACGCGGCCACAATGTTGATGGCGGTGTCGTAGGCCACGGAAAATCCGCGTGCAGAGACCGCCTCGGCAATGCAGGTAGAGAGAAAGGTCTTGCCCAGACCGGTCGAGCCGAACAGCAGCAGATTGGGGGAATCCTTGCTGAATTTTGCGGCATAAGCCTTGCATTCGCCCAGATTATATTCCATATTTTCGCGCGGCGAAATACCGCTGCGGCCATCCGGGCGGGTGGAGTAAAAGCTCATGTCGAACTTGGAAAAGTTCTGATCGGCAATCGGTAGCACCGAGGAAAGCTGCTCCTTGAGCAGCTTGGCGTAGCGCGCCTTGACGCACTCGCAGGTCGCACTGCCGGCGTAGCCGGTGTCGCCGCATTTTGAGCACAGCGGCTTGTCGGTCAGATAATCGGCGGGAAGTCCAAGCTGCCGGAGCAGATCGCCGCGTTCCTCCTGCAGACCGAGATTGCGGTCGCGCAGCTTTTCGATTGCAGCAGTCGGGTCTCCGCCGGACTCCATTGCGGCCCGCAGAACGGACGCTGCTGTGGTGCTCAGCTCGCGGTCGATTGCGCGGATACGCGGCTCGCGTGTGTAAATATCACGCCGGCGCGCTTCCAGCTCCTCGGTGTGAGCCGTGCGCTCGCGTTCCAGCTCGCGCCGTGCGGCGGCGAGCAGTTTTTTATCGTATGCCATAGGTTATTCCTCCGTGTTGCGGCGATGACTGCGCACGCGTGCAGCCCAGTCCTGCTCCCAAGCGGCGAGTGTGGCGCTGTCGGTCGGCTGTGCGGGTGTCTGACCGACGGCGGCAGGCACGGCAGACGTGCGGGTTTCCGGCTCGAGAGCGGTGATTTCGCTGACCGTATGTACGCCCGCATTGTCCCATCGGCGCAGAATGCCGAGCGTGTAATCCAGACTTTTGTGTCCCTGCTTTTGACCGGTGCGGTGCACCGCCAGTTCCACTGCGTCGGCAGGGAAGCCGTGCGCCAGTGCAAAGCGGCAGACGCGCTGCTCCTTGGGCGCAGGCTGCTCGGTATCCGCACCGAGTGCACGGTAGATCGCCTCGCTGAGCGGTTTTTCGTCCGCACGGCGTGTCAGGTACTGCTGGGCCGCCTGCGCGGTGACAATGCCCATATCGGCCCACTGGTTGGCTTCGCGGCGCAGATCGGTCGTGCGGACCGTGCCCTTTTCGCTTTTTAGATAGCTGAGCAGCTCAATCGTTGCGCCTGCGTCCAGACCAAGATAGTCGTAAATTGTCAGCAGACAGCGTAGCTGACCCTCGGTCAGCGCACGGCCTGTAATGCCCTCTGCTGCGTCACAAAGGCCGGAGAAAGTCTGGTCATCCAGACGGGCACGGCGCAGCTCATCGCCGGTGTAGCGCGGCGCTTCGGCGGATTTGTCGGTTGCTGCTTTGGTTTTTTCCGTCGGCGCGATCAGGTTGTTGAGCGTAAATGCCGCACGTTCGTAGCGGTCGGCGCTCAGACGCAGGGCGCGCGCTGCAGCGGAGCCATCCGTGCCGCCGTGCCGCAGGATATAAAGATACAGCAGCGCCGCATCGCCGTCGCCGACCGCGATCAGCTTGTCAAGCATGTCGCAGCGTGCTACGCGCAGTTCGCCCTCGGGCAGCAGCACAGAGGTCATGGGCTTGTCCTTCTTTCCGGTGGATTTTGGTGTACCCCTCATTATAGCATAAATCCCTCTTCATTTGAAGAGGGAAGAATTGTACGGCTATAGGTAAAATCGAGGGAAACATCAGTTTTCGGCGCAGCCAGTACAACGGCCCGCGGTTATTCTCTCACCATACCTTAGCAGAGCATCTGTGAAGGAGGTGAGTGCGATGGTTGTAACGTATGGAGAATTGTTCCGGTTACTTACCTTTCTTGTCGCTTTTGCGTCCTTGTTGATTCAAGTAAGCAAAAAGAAATGACCGCCCTACCTCACAAGTATGCGGTCAATTTCTTTTGACTAAAACGTGAGAGAGTAACCGTCAACCGGCTGCGCTCTTTTTCTATCTTCATTATAGTAGTTTTAAGGGGAAAGTCAATATGGTTTATTTGCGTGATTTACGGTGATTATCATCATATAAACCGAGATACTGCCGTCGAATTGTCCGCTTACGCAGGCAAATCACGGTTCGGCGAAGCTGACTGCAGCCTTCGCAAATATCTTTGCTCCAAGAGAGTGAAACATCCCATTTGGTATAGCAGGTGCCCTCCAGACGGTTGAGACAATCCAGACAAAATTCAGCCATAAGCTCACCTCACACACATTATACTCAATATATTAGGCATAGTCAATATATTAGGTCGTGTTATGTTGTGCGTGAGGTGATCGTACATGATCAGTTACGCTCCGTTTTACCGGACGCTTTTAGAAAAAGGCGTTACAGAATACCATTTAATTTACAAACAGGGCTTTTCCGCCAATATTCTGCACCGCATGAAGCACGGTAAAACAATCACACTGAAAACGCTGGATACATTGTGCTTTATCCTAAACTGCAGTGTTTCGGACATTATCGAGTATATCCCGGATGAATAAAAAGGCTTCGGAGCATCGCTCCGAAGCCTTTTTTCTATTTCAGCCGAAATTCAATTACAGAATCTTCTCTTCCGGCTTAACATCCTTCATAGACAGGTTTACACGGCCCTTGTCGTCGATCTCCATGACCTTGACCCAAACCATGTCGCCTTCCTTGACAGCGTCCTCGACCTTCTCGATGCGGTGGTCAGCCATCTTGGAGATGTGAACCATGCCGTCCTTGCCCGGCAGCAGGTTTACGAATGCGCCGAAGTTCATCAGACGAACGACCTTGCCGTAGTAGATCTCGCCCGGCTCCGGCTCCTTGACGATCGCTTCGATCATCTTCTTCGCCTTGTCTGCATCGGTAGCCTTAACGGCAGCGATGGTAACGGTACCGTCATCCTCGATGTCAACCTTTGCACCGGACTCAGCAACGATGTTCTGGATTACAGAGCCGCCCTTGCCGATAACCTCGCGGATCTTGTCCGGATTGATGTGCATGGTGGTCATCTTCGGTGCCCAGTCGGAAACGTCCTCACGCGGCTGCGGGATAGCCTTGAGCATGATCTCGTCCAGAATGCCGTAGCGGGCTACGCGGCACTTCTCGAACGCCTGCTTGATGATGTTCGGGGTCAGACCGTCAACCTTGATATCGACCTGAATAGCGGTGATGCCCTTCTTGGTGCCTGCTACCTTAAAGTCCATATCGCCGTAGAAGTCCTCGACGCCCTGGATATCGGTGAAGGTGGTCTCCTGACCGCCATCGGTGATCAGACCGCAGGAAATACCGGCAACCGGTGCCTTGATCGGAACACCGGCATCCATCAGAGCCAGCGTGGAACCGCAGACAGAGCCCTGAGAGGTGGAACCGTTAGAGGAAATAACCTCGGAAACCAGACGCAGCGCGTACGGGAACTCGCTTACCGGCGGGATAACCGGCAGCAGAGCGCGCTCAGCCAGAGCACCGTGGCCGATCTCACGACGGCCGGGACCGCGGGACGGACGGGTTTCGCCAACAGAGAAGGACGGGAAGTTGTAGTGGTGGATATAACGCTTTTCCTTCTCCTCGAAGATGGTGTCCAGCTCCTGCGCATCGCCCAGAGTGCCCAGGGTGCAGAGGGTCAGAACCTGGGTCTGACCGCGGGTGAACATACCGGAACCGTGAACGCGCGGCAGAACGTGAACCTCGGCAGCCAGCGGACGAACCTCTTCCATGCCGCGGCCGTCTACGCGCTTGCCGTTTGCCAGCCAGCGGCGAACGATCTTCTTCTGCAGCTTGTCTACGCACTCGCCAAGATTAGCGCCGTGCTCTTCCTTGTACTCCTCGTCCAGAGTTGCTTCAAACTCGTCAACGATGGCGCGCACGCCGGCGTCACGGACGGTCTTGTCGTCGGTATCCATAGCAACCTCGAACTTGTCATTGCAAGCTGCCTCGAGCTTGTCAAACAGGTCGTGGTCGATGTCATGATGCTCATACTCGAACTTCGGCTTGCCGATCTCGTCCTTGATGGACTGGATGAATGCGCAAACCTTCTTCAGCTCCTCATGTGCTTCCATGAGTGCGTTGAACATATCGTCCTCCGGAACTTCCTGTGCACCGGCCTCGATCATAACGATCTTGTCCTTGGTAGCACACAGGGTAACGTCCATCTCGGATACCTTGCGCTGCTCGGAGGTCGGGTTGATAACGGTCTTGCCGTCAACGATGCCAACCTGGCAGCCGGCTACAACGTAGTCAAACGGAATATCAGAGATAGAAACTGCGATGGAAGCGCCCAGCAGAGCAACTACCTCCGGAGAGTTGTCGTAGTCGTTCTCCAGAACGGTGCAGACGATGGAGACGTCGTTGCGCAGGTCCTTCGGGAACAGCGGACGCATCGGACGGTCGATCTGACGAGAGGACAGGATCGCCTTCTCGGACGGACGGCCCTCACGGCGCATGAACGAGCCGGGAATGCGGCCTACTGCGTACATACGCTCCTCAAAGTCAACGGAGAGCGGGAAAAAGTCGATGCCGTCACGCGGCTTAGCGGATGCGGTAGCGGTAACGAGAACAGCGGTCTCGCCGTAGCGAACCAGGCAGGAGCCGTTAGCGAGCTGTGCCATCTTGCCGGTCTCGACGGTCAGCTTGCGGCCGGCAATCTCGGTCTCAAAAACGCGGTAGTTTTTGAAGTCAAAGTGGTTGATGTTTGCCATTTTGTTTCCTCCTTTAATCGTTTGGGGAGGGCGGCAGCAGCTTTTTTAGCACTTGAAACAAAAACCAAGCGGAATGGAAAATGGAGAATGCAGAATTGCTGTATTGCGCACTGCGCGATAATTGAATAAGCGCGTAGCGCAACCAGCGCAGCGCGGACGGAACTCGCGCAAGGAGAGCGCTATTTTCCATTTTCAATTCTCAATTCTCAATTTTCAATTCCGGATCATGCTCTGCATGATTTGGTCTCTCTTTCAACTGCTAAAAAGCGATAATGCCGCCCAGCTTAAAATACAGAAACAGGGGAGCAGACTGCTCCCCTATTTTCGCATTTTCTTACTTACGGATACCCAGCTTAGCGATCAGGGCACGGTAACGGTTGATGTCCTTCTTCTGCAGGTAAGCCAGCATAGAACGACGCTGACCAACCATCTTCAGCAGACCGCGGCGAGAGTGGTTATCCTTCTTGTGTACCTTCAGGTGCTCGGTCAGCTCCTTGATGCGGGCGGTCAGGATTGCAACCTGAACCTCCGGGGAACCGGTGTCGGTAGCGTGGGTACGGTTTGCCTCGATAACGGCAGTCTTGTCTTCCTTACGGATCATGTCGGTAGTTCACCTTTCATAAATAAAATTTTACTCACCCACAGGCCGGGCCGCGGCTTGGTGAATGGAGGCGATAGGAACGCTCCCTTTGTCCGTCAGCTAAGCGCGGGGCGAAAGTATATTTATATTACCATGAAAATGACTGTTTGTAAAGCGATTTTCGCGGATTTCAGCATAAAATCTCGAAAGCAGACGCGCGTTTGACGAAAAAACAGGCATGTTTTTGTACAAGTTGTCAGTTTCTGCGGAATGCTGCTGCGTGAATTGTCGGATTGTACAATTATGAATGAATTGTAAATGCGATTTTGGCACATTTGAATCTTGTCCGGCGAGAGGCAGAGTGCTATAATTACTACCATCATCGGTGGAGGGCTTGAGAGTTCTTCTCGCTCGCTGCCGTTTTTATTTATTGCTAAGAAACGCGACGGGGCGGTGCAGCAGCGCGGCCTGATGTCGCGTTTTTATTCGTTTTGGGGTGCTTTTTCCGAACAGGAAAAACGGGGTCGCATACCTGTTTTCTGTGGGTGCTAACCCTCAGCCTGGGGGCCAAAAGGATAGACACCAAGGTTTCTATCCTCTTGGGACTACGGTTTCCTTTATTTCTTAGTCTGGCGAAAATCGGAGAGCGGCGACCGCTCCGAAAGAGGGGAACGGCAGAGAATCTTTTTTACCGTAGGGGCGCACATTGTGCGTCTTTTTTCCGTTCTGCACAAACAAAACCGCGCGCCTATGGCGATTTTCCACAAACAGAGGAACACCAAACTTTGTGAAAAAACGCCTTTGCGGAAAAATTCTGTTTTCAGTATAATAAATATGTAAAAACGACTGTGTACATTGTTTTTTGCGTATTTCATCAACAAAACAGGAGGAATTGACATGAAGCGGATTAAGGCGGCGTGCATTTATCAGACCCTGCATTTCCAGCTGAAGGAGGATTTGGAGCACAGTATTGCGGTGCGCCTGGTGCGCGAGGAAGTCGAGCACTACAAGCAGGCACTGGAGCGCAACCGCACGCGCTATAAGATCGTAGACGAGGCGGAGCAGGAGGATGGTTCGGTAGTCATTCTTATCATCAAGCAGTACAACCGGAGTCCGGTAGGCGATTATCTGGATTGAAAAGAGCCTGTCTGCGCTGCAGACAGGCCCTTTCTCTTTATTTTATGTCGAAAAAAAGCCGCAGAGCAATGCTCTGCGGCTTTTCTTATACAATCAGAAGCAGCGTGCTGCGCTTTCCGCGGGCATGGCGGATATTGCAAGCGGGGCTCCAAAACCCGCCGCAAACCGGGAGGTCGCAGGCAGTACGGCGCTTCAAAAAGCAATCAGATGATTACTTAGACTCCTTAGCAGCCTTGATTGCGTCGATCATCATCGGAACAACCTT
>NZ_QUDG01000002.1:229-407406 GCF_003474415.1 Butyricicoccus sp. AM05-1 | reverse complement strand
AACTCAACGCCTACATCTAAGCAGCAACGAAAGTTGCTGCTTTTTCTTTTGCATAAAATGCAGGAGAATCTTTTCTTTTTCCCGATTTTCCTGTACAATAGAACTATCGAAAAATTTTTCGCCTGCTGTCGAAAAATCCACTGTTTCGTCGGCAGACCGATCAACGGAGGGAGAAATGTTATGTCGATTCAGGAAAACTGCCGTGTTGTAGAAAATACACGGCTGGGCGAGGGTCTGTATCTGATGGTGCTGGACGCACCGGAAATTGTTAAACTGACGCAGTGCGGTCAGTTCGTCCACATTGCATGCGGCGAGGGCCATCTGCTGCGCCGCCCGATTTCGATCTGCACCTGGCAGGGCAGCCATCTGCGCATTGTTTTTCAGGTGAAGGGCGATGGCACAAAGTGGCTGAGCGAACGCAAGGTTGGCGATGTGCTCGACGTGCTTGGACCGCTTGGACACGGCTTTGACGTACAGGCACTGGGGGATCGTCCGATCTTTATCGGCGGCGGCATTGGCGTACCGCCGATGCTTGGCTGTGTACGCACGGCAGTAGAAAAGGGTGCACAGCCTGCCGCAATCCTCGGTTTCCGCAACAAGGGTGCGGTGATCCTGGAGGGCGACTTCCGTGATGAATGCGAGACCTTTGTCACCACCGACGACGGCACCTACGCGCGTCACGGCTTTGTCACCGATGTGCTGAAGGAGCAGGTGGCAGGTGCGACCGGCGTGGCTGCCTGCGGTCCCAAGCCTATGCTGAAGGCGATTGCGGCGATTGCAAAGGAAGCCGGCGTACCCTGTCAGGTTTCGATGGAGGAGCGCATGGGCTGCGGCATCGGTGCCTGTCTGGTGTGCGCGTGCGCGCTCAAGTCGGAAAACGGCGAAACCCGTTACGGTCATGTCTGCAAGGACGGTCCGGTGTTCAATGCTGAGGAGGTCGAGTGGTAATGGCAGATTTAAGAGTGAACTTTTGCGGCGTTGAGCTGAAAAACCCGATCACGACCGCATCCGGCACCTTTGGCTTCGGGCATGAGTACGGCGAATTTTTTGACCTGTCCCAGCTTGGCGGCATCGGCGTTAAAGGTCTGACACCGACCGAGCGTCTCGGCAATCCGGCGCCGCGCATCGCGGAGACCCCGCAGGGTATTCTCAACTGTGTCGGCCTGCAGAACCCGGGCATTGACCGTTTCATCGAGGAGCAGATTCCGTTCCTGCGCCGGTACGACACCAAAATCATTGCCAACGTCTCCGGCAACACGGTCGAGGAGTACGAGGGCATGGTCGAGAAGATTTCGGATGCGGATGTTGACCTCATCGAGATGAACATCTCCTGTCCGAACGTAAAATGCGGCGGCATGGCCTTCGGCACCCAGCCGAAGATGGTCGAGGAGGTTGTTTCGGCAGCCAAGGCTAAGGCGAAGAAGCCGCTGATCGTCAAGCTGTCCCCGAATGTCACCGATATTGCGGAGATTGCACGCGCGGCGGAGTCCGCAGGTGCGGACGCGCTTTCGCTCATCAATACACTGCTCGGTATGCGCATTGATATCGAAAAACGCAAGCCGATCCTGTCCAACGTAATGGGCGGTCTGTCCGGTCCGGCGGTGTTCCCGGTTGCGGTTCGCATGGTATATCAGGTGCGTAAGGCGGTTTCCGTGCCGATTCTCGGCATGGGCGGCATCCGAACCGGACGTGATATTGTCGAAATGATGCTTGCGGGCGCAGACGCGGTTGCCATGGGTACGGTGATGTTCAACGACCCGACCGCTCCGGTCAAGGCGCTTGCCGAGCTGAACGAGTGGCTGGATGCACACGGCGTGAAGTCTGTCACCGAGCTGTCCGGCGCGGTTGAGGTAGGCTGATGAGAACCACGGTCTACATCATCCGTCATGCTGAGGCAGAGGGCAATGTATACCGCCGGTGTCATGGTCAGTACAACGCGCTGCTGACCACGCGGGCATACAAGCAGCTGCCGTATCTGGCAAAGCGGTTTGAGAATGTGCCGCTTGCGGCGGTTTACTCGTCCGACCTGTTCCGCGCACGCGTAACGGCACAGGCTGTGGCAGAGCCGCATCATCTTTCGGTGGAGACCCGACCGGTGCTGCGCGAGATTGATATGGGAGACTGGGAGGACATTCCGTGGGCCGAGCTGCCGCACACATGGCCTGAGCAGTACGCGCTGTGGTGTGCCCGTCCGTGGGAAGCAGCGCCGCCGCACGGCGAGACGGTCATGCAGGCCGGTCAGCGCATGCTGGACGGCGTGCGCGCGATTGTGCGTGAAAATGAGGGCAAAGAGGTCGCAGTAGTGACGCACGGCAGTGCGATTCGCGGCATGCTGACGATTGCACACGGCTTTGCACCCGAACAGATGGGCGAAATCGGCTGGGGTGACAACACCTGTGTTGCCAAGCTGGAATTTGACGAAAACGGCAATATCGACGTGGTTTACGAGAATGATGCCTCGCATTTGCCGCAGGAATACTCCACGTTTGCGTCCATTGGCTGGACGAATACCAAGGGTATTCCGGCGTCGCCGCAGATCTGGTTCCGCCGCGCTGACCCAAAGAATCCACAGGATGTGGATAAAATCGTGGGATTCATGCGCGAACTGCACAAGAATGCCTACGGTACGGATGCAAACCTCGATCCGGATGCGCTCATCCGCGATGTAGAGCGGGCACAGAAGGTTTCGCCGCGGGCGTGTACCTTCGGCTGTCTGGAAGGCGGGGAAGAGGCCGCACTCGTTTACCTGAAAACCTGGTGGGAGGAGCAGCCGGAGATCGGTCTGGTCGGCGGCTTCTGCATTGCCGGTGACTACCGCGGCTGCGGTCTGAGCGGACAGATTCTCGGTCAGGCCATCAGCGTGTACCGTGCGCTCGGCAAGCGCGAGCTGTGTGCTCGTGTCGCCGAGAAAAACATGCGTGCACAGGGATTTTATCATAAATTCGGTTTCCTGCAGCGCGGCGAGTACCGCGATGAGAACGGACTGCATTATCAGATGATAAAGCCGATTTCGGTCGAATAAATAGGAAAAGCGCTCTGTTTTTGGCAGAGCGCTTTTTGATTTTACAGCTTGAGCAGAACCGCACTGTATCGCGGCAGTGCAACCGTACACAGATCATCCTTGCGGGAGACGGCAAGCGTCTCTCCGGTGCCGCCGAACTCCGCGGCATTGCTGTCAAGCAGAATCGTAAACTTCGGCAGGGAAGCGGTGAATTTCTGTTCGCTGTCCGCAAAATTGCACAGGGCGAGCAGCGTTTCTCCGTTTGCACGGCGCTCCATGCCGAATACGCAGGGCGCATCCACATGATTTTCCGCCCACCGGAAATTATCCGGCGCATAATCTGCGTGCAGCGCGGGATTCTCCACATAAGTTTTGCACAGGCTGTGGAAAAATCGGTGGAACGGACGTTCTGCCAGTGCCCAGTCCAGCGTACCGGCTTCGCTCCATTCGTACAGCTGACCCAGCTCGTTACCCATGAAATTCAGCTTTTTACCCGGATGTGTGAACATATACAGATACATCACACGCGCCTGCGCATACTTGTCGCATTCGTCCGCGCCCCACATTTTCTGCACGATTGCCGCCTTGCCGTGCACAACCTCGTCGTGCGAGAGCGGCAGCAGATAGTGTTCGTTGCCGAAATAATGCATCGACCAGAGCAGTTTGCCATGATCACGCGGACGCAGATCCGGCTGGGTCTGGCAGAACTCGAGCGTGTCGTGCATCCAGCCGAGATCCCACTTGTAGTCGAAGCCCAAGCCGCCCTCGTCCACCGGACGGGTGACACCGGGATAGGCAGTCGAGTCCTCAGCGATGAGCAGAGCCGAGGGATGGCGGGCTTTCAGACCGCGGTTCATATTTTTAAGGAAGTCGAGCGTGTCGCCGTTGATGCCGCGCGCGGGATCGCCCTGCCAGTAGATCAGGCGCGAGACCGCATCCATGCGCAGACCGTCAAAATGAAACTCAGTGAGCCAGTAATCGGCTGCAGACTGCAGAAAACAGCGCACTTCCCGTCTGGAATGAATGAAATTGTAGCTGCCCCATTCGCTTTCACCGACCGCGCTGTGCGGGTACTCGTACAGGTGCGTGCCGTCGTATTTCGCCAGACCGTAGGAGTCCACGGCAAAGTGTACCGGTACAAAATCCATGATCGCACCGATACCGGCATGATGCAGCTTGTCAATCAGTATTTTCAGCTGTGCCGGTGTGCCGTAGCGCGAGGTCGGGGCAAAAAATCCGGTGTTCTGGTAGCCCCAGGAGCCGTCAAACGGGTGCTCGGACAGCGGCAGAAACTCCACATGCGTGTAGCCGTTTTCCTGCAGATAGGGAATCAGTCGGCGGGCGATTTCATCGTAGGTGTACCAGCCGTTTGCGTCATCCGGATTGCGCATCCACGAGCCGAGGTGCATCTCGTAGATGCTCAGCGGTGCGTCCGGCGAAGCCGTGCGGTCAGCCATCCACGCCTCGTCTGTGAAGCGGTACTCGTCAAGGTCGGTGATAATCGAGCAGCAGGCAGGCCGCAGCTCCATTGCAAAGCCGTAGGGATCGCAGTGCTCGGTGACAGAGCCGTCCGGGCCGTAGATGCGGTATTTGTAAAGCTGGCCTGCGCGGGCGTCCTGCACAGAGACCGACCAGCAGCCGCTGCGGCCGTCCTGTACCAGATCGGTTTCGGTCCAGCCGTTGCACGCGCCGGTCAGCGTAATGCGGCTGGCATTGGGTGCAAATGTACGGAAAACGACAGCGTTTTGCTCTATGTGAGCGCCAAACCAGCGGTAGGCGTCGAAAATTTCTCCTGTGAAGAATTGGTGCTGATTCATGGAAGCACTTCCTTTCTTTTTCCCTTAACGGGGGATGGTCGCTTGCGCAGTGAAAGAACTGCGGCGGTTTCGCCGGGGAAACCAAAAGGGTAGACACCTACGGTTTCTACCCTCTTGGGACTCCCGTTTCCCTTGGGGATAGCACGGCGAAAATTAGTGAACTGAGACTATAAGGACGCGACAGAGGATTTTCTCTACCGCAGGACGTGCTTTGCGCGTCCATGTATCCGCATATTCGCAGGGTCAGATACCGTTCTGCTACACATGTGGTATAATCACCGCAGAGTGCGGCATAACAGTGCCGCACAATTCGTTAGCGTGTTATGATAGACAGGGCCTACGAAGATAAATTGTAGCGAATACCTAAATTCGCAGGTGCCTTCCGTTACAACGTGCCAAAGGGTTGCGCGACACGGGTATGTCGCGCCTGCGGAGACGGAACCGCATGTGTAGCAACAGAGTATCTGGCACTGCGTATAGGCAGGGGAATGGGAGCACATTGTGCTCCCCAACGGAAGAAAAAATCCTCTGCCGTTCCCCTTTTCGGAGCGGTCTCGTCTCTCCGATTTTCGCCGTGCCCTCTAAGGGAAAGAGGAAGATTCACAAGAAGGAGAAAACCGCAGGTTGTCTCCTTCTTGTGCCCTCGCCGGGCAGGCGAGTTAGGTTCGCTTCGCAAGCGACCACACGATACAGCGGCACAATCCAGATTTTATAAATTAAGTATAGAATACATCCACGTTAAACGCAACCGTCAAAACTGTACAAAGTGTCCGTTAAATAAAAATGAACCGGCCTGCCGCTTCGCGGCTCTTATACTCGGGTGCGTCAAAGGACGCGGATTTCACCGAAAATAAAATGAACCGAATCCGGAGTGGCTGCTCTTATATACAGACGCACCCAGGGAAAGGATAGAAAGTTATGAACGATAAAGAGCTTGTCAGCCGCATGCAGCACGGCGATATGCAGGCGTTCGACGAGCTGTACGAGCGCTACAAGGACGATGCATACCGCCTTGCGTGCCTAATCACCGGCAGCAGGACGGACGGCGAGGATCTGGCGCAGGAGGCCTTTGTCACCTGTGCGCAGTCCATCAAATCGCTGCGGGACGGCAGCAAATTCCGGCCGTGGCTGCTCAGAACGCTGTCGCGCGCGGCATGGAAGTACTGCCGCAAAGCCAAGCGGGAAACGCCGGTATCCGAATTTTTCGATGCAGGTGAGAGCGAAAGCGCACTGTCCGCCGTGCTGCGGACGGATGAGCAGCGCCGACTGTATGCCGCCCTCGACACACTGGACGAAAAACGCCGCGTGACCGTGGTGCTGTATTACTTCGATGATCGCTCGGTGCGTGAGATCGCGCAGGCGACCGGCGTGACCGAGGGAACGGTGAAATCCCGCCTTTTTTCCGCTCGCCGCCATCTGCGGCAGGCGCTGACCGAAGAACGGAAGCCGAAGGAGGCTGCAAATCATGGATGAAATCAAAATGGAACGTGAAATCAAGGAAATGCTGCATCAGTGTGCAGATGAGCTGCATGCACCGGATTCGATGCAGACGCGCGTCAAATTCGCACTGAACAATGCACCGGCACGCAAGCGTCATCTGTGGAGCAAACGCTTTGTGGCGGTTGCCGCTGTCGCTGCGATTGCGGTGACCGGCGCATTCGCAGCCGGCGGCATGGGCGGCATTTTCAGTGAGGGCTGGTCTGACCAGCGGCTGGATCTGTCGAGCACGCAGGCGCATCTGGCTGATGCCGGTGTAGTGCTCACGCTGCCGGACAAGATTGGCGAGTATACGTTCAGCTACGGCTCTGATGTGGATACCACCGCACGGAATGGTGTGGGTGAAACGGAGAAAATCGCCGAGGTGGACGCAACCTACACGAAGAATGGCGCGGAGCTGAATCTGTCCGCGCACAAGAGCTACACCGTGTTCACCGAGGACGAGATGGAGAATCCGGTTCCGGCAACGACTGCCGAGGTAAACGGCGTTACGCTGACCTATCGCGATGCACACTACCGCTTCGTACCGGACGACTACGAGAAGTCTGACGAGGAAAAGCAGCAGGAGAAGAACGGCGAACTCGTTATCAGCTATTATGGCTCGGACGAGGTGGAGGATAAGATGTTCCAGTCCGTGCTCTGGGAGCAGGACGGCGTAACCTACCTCATCAGCGGCTTTGATACCGGTCTGGACGCACAGACCATGTTCGATATGGCAGCTGAGCTTGTAAAGTAAATCGCAGCAGACGAAATTTCACGAAAAAAGCATCGGAAACGCAGTTTCCGATGCTTTTTTATGCTTAGAGGATGGTTTACTCCACCGAAATGATGTAGTAGTAAACCGGCTGACCGCCGTCGATGACGTTGATCTCCATCTCCTTGTTTTCCTTATGCAGCAGGTTCTCAACCTCAGCGGCCTGCTCCTCGGTAACGCCCTCGCCGAAGATAACGGTCGCAAATGCACTGTCGTCGGAGACCATCTCGCGAGCCAGCTTTTTGAGGACCGAGGTTTCCTTGCCGTTGGCGCACAGCTTGCCCTCGCACAGCGACAGATACTCACCCTGCTTGATCTTCTTGCCGTCAAACTCGCTGTCGCGGGCCGCGTAAGTCACCTGACCGCTGCGGACGTGCTTTGCCGCGTCCAGCATAGCAAGCGCCAGCTCGCTGTCCTGCTCGGCTTCCGGATCGACCGCCAGCATGGCCGAAATACCCTGCGGGATGGTCTTGGTCGGCACGACGATCACCTTTTTCTCCTCGGAGAGATGAACCGCCTGCTCGGCAGCCATGATGATATTCTTGTTGTTCGGCAGCACGAAAACGATCTCTGCCGGAACGGCATCGACAGCGTGCAGAATATCGTCGGTGGACGGGTTCATGGTCTGTCCGCCCTGTACGACAACGTCCGCGCCGAGGTCGGTAAACAGGGTTTTGAGACCCTCACCGGCCGCAACGGCTACAAAGCCAAACTTCTTCTCTGCCGGAACGATCACGCGCTCCTTGGGCGCGTCTGCCGTGCCCTCGATTACCTTGGCGGTGTGCTGCTCGCGCATGTTTTCGATCTTAACGGTCAGCAGCGGACCGAATTTCAGACCCTCCTCGAGCGCCTTGTTCGGCTGGTCGGTGTGAACGTGTACCTTGACGATATCATCATCCTCGACAACAACCAGCGAATCGCCGATTTCGTTCAGGATAGAGCGCAGACGGGCAACATTGCGCGCCTTGTCCTTGCGGGATGCGATGAACTCGGTGCAGTAGGTGAAGGTGATGTCCTCGTCGTTGATCGCAGCGAAGTCTGCGGTGGACTTGGTCGGCTCTGCCGCAACAGCACGTTCCTTGTGGATGCCGCGCAGCGCGTCCAGCATGCCCTCGAAGATGGTGATAAAGCCGAAGCCGCCGGCGTCAACCACGCCTGCCTTTTCAAGCACCGGATTCTGGTGAACGGTCTCCTCGAGTGCGGTGTGGCCCTGCTCGAGGATCGCTGCCAGAACCTGCTCTGCGGTGAGCGTCGGCTCGGCCTGACACAGCTCGACCGCGTGCTGTGCCGCAACGCGCGATACGGTCAGGATGGTGCCCTCAGCGGGCTTCATAACCGCCTTGTAGGCGGTGTCTACGCCCTCGCGCAGCGCAAGCGCGAGTGTGCGGCCGTCAGCCTCGTCGGTCTCGCGCAGCTTTTTCGCCATGCCGCGGAACAGCAGCGACAGGATAACACCCGAGTTGCCGCGCGCGCCGCGCAGCAGCGCGGAAGCGGTCGCATCCGCCGCTTTGGCGAGGGTCGGCTCAGCGAGCTTTTCCATCTCAGCCATCGCGGAACCCATCGTCATGGACATATTCGTGCCGGTATCGCCGTCCGGCACCGGGAATACGTTCAGTTCGTTTGCCTGTTCCTTCTTTTCGGCAATGGCGAGTGCGCCCTCGATCACCATGGACCGGTACAGCGCACCGTTGATTTTCTGATCTGCCATTTATCTAACTCTCCTAAAAGTAAAAGGTGTTGCCGCAAGCCAAATGCGGCGGAAAAGGGCATAGCGACCCTTTCGATATGGCGGAAGTCAGTCCGCCTTGATGCTCTCTACATAGATATCGACGTTCTTTACGTCCACACCGGTCAGGCGCTCAACGTTGTAGCGTACCTCACCGATGATAGAGCGGCAGACGGTGGCGATATTCACGCCGTGCTCGACTGCAATGTGCAGGTCGATGTTGACACCGCCGTCCACAGCCTCGGTGACCTTTACGCCGCGCGACTGGTTTTCCAGTCCGAGCAGGTGTGCCAGTCCGTCCGACATGGAGCGGATGGTCATGCCTTTGACACCGAAGCAGGAGGATGCTGCGTAACCGGCAATGCCGGCCAGCACCTCGTTGGTAATGTCGATATATCCGAGATCGGTCTTGATGGTCATATAAAAACCTCCCTGCGAGTTAGGGGTGCAGAATGCGGGTCCCCTTGCAATAATCAATACTTTTGCTGTTTATATGATATAACAAAATCATGTAAAATACAAGCAATGCGGTGATGAAACTGCGTTATTTTTCAACACAACGGCAGAAAATGGATAAATTGAAGGATAGTGTCGAATAACGCGGAAAATTCGTGCAGGTTAATGCAAACAAATGTTTGCTTATTGCAGCGGATTGCGGTATAATAAGGATAAAATTACGAACGTATGTTCCGACGGAAACAGCGAGGAGTGCCGAAAATGAAGAAGATTTCCGCCAAACAACAGCAGATACTGGAGTATATAAGCAGTTATTCCCTCGAACACGGCTATCCGCCTTCGGTGCGCGAGATTGGTGCAGAGATGGGACTGCGGTCGCCGTCCACCGTGCATGCGCACCTGAAAAAGCTGCAGGAGGCCGGTTATCTGGAGCCGAATGAGCATAAATCGCGTGCGCTGACGCCGGTCAGCGGCCCTTCCATGGTGCCGCGCGTGCCGATTCTGGGCCGCGTCACCGCCGGTATGCCGATCCTCGCGGTGGAGGAGCATATCGGCTATGTGCCGTTCGAACCGGCAGCGGGAGGCGGCGAGTATTACGCGCTGCGCATTCGCGGCGATTCGATGATCGGCGTGGGCATTATGGATGATGATCTGGTCATTATCCGGCAGGATGTGCAGGCGTGCAACGGCGACATCGTAATCGCGCTGCTCGAGGATGAGGCCACCTGCAAGACGCTCAACATCACGCCGGACGGTGTATGGCTCATGCCGGAGAATCCGGCGTATCCGCCGATCAACGGCACCGGGTGCCAAATTTTAGGCGTGGTGAAGGCGGTTTACCGCGAGTATTAAGAGCAGCCTTTTTCAGTACCGGCTGAGCGGGGGACGCGAACTGCCGCAGGCATGTTCGCCCCTAACGGGCGGGAGGTTTTTCGCTTGAAATCAAGCGGGGGATTTGCCGCTCCCGCAGCGAGGGCAAGAGGGTAGACACCTACGGTTTCTACCCTCTTAACTCCCGTTTCCCTTTGTTTATTAGTCTGGCGCAGACCAGAGAGCGGCGACCGCTTCGAAAAGGGGAACGGCAGTCGGGTTACCACAGCGTGTCTTTCGCAACCTGTTCGCAGTTCACAGATAGCGTACTGCTACGCAGACGGTTCAGTCTCCGCAAGCGCGACATACTCGTGTCGCGCAACTCTTTAACACGTTGTACCGCACGGCACCTACGGATTAGGTGTTTGGTACAATTTATCTTCGCAGAAACTGTCTGTAGCAACGCGCTATCGAATTGCGCGGCACCGTCATGCCGCGCCTGCTGGAAATAGCCGATCTGTGCAGCAGAATGGTATCTGACACTGCGAACAGGTTGAGAAATATACGGAAGAAAAAATCCTCTGTCGTACTCTTATTTTCGAAGCTGTCGCCGGTCTCTGGTCTGCGTCAGGCTATCAAATAAGGGAAAGGTAGGAGTTCAAAGAGGAAGGGCACTCATTTAATCCGCGCACGGCGCGGGAACAATGTTTAGCAGCCTACGGGCAAACCGCAAGTGTCCCTTCCTTTTTGTCCCCGCCGCGGACGCGGCAGTCTCCCGTGCTCCGCAGAGCGCAGCTCCTTCACTGAGGTTCAGCGAAAAACGCTCCGCCCGTTAGGGCGAACCGCCTGAGCGGTTCGTGCGCCCCGGTCAATTGGTGCAGAAAAAGGGTGCCGCCCAGAATGGGCGAACCGCCTGCGCGGTTCGCGCGTCCCGTAAGGCGGGTGCTTTGTAAATCAAAATTCCCAAAGGAGAGTCCACATGCCATCGGTTGATGACAGCATCCAGTTCGTCAGGGGCATCGGCCCGAAAAAGGCGAAGCTGCTCGAAAAACTGCATATTCGCACGCTCCGTGACGCGCTCGAGACCTACCCGCGCGACTATGAGGACCGCACCCACATCACGCCGATTGCGGAAATCGACATGGAGGACAAGTACGCCGTGCGCGCTGTGGTCGGCACCGAACCCAAGGTCAACCGTATCCGCAAGGGCCTGACGTTGGTTAAGTGTACGATTTACGATGAAACCGGCACGCTGAACGTCACCTACTTCAACAATCCGTATGCTGCGGCGCAGCTGCGCGTCGGACAGGAGTATGTGTTCTACGGCAAGGTACAGGGCTATGGACGCGGCCGCACAATGGTTTCCCCGCAGTCCGAGAAGGTCGCACCGGACGCTGACCACCCGGGACGCATCGTGCCGGTCTATCCGCTGACGGCGGGACTGACCCAGCGCGATCTTGAGCGCGTAACCGCTGCCGCGCTCGACACGCTGACCGGTGAATGGCCGGATCCGCTGCCCGAACTTTTGCGGGCGAAATACCGCCTGTCGGACGCAGTAGACGCACTTTCTGCAATTCACCGACCGAAAACCAAGGACGATGTGGCGCAGGCGCGCCGACGCATGGTATTCGAGGAGCTGTTTTTGCTCTGCTGCGGCCTGCAGCAGCTGAAGGAGCGTCGAAAGGCGGATTCCGGCATTGTTTTCACCTCAAATGGATTGGATTCGTTCTTTGAAGCCCTGCCGTTTACGACGACCGGTGCACAGCGGCGTGCGATTATGGAGATTGCGGCAGACTGCGCCTCCGGACGGCCGATGAACCGGCTGGTGCAGGGCGATGTCGGCTCGGGCAAGACAGTGGTAGCGGCCGGATTGTGTGCGCTGGCCGCGCAGAACGGCTGGCAGGCGGCTTTCATGGCGCCGACCGAAATCCTCGCTGCGCAGCACGCGGAGACGCTTGCACCCATGCTGGATAAGCTGGGCATCTCGTGCACGCTGCTTACCGGATCGATGACTGCCGCGCAGAAACGTGCGGCACTGGCCGCCATCGAGACCGGCGCGGCGCAGGTGGTCGTGGGCACACACGCGCTCATTCAACAGGGTGTGCAGTTTCATCGGTTGGGTGCCGTTATCGCGGATGAGCAGCACCGGTTCGGTGTGGCGCAGCGTGCCGCGCTGTCCGCGAAAGGCGGCTCGCCGCATGTGCTCGTCATGTCGGCTACGCCGATTCCGCGTACGCTCGCACTCATCATGTACGGCGATCTGGATGTGTCCGTGCTGGACGAGATCCCGCCCGGCAGAAGTCCGGTTGAGACCTACGCCGTGGGCGAAAACATGCGCAAGCGTATTACTGCCTTCATCGACAAGCAGGTCGGTCTTGGCGGACAGGCTTACGTTGTGTGTCCGCTTATCGAGGACAGCGAAAATGCGGAAACAAAGCTGAAAAGCGCGGAGCAGCATGCAAAAGACCTGCAGAAGCTGCTTCCGCACCGGCGCGTGGCTGTACTGCACGGACGCATGAAAAACGCGGAAAAAGATCAGATCATGCGCGATTTTGCAGCGCAGAAATACGATATTCTGGTCGCAACAACGGTTATCGAGGTCGGTGTGGACGTGCCGAACGCCAATCTGATGGTGGTCGAGGACGCAGACCGGTTCGGTCTGTCGCAGCTGCACCAGCTGCGCGGACGTGTCGGCCGCGGTACACGGCAGTCGTACTGCGTGTTCTTCGGCGCGGATAAGGGACAGGTCGCGCGGGAGCGCCTGCGCATCCTGTGCAAAACCGGCGACGGCTTCGAGGTCGCACGCGCAGACCTCGCACAGCGCGGTCCGGGTGACTTTTTCGGTCAGCGGCAGCACGGCCTGCCCGCACTGCACGTTGCGGATTTGGCGGCTGACCTTGCGCTCATGCAGAACGCCCGCGAGGAAGCGGAAGCGTTGCTGGCTGCCGACCCAACACTCGCCGGCTATCCCATCCTGCTCGACCGTGTGCAGCGCATGTTCGCCGAACAAAATGATGAAGCGTTCAATTAAATAAAAACAGGAGAGAACCTCGGTTCTCTCCTGTTTCAGTCTGTCAATAAAGTCCGGTTTCTCGACAGTTATTTATACGGGTCGTCCGGCTTGAGGTAGCAGCATTTCTTATACTTCTTGCCGCTGCCGCACGGGCACGGATCATTCGGGCCCGGCTTCTTGCCGGCACGCTTGGGCTCTGCCTTGACAGAGCCGTCGGTTGCGCCTGCTGCGCCGGTCTCCTTGGCTACCTGCTCACGCTTGGGTTCCTCACGGGTGCGAACCTGTGCAAGGAAAATCATGCGGACGGTATCCTCGCGGATAGAATCGATCATCGCGTCGAACATATCAAAGCCTTCGCGCTTATACTCGACCACCGGATCGTACTGACCGTATGCACGCAGGCCGATGCCGTTGCGCAGCTCGGTCATAGCGTCGATGTGGTCCATCCACTTGCTGTCTACGTTCTTGAGCAGTACAACGCGCTCCAGCTCACGCATGATGGGCGAGCCGAGGGCCTGCTCCTTAGAGTCATAAACCTTATGCGCCTGATCTGCCAGAATGTTGGTCAGCTGGTCAGCGGTCAGGTCGTCGCACTCCTCGGGCGTGAAGGTGCAGTCCTCCGGACGCAGGAATACGCCGATGAACGGACGGCGCGCCTGTTCAACCATCTCGGTCGAAATCAGGTTATGCTCGCCGATGGCGGCATGAACCGCATGGGCGATGGTCTCGTCGATCATCTTGACGATGTTGTCCTTAACGTCCTTGCCCTCGAGCACCTGCAGACGCTGTGCGTAGATGGTCTGACGCTGGGTGTTCAGCACATCGTCATACTCAAGGACGTGCTTACGAACGCCGAAGTTGCGGGATTCGATCTTCTTCTGAGCATTTTCGATCGCGCCGGACAGAATCTTCTGGTCGATCGGCTCGTCATCGGCAATGCCGAGGGTGTCCATCATGTTCTGGATACGCTCGGAGCCGAACAGACGCATGAGGTCATCCTCCAGCGAAATGTAGAAGCTGGATTCGCCGGGGTCGCCCTGACGGCCGGCACGGCCGCGCAGCTGGTTGTCGATTCGGCGGGACTCGTGACGCTCGGTGCCGAGGATATACAGACCGCCTGCCGCACGAACCTTTTCGGCTGCCGCGTCGGTCTCGGTCTTGAACTTGCTGTACAGCTCCTCAAACTTGGCACGGATAGCGAGAACCTCCTGATCGTCGGTATCGGCATGGCCGTTTGCCTCGTAGATCATATGGTCGATGTAGTCGTGCGCAACGCGCTCGTCCATCTCGCCCTTCTGCACACGGTCCTCGACCTCGTGACGGAGATACTTCTTAATTTCATCCAGCGCCATGGTCTCGGCGTTGCCGCCGAGCATGATATCGGTACCACGGCCTGCCATGTTGGTTGCAATGGTAACTGCGCCCGGCTTGCCGGCCTGTGCAACGATCTCTGCCTCGCGCTCGTGATACTTTGCGTTCAGGACGGTGTGCTTGATGCCCTTGGCCTTCAGGATCTTGCTCAGTTCCTCAGACTTTTCGATGGAAACCGTGCCGACCAGAATCGGCTGACCCTTTGCGTGGCACTGCTCAATGCGGGCAATGGTCGCCATGATCTTGCCGCGCTCGTTCTTATAAACCGCATCCGGATTGTCCTTACGGGCGATCGGCTTGTTGGTCGGGATTTCGATAACGTCCAACTGATAGGTGTGGCGGAACTCCTCCTCCTCGGTCAGCGCGGTACCGGTCATGCCGGACAGCTTACCGTACAGACGGAAGTAGTTCTGGAAGGTGATGGTTGCCAGCGTCTTGCTCTCGTGCTCGACCTTTACGCCTTCCTTGGCCTCGATCGCCTGATGCAGACCCTCGTTGTAGCGGCGGCCGAACATCAGACGGCCGGTAAACTCATCAACAATGATGACCTGACCGTCACGGACAACGTAATCTACGTCGCGCTGCATAACGCCGCGTGCCTTGATGGCCTGGTTGATGTGGTGCTGCAGCGTGGTATTCGCGGGATCGGACAGATTTTCTACCTTAAAGTAAGCCTCGGCGCGCTTCTGACCGTGGGGGGTCAGCGTCGCGGTCTTTGCCTTTTCATCGACGATGTAATCGGCATCGATGTCGTCCTGCTCCTCCTTGGCATCCACTTCCTTGACGCGCAGGCAGGAAAGCTGAGCGGCAAAGCGGTCCGCGATCTCGTACAGCTGAGAGGACTTCTCGCCCTGACCGGAGATGATCAGCGGGGTACGCGCCTCATCAATCAGGATGGAGTCAACCTCATCGACGATGGCGAACGCATGGTCACGCTGAACCATTGCATTTTTGTAGATCGCCATGTTGTCGCGCAGGTAGTCGAAACCGAACTCATTGTTCGTGCCGTAGGTGATATCAGCGGCGTACATCGCCTTGCGGGCCTGCGGCGGAACCTCGTGAATGACAAGGCCAACCTTGAGACCGAGGAAGCGGTATACCTTGCCCATCCACTCACTGTCTCGCTTGGCGAGGTAGTCGTTGACGGTGACAATGTGAACGCCCTTGCCGGTCAGTGCGTTCAGATAAGCGGGAAGGGTAGCCACAAGGGTTTTGCCTTCACCGGTCTTTATCTCTGCGATACGGCCCTGATGCAGGACGATACCGCCGATGATCTGTACACGGTAATGACGCATACCGAGTACGCGCCATGCTGCTTCACGGCAGGTGGCAAATGCCTCCGGCAAAAGCTGGTCGAGCGTTTCGCCGTTCTGGTAGCGCTGCTTGAATTCGTCTGTCTTGGCGCGCAGCTCGTCGTCGGTCAGCTTTTTGAACTGCTCTTCGAGTGCGTCCACTTTATCCGCAATGGGGTAGATCTTTTTCAGCTCGTGCGACGAGTGCGTGCCGAAAATTTTGGTCAAAAAATTAGCCATTACTTTTCTTCAGCCTTTCAAAAGGGCGCAATAGCCCCATTTGTTACATATACGATAATATTATAGCATAAAGTGGACAGGATATAAATAAATTTTTTGTGAATAAGCAAATTACTGATATTATAAAGCTGTTAAAGCGGCGGCTGTGGCGGCAAACACGGCGGCGGACGGGTCGTTTTCCCGTTCGGACAGGGGATGCCACAGGCGGTCTACACGCGCCATGCCGCCGGAAAGCCGGGTGTAGACTACCACCTGCTCCATGCCGAGCCGCACGCCGGTCAGCCGCAGGTGCATCATGCAGCGGTTCTCGCTCAGATAGATGGGCTGGGTGCGGTGCAGTGCAACGTAGCCGCGCACGTTGGCCCAGCGGTAGATTTCGCTTTCAGCGAGGTCGTGGATGCTGCCGTGCTCACCGAGATGGACGGCGGTGCTGCTCAGCACCAGACTGCGGTCCACCGAGGTGACTTCATCGTGACCGGTCAGCGGCCGTTCGTCTGCACCGAGCGTGCACAGCGCGATATTGTTGCGTAACGGGTAAAATCGCAGCGGAAGCGCGTTTGTTTTAGCCGCTGCGGTGAAAACTGCTGTCTGCGTAAAAACTCCTCCGTTGCGGCGTGATTTTGCACGGATTTATCCACAGACTTGTGGATAATTAGATGACTCCATGCCGGTGCCGCGGAGTGTTATTGTATCACGCGGAATGCGCGGGATTTGTCAAAATGGAAATTTCAGCAAGCGGGATTTTCCGGGTGGAACCTTTTCAGCACCGACTGTGCGGGGAGCACGAACTGCGTGAGCGTGTTCGTTCCTAACGGGCGGGGAGTTTTTTGCTTATATCAAGCGGGGGAGTTGCGCTCTGCGGAGCGCGGGAGACTGCCGCGCCCGCGGCTGGGGCAAAGAGGAAGGGACACCTGCGGTTTCCCTTCCTCTTTGAACTCCTACCTTTCCCTTGGGGATAGCACGGCGAAAATCGGAGAGGCGGGACCGCTCCGAAATAGGGGAACGGCAGTCGGGTTACCGCTGCGTGTCTTTCTCCGCCTTTTCGCAGTTCACAGACAGCGTACTGCTACACAGACGGTTGAGTCTACGCAGGCGCGGCATGACCATGCCGCGCAACCCTTTTGCACGTTGTAACGGACGGCACCTGCGAATTTAGACGTTCAGTATAATTTATCTTCGCAGGTGCTGTCTATCATAACGCGCTAACGAATTGCGCGACACTGTCATGTCGCGCCTGCGCAGAGTAGCCGATATGTGTAGCAGTAGGGTAACCGAACTGCGAATAGGTAAAAGAAAAGGACGGACCCGAAGTAGGTCCGTCCTTATGAGAGGAAAAATCCTCTGTCGTTCCTCTTTTTCGAAGCGGTCGCCGGTCTATGGTCTGCGCCAGACTAAGAAATAAAGGAAACGGGATTCACAAGGGTGGAAACCTTGGTGTCCATCCTTGTGCCCACCGCCGTGGGTACGGCGGTAACGCGAAGTGCGGTAAATTACATATTACCGCCCTTGCTGCCTTCCCACACGCCGGTAGCGAGTGCAGACAGGTATGCGTTGATAAAACCGTCAATATCGCCATCCATTACAGCGTTGATATTGGCATTTTCAAAGCCGGTACGCGTATCCTTGGCAAGCGTATACGGCATGAAAACGTAGGAGCGAATCTGGCTGCCCCATTCAATCTTCTGCTGAACGCCTTTGATGTCCGAGATTTTCTCAAGATGCTCGCGCTCCTTGATCTCAACCAGCTTGGAACGCAGCATGCGCAGACAGTTCTCCTTGTTCTGCAGCTGGCTTCGCTCGGTCTGGCAGGCTACAACAATGCCGGTTGCCTTGTGAATCAGTCGAACCGCAGACGAGGTCTTATTGATGTGCTGACCGCCTGCACCGGACGAACGGTAAACCTGCATTTCGTAATCATCCGGCTTGATCTCAAAGTCCGTGGAGGTATCCGGAATATCCGGAACGACCTCTACAGCCGAGAACGAGGTCTGACGGCGGCCGGATGCATCAAACGGAGAGATACGGACCAGACGGTGTACGCCGTTTTCACCCTTGAGGAAGCCGTAGGCGTTTTCGCCCTCAATGAGAATATCGGCGGACTTGATACCCGCGGTATCGCCATCCTGGTAGTCCATGATCTTATAGGTAAAGCCGTGACGCTCTGCCCAGCGGGTGTACATGCGGTACAGCATCGCGCACCAGTCCTGTGCCTCAGTGCCGCCGGCACCGGCGTGGAAGGATACGAGCGCGTTGTGGCTGTCGTACTCGCCAGTCAGCAGCGTGCGCAGCTTCTGCTCGGCAATGCCGTCTTCCAGCTCCTTGTAGCCGCTTTCCAGCTCCTCAAGCATGGATTCGTCGTTTTCTTCGATCGCCATTTCGCAGATGGTGAGCAGGTCATCGCACAGCTCGGTCATCTTGTTGTACGCTTCAACCTTGCCCTTGAGCGAGCCCATGCGGGAGACAATCTTCTGGCTCTCCTCCGGATTATCCCAGAAACCCGGCTGAGAGGACTTGATCTCCAGCTCCTCTACCTCACGCTTCGCCTGCTCCAGACCGAGCGAGGTGTACAGCTCCTCAAGCTCGGGCTTGAGGTTGTTCAGCTTGACCTTGTATTCCTCAAATTCCAGCATGAAAATGCTCCTTCACTTTCAGATTGTTCAAAATTTCAGTACCTTATAGTATATAGGTTCACGAGGGACTTGTAAAGATTTTTTCGTGAATTATAGCAGTTTAGATAAATAATGCGGCAAAAGTAGCGTATAAAGCGCGCAAAGAGCAAGGAAATTTTATGAAGCCATGCTGGGCGCATGGCGAATGAAATTGACGATGCTATTTGCGTGCTGTATGCGCGCACTTGTTGCAGTATTTGTCTGAACTGCTATAAGGGGTTGTCCCGTAAAGATTGTGTACATTTCCACAAGTTCGGCTTGACTAATCGCTTTTTTTCCCATATGATAGTTACTGTAAAAGGGAGTAGCTCACGCGAGAGCGCGTGGTCGGTGCCGACAAGCCCGATTGACGAAAAGTCAATCCGTACCGAGCCGTAAGCAGCAAGACTTTTACCGCAGTATGCGGTAAAAGTCTTTTTTTGTGCTCTGCAGCCGGAAATCGAGCGAAAACTCCCTCGTAAGCATGTACACTGTTGGGGACGAGGGCATTGCCGTGAAGGTGCGGTGCTGCCCGAGATTTTCCGGAAACGAAGGAGGAACCTGTATGCTGTCATTTGTATTTCTGGTGATCGGCTTTGCACTTATGATCTGGGGTGCGGATAAGTTTGTTGCGGGTGCATCCGCACTGGCGCGCAAGCTGGGCGTATCACCGCTGCTGATCGGTCTGACCATCGTTGCGTTCGGCACATCCATGCCGGAGCTGGCGGTCAGTGTCACCGCGGCCCTGCGCGGTGCAAACGAGATTGCGGTCGGCAATGTTGTCGGCTCGAACATTTTTAATCTGCTGGTGGTGGCCGGTCTGTCCGCCGCTGTCTGTCCGCTTGTGATGGATAAAACGCTGCTCCGCCGTGACTGGCCGCTGTCCATTCTCGCGTCTGTACTGCTGTTGGGCGCCATCGCACCCGACCTGACCATCGCCCGTTGGGAAGGCGTTGTACTGCTGATTATATTCGCATTCATTCTGACGCACCAGATCCGCACCGCACTGCAGAACCGCGAGCAGCTTGCTGCCGCAGCAGCAGAAGCTGAGGCCGAGGCAGCGGAAGCACCCATGTCCACTGCGATGATCTGGGTGAATATCCTGCTCGGTCTGGCGTGCATCGTGATCGGCGGTCAGCTGGCCGTAAACGGCGCGACCGGCATTGCTCGTATGTTCGGCCTGAGTGAAACGCTCATCGGTCTGACCATTGTGGCCATGGGCACCAGCCTGCCTGAGCTTGTCACTTCCATCGTGGCTGCACGCAAGGGACAGAACGACATTGCAATGGGCAATGTTATCGGCTCGAACCTGTTTAATATTTTCCTGATTCTCGGCGTTTCGTCGGTTATCACGCCGATTCCGGTGCAGGCGACCTCTATCGTTGACTGCCTGTTCCTGATTGCCATCAGCGCGGTATTTTATCTGCCGGCGCGCAAGGGCAAGCTCGGACGCGTGCCGGGTATCGCCATGGTGGCAATGTATGCTGTCTATACAGTGTATCTTATTATGCGATAAGGTATCGCGGTCTCTTGCCTGCCCGGCAGGGGCACAAGGGTGGACACCAAGGTTTCCACCCTTGTGAATCCCGGTTCCTTTATTTCTTAGTCTGGCGCAGGTCAGAGACCGGCGACCGCTTCCATATAGGGAACGGCAGAGGAAAATTTACCATGACTTTCGGAGAAAAGAACGTAGACAAGCCGATTCGCAGTGCTGCCGTTGAGAAGAAGGGGGCGTCTCAGACTTGGCGCGCTGCCCCGAAAGGTGAACGGATGGATATCCGCGTGTTCAACACCGCACCTGCGATAAAATCTCTCTTAGACATAGAAAACACCCGATAGGATATTCCTGTCGGGTGTTGCCTTAATTGTAACGCAAAATCGTCATTCCGGCGGGCAAGGTGAGTGAGAACCATGCCTGCGCTCAGCACATTGGAGATAACGGTCGCAATCGGCACACCGGCCACACCAAGCTGCAGCGCGAATAAAATCAGCTTGTCCGCCAGACCGCCCTTGTGTTTGGTCTGTGCCATGAAACGATGATTCTCCTTGCATGAGAGCTGCGGCATTATCTTATCATGCGGCGGGCAGCGGCGCAATACGCGGGAAACGGATTTCATCATTGTAATTTTTCCTCGAAAATTGTATAATATTTTTGTATAGAAAAGCAATTTGCGTGCCGAATCTATCGTTTTGCGCCGCAGAGGAGGATAGAGGACATGAAATTTTTTGAAGCCGTGCCGGACGAGCTGTTTTCACCGCTGGCGTCACCGAACCGTGCGCT
Source organism: Butyricicoccus sp. AM05-1 (assembly GCF_003474415.1). Classification (NCBI taxonomy): domain Bacteria; kingdom Bacillati; phylum Bacillota; class Clostridia; order Eubacteriales; family Butyricicoccaceae; genus Butyricicoccus; species Butyricicoccus sp. AM05-1. The sequence continues at coordinate 386,500 of NZ_QUDG01000002.1, read as the reverse complement.
GTACGCGGATGCGCTCGATGTGCTGTACACGGCGTACCGCGAAAAGCTGAAGCTGCCCGAGGATATGCTGTATTCCATGCTGCGGAGCAGACTGGAGCAGCAGCTGGCCGAGGCTACCTTCGAGGGCGAGGATATCGACGAGGACGAGCTGCGCGATATTTCCGGCCGTGCCCGTTTCCTCATCCGCAAGCTGGGCAGCAAGGGCTGGTTTGAAAAGGAGCGCGGCACAGACTTTCGGGAATATATTACTGTGCCGGGCCACAGCAGCCGTCTGCTCGAGCTGTTCCACGCGCTGCGCGAGGACACGCCTGCACGCGGCTATTCGTATGTGTTCGGCACCTATTCCACGCTCAAGGTCGCGCATGAGTCGGACAGCGTGTATGACAAAATGGCTGCTGTCTACGGCGCATATGACAACACGCGCGCGCTCATCAACCTGCTGCAGATGGTATATCACAACGTCAAGCATTATTTTCAGATGCAGATCGACATGCACAATGTCGGGGAAGTGCTCGCATCGCACTTTGATGATTTCGGGCAGAAGGTGATGGAGGCGTACATCCGTCCGCTCAAGATCAAGGATTCCGTGCCGAAATATCGTGTGCCGATACAAAATGTGCTGACAGACTGGGCGGAGAACGATGATCTGCTCATCGCCATGGCGAATGCCGCTTTGGCTGACCGCCGAGGGGACACGCCGGAGAACTGCCGCGCCGATCTTCTTCGCAAAATTTACTGGATACAGGAGTGCTACGACAATCTCGAGCGTGATTATCTGGATGAGATCGACGCACAGGTGCGCCGCTACACGCGTGCGGCTACGCAGAAGATCGAAAACCTGACCAACCGAGATCAGAATATCCGCGGCAACCTGCACACGGTGCTGACCGCGCTGTCGCGCAACCGGCGAGCCGCCGATCTGGTGGACACGATTCAGCCGGTGTTCCGGCTGTGCGAGCAGACCTATCTGTCCGAGAGCAGCCTGTGGTACCGCAAGCGTCCGGGCAAGCGAACAAAGGCCGCGCCTGTGCTCGTGCAGGAAACCGAAGCGGATACGGCAGCCGCCGCAAAGGCGGCTGCACTTTTGCGCTCGGAGTATGGCCGCGGCGCCATCGCGGCGTATGTGCAGGGCTGGCTCGGTGAAAGCGATGTGTGCCGCTCGGAGGATATTCCGCTCAAGAATGATAAGGACTATGTGATGAGCCTGCTGGCGGTGCTGACCGGCGGCGACCGCTCGGCGGATTTCACGGTGCAGGAGCTGGACGGCGAACGCCGGGAAAACGGCTATGCTATTCCGGAGCTGCAGATCAGCCGGAAGGAGAACAACGAATGAATTTGGAATTTCTGAATACCGCTACCGCAAAGGAGCTGGAGCAGTTCAAAGCGGTGTGCAATCAGCTGCTCAGCCGCACCTATGTGGTGCGCACGCTGTACCGTCCGGGCAGGGGACGGGTGAGCAACCCGGACTACACCTTTTTGTCCATTCATTATGAGTCCGTGCGCGAGTATCTCAGCCTGCTCGACTGGGATTTGCGGCGCGACGACATAAACGGCTACTTTTATGTGCTGAACACAGATGAAGCCAACCGGTGCATCCTGTCCAAACGCGAGACCGCGATTCTGCTCGCTCTGCGCATGCTGTACGACGAAAGCCAGGAGCGCCTGGGACTCGAGCAGGACGCGCTCTGCACCGTGCGCGAGGTGCTCGAAAAGGTCGTAACCGACTACGCTATCCTGCCGGCCAAGCCGAATATGGAGGAGGTCAAGCGGGCGCTGACCGTGTTTGAAAACCACTCGATCCTGCAGCGCATCGAGGGGAAATTTAATCAGGCTGACTGCAGATTTGCCATTCTGCCGACCATTCAGACCGCTGTTTCGAGCGAACGATTGAATGAGGTCGCAGCCGTGCTGCGAAAGGAGGAGACCGCCGATGAAGAAACTGAAGAAGATTCTGCTGATTAACTGGCTGTATTTCAGCAAGGAGATCATCGAGGTCGGCGACGTGAACTTTCTGACCGGCAAAAACGGCGCAGGCAAGTCCACGGTGATTGACGCGCTGCAGATCGTTCTCCTGGGTGAGACCAATGCGCGCAACTTCAACCTGGCGGCGAATGAGCGCTCACAGCGCACGCTGGACGGCTATCTGCGTGCCGATATGGACGAGAATAACCCGTATTCCCGCCGAGGCAAGGACTTTTCGACCTATATTGCCTGCGAGTTTGAGGACGATGTGGAACACAATAGTTTCGTGTGCGGCGTGATGTTCGATTGCCGCAGTGACGGCAGTAAGCACGATCATTTCTTTATCTATGTCGGAAAACTGCCGGAAAACTGCTTTATCGAGGACGGCGAGGCGATGGATATTCACGATCTGCGCAAATTCCTCAAGCAGAATTTCTCCCGCGCCGAGGTGTACGATACCCAGTGGGAGTACCGCCGCAACATGCTCTCGCGGTGGAACGTGCACAACGAGCAGGTGCTCCGCATGATGAAAAAGGCGGTGTCGTTCCGCCCAATCGTGGATATTCAGCAGTTTATCACCGAAAATATCTGCGATATTCCGGATAAGCCGGATATCGAAGCCATGCAGCAGAACATCCGCAACTACAAGCGGCACGAGCAGCTGGCGCAGCAGCAGCAGGAAAAGCTGACCGCGCTGCAGGAGATCAGCACTCTGTACCGCGAAATGACGCGCTCGGTGGACCGCTGGCGCGTACAGTCCTTCCTCGTGCAGTGGGCGCAGAAGGAGGACATGCAGGCGCAGATTGACAGCCGCGAGCAGGAAAAGCGCAGCTGCCTGTCCGAGCTGACCGCGGCGGACACCGCGATTGAGGATTTGGCCGGGCAGGTGCAGGCGAAGGAGGAACGCCGCCGTCAGCTGGACCGCGATTATGCGCAGAGCGACACTTATCAGGAGCGCGAGCGGCTGGAAAATCAGAAGCAGTCGCTGCTGACCGAGCAGAGCAAGCTGGTGCAGGAGATGGAGCGCGACGCACTTGAGATCAAGCGGGAGGCGCTGCGGCTGACGCACCTGTGCGAGACCGCGCTTGCGTGGGACGCCGAGGATGTGCTCGTTCCGGTGCAGCAGGCGGCAGAGCAGGTGCAGCGCACCTACGCACGGCTGTCGAGCGGCGAATGCGCGATCTTCTCGCAGGAGCAGACCGTATTCGAGGACGCCCGGCAGGCGGCAGCGACCCTGTCGGACGCGCTGGCGAAGGCGGCGCATCAGCTTGGCGATAAGGTTGCAGAGCTGCAGCAGCAGCTGACCGAAAAGCAGACTGCGCTTGCCAATCTGCGCAGGAATATCAAGGATTATCCGCGCGGACTGCTGCTGTTCCGTGCCAAACTGGCGGAGGAACTGGAGCAGCAGGCGGGAGTGCCGGTTGCGGTAGATATTCTTGCGGATGTGCTGGAAATTGAGGATGAGCGCTGGCGCGGAGCCGTGGAAGGCTATCTCAACAACCAGAAGTTTTATTTTCTGGTCGAACCGGCGTATTACGAGCAGGCTTTGCGTATTTACAACAAACTCAAGTGGGAAAAGAGCCTGAACGCCTACGGTCTGGTCGATATCGGCACGCTGCGCGAGCGTGAGCATATCGACCCGCAGAGCGGCAGTCTTGCGGAAAAGGTGGAGACCGGGAACGCGCTTGCGCGAACCTACATGGATTATCTGCTCGGGCGTGTGATGTGCTGCGACACGGTTGAGCAGCTGCGCGGGTATCGGACCGCCATCACGGATGAGGGTATGCTGTATCAGGGCTATGTGGCGCGTGCGCTTCGCAGAGACCGTATGGAGGATGCGTTCATCGGCCGTCATGCGGTCACGCTGCGTATCGCTCGTCTGGAGGAGGAGGCCGCTGGTCTGCAGACCGAGATTTCGCACCGGAAACCCATCTGGCAGGCAGTTTCTCAGCAGAAAGCGCCCATGCTGACACCATATTATGTGCGAAACATCGTACCGCAGCGGCAGGCGGATTTTCTGTACCGCGCGGAACTGGAGGAGGAGATCAACGCGATCGACGAGCAGGTCTCCCATCTCGACCTGCTGTGGCTGGATCAGCAGAAGCAGCTGATCGCCGAGATCAGCGACGAGATTGCGGCGCTGAGTCATCAGCGCGAGGTGCAGATCGCGCACAAGGCAAGGCTGGAGGAGCGTATTCGTCAGCTGGACGAGGAAATTCTGCCCGAGCAGTACCGCAGCCGCACCGAAATGGAGCGCAGGCTGGCGGAAACCTTCTCGGAGACCTACCGCGACGATATCGGTCTGCCGCGCTACCGGCAGGAGCTGGAGCGTCTGCACCGGCCGGATATCGTGTACCGCAATTTCAGCAGCCACCATGCACAGGTTGTCAACGAGATGGAGAACGCACGCGCGGCACTCCTGCGGGCGCGCCGAGAATATGTCGAGCGGTTGGGGCCGTGCTCGTTCCGCGTGGAGGCAGATGACAATGCGGAGTTCGATGCGGAACGCCGTGTGCTCGAGGAAAGCGAGCTGCCGCAGTACCGCACCAAAATCCGTGCCGCACGCGAGAGTGCGATGGAGCAGTTCCAGAACGACTTCCTGTCCAAGCTGAAAAGCAGCATCGAGCAGGTGCAGGATCAGGTAAAGAACCTCAATCGGGCACTGCGGCAGGCGCAGTTCGGCACGGACAGCTACCAGTTCCGCGTGGACCGCAATCCGGATTATGCCGAATATTACGACATGATTATGGCGCCGGAGCTGATGGAAGGCGATATTACGCTGTTTTCCGCACAGTTTCAGGAGAAATACGGTCCGCTGATCGACAAGCTGTTCAGCCAGATCACCATGGCGGACGATACCCAGCTCAACGCCCGCAAGCAGAGTGAGCTGCAGGAGAACATCGAGCGGTACACCGACTTCCGCACCTATCTGAAGTTCGATCTGGAGACCACCGATCAGAACGGCTCCAAGCAGCTGCTGTCGCAGACGCTCAACACCAAGTCGGGCGGCGAGACGCAGACGCCGTTCTATATCGCGGTTCTGGCCTCGTTCGCGCAGCTGTATCGCGTGAGCGATACGTCCAGCTTCGGCAACACGGTGCGTCTGGTCGTGTTCGACGAGGCATTCAACAAGATGGACAGTGAGCGTATCATCGAAAGCGTGCGTCTGCTGCGCAAAATGGGTCTGCAGGCGATCATCTGCACCCCGCCGGATAAGGTTTCGGATATCATGCCGATCGCGGATAGAACGCTGCTGGTTGATAAGCATAAGTATCGGATGCACATTCTGCCGTTCAGCAAGGAGAATGCACAGTAAAGAAAAATCCCGCTTTCTCGCGTGAGAAGGCGGGATTTTGTGTTATTTCGGACAGGCTGGCGTATTCTAAATTGTACGCTGCGGGCAGAACATCTTACAATTCACCGCACATGAGTGCGCCGAGCGCGTCCTCGAAGGTACGGCTGCCGAGAGAAATCGCACCGAGTGCTTCGGCACGGCGTCCAACCTCGTATTTGTGCAGGTGTACGCCGCCTTCCAGGCACTGCGTGGTGATATACACGCGCGTGCCGCTTTGGATCAGATCACGCACGGCGGCTTCCAAACGGGCGGGTACGCCGCCTGCGCCGAAGGCTTCGAGTACAACCTTGGGGTAGCCGAGCAGCACGGAGAAGAATGACGGGTCGAGATCGGGGGTCAGGCGCACCGGAAGGATGTGGGTGTCGATGTGTTCTACGAGTTTCGGTTCACCGGAGGGGACAGACGCAGGTGTGTTCCAGTGTACTTCACTCTCACGGATTTCGCCTGCCGGTGCGGCATTTGCCGAGAGAAATGCGTTAATCTCGGTCGAATGCTGCTTGAAAACGTGGCTGCCGTGCAAAATCTGACCGTTCATTACGGCGTACACGCCTGCGCGTCCGTCTGCCGCAGTGCGGAACGCATCCAGCAGATTGCGCGGCGCATCCGAGTCCGACACGCCCATTGGCAGCATGGAGCCGGTCAGCACGAGCGGCTTATCGAAATGCGGCAGCAGGTGGGTGAGCAGCGCGGCGGTGTATGCGAGCGTGTCCGTGCCGTGCGTGAGTACAAAGCCGTCGAATTCCTCACGGTTTTGCCAGACCGCCCGGGCCATGCGCTGACGGTCGGCGGCGGTCACGTCGGTCGAGTCCAGCTGCATAAGATCGAGCGTTTCAACTGTGCACAGTGCAGACAGTTCGGGCAGTGCGCCGAGCAGTGCGGCGCTGTCCAGAGCGGGGGAAAGACCGTGTGCGGTCTCACAACATGCAATTGTGCCGCCGGTGGCGATCATTAAAATATGAGGCATGATTTTCCTCCTGAAAGTTGTTTTTACGGATAGAAAGCCGGATTAACGGCACTGTGCCTGATAATTTTCTCCCCATTTCCACAGAGCGTCCATCACGGGTTTCAGGCTGTACCCGAGTTCGGTCAGCGTGTATTCTACACGCGGCGGCACCTCGGCATAGACTTTGCGTGTCAGCAGACCGCTGGCCTCCATCTGGCGCAGCTGTGCGGTCAGAACCTTCTGCGTGACGTGCCCGATGGATTTTTTCAGTTCGCCGAAACGCAGGGTGCCGTTCATCAGGTCACGCAGGATGAGCACCTTCCATTTATCGCTGATGAGCGTCAGCGTGGTCTCGACAGGGCAGGCGGGCAGCTCCTGTTTTGCGGTCGATTCGGTCAGTTCCATGAGAAAAACCTCCTTGTTAACGCGATTTTCGCCAATAGTATCTTTTAGGTAACTACACCACAATATTGTGCTTACTTTACAGATTGTCACTACGGCTTTATTATAGAATCACCGAAAGGGAAAAGCAATCCCAATATAGAAAAAGAAAATAAAATTTTCATGGAGGTATTTATCATGAGCAAGGTCGTAGAATTTCTGCAGGCAAATCCGGTACAGTATCTGGCAACCGTAGGCCGTGACGGTAAGGCAAAGTGCCGTCCGTTCATGTTCTCGGGCGAGATGGACGGCAAGCTGTGGTTCTGCACGAACAACACGAAGGACGTTTACAAGGATATGCAGGCAAATCCGGAGATCGAAATCTCGGTTTCCAGCCCGGAGTACGCATGGATTCGCCTGCACGGCAAGGCTGTTTTCGAGAACAACATGGCTGCCAAGGAGATGTGCATCGCAAATCCGATCGTCAAGAGCCAGTACGGCGAGGCGACCAACCCGATCTTCGAGGTGTTCTATCTCGAGGATGCACACGGCAGTATCGCTGATTTCTCCGGAAATCCGCCGTATGAATTCTAAAATCTGCTGAAACCCTCTGAATCAGCCTGTACACAGCGTACAGGCTGATTTCTTTTGCCCTTTGCCGAAACTAAGTATTGAACTGCACCGCCGAGATAGTGTATACTGGTATTCGGCTTATGAAAGGGGTAAAACAATGGAATTTCTTAAGAAAAACGGCGCCGGACTGTTGCTGTGCCTGTGCATTGCGATTCCGGCATGGCTGCTGGGACAGGCGGTGCCGGTTGTCGGCGGACCGGTATTCTCCATCCTGATCGGCATGGTGCTCACGCTGTTCTGGAAGGACAAGACCAAGGTGCAGCCGGGTATCGGCTTTACCTCGAAAAAGGTGCTGCAGTACGCGGTTATCCTGCTCGGCTTCGGTCTTAACCTGTCCGAGATTGCCAAGGTCGGCGCACAGTCGCTGCCCATCATCGTTTCAACCATCGGCACCTCGCTGATCGTGTCGTTCGTGCTGTGCAAGGCAATGAAGGTACCGTCCAATATCTCAACGCTGGTCGGTGTCGGCTCGTCCATCTGCGGCGGCTCGGCAATCGCGGCAACCGCTCCGGTCATCGGTGCGGACGATGAGGAGATCGCGCAGGCGATTTCGGTCATTTTTCTGTTCAACGTCATCGCGGCGCTGACCTTCCCGACGCTCGGCGGCATGCTTGGCATGACCGACCACGGTTTCGGTCTGTTTGCGGGCACGGCGGTCAACGATACCTCGTCCGTAACGGCAGCCGCTTCCGCGTGGGACGGCATTCACGGCAGCAATACGCTGGAAATCGCCACCATCGTCAAGCTGACGCGCACGCTGGCAATCATTCCGATCACGCTCGTACTGGCGCTGTGGCGCACCCACAAGGCCAAGACCGAGCAGAGCAAGGGCGGCGAAGCCTTCTCGCTCAAGCGCGCGTTCCCGATGTTTATTTTGTATTTTGTGCTCGCGTCCATCATCACCACGGTGTGCACCACGGTCGGCGTACCGGCAGGCGTGTTTACGCCGCTCAAGACGCTGTCCAAGTTCTTCATCGTTATGGCGATGGCGGCTATCGGCATGAATACCAATATCGTAAAGCTGGTCAAGACCGGCGGCAAGCCGATTTTCATGGGCTTTTGCTGTTGGGTCGCTATTGCGTGCGTCAGCATTGCAATGCAGCATTTGCTTGGTTTTCTCTAAGCGGAATGAAAAAGCACAAAGGACTAATGTCCTTTGTGCTTGAGGCTGTCGAAAAACTAACGTTTTCCGAACAGCCTCTCGATCGAAACCACGTTTTCGATCGAATTCCGAAGAAAAACCGCGTCCTCCGGACACATTTCTTCTTCCCTTGTATAAAAACCGAGGTACACGCCCCCGGTTTTTATGAATTTGCTGCGCAAATTCTATTTTATGCGTGCTGTCGCACGAAGCACAAAATAGAAATCTGACTTTTTCGACAAGCTGAGCACAAAGGACTAATGTCCTTTGTGCTTTTCGCGTTTTTGCTGCTGTTTGAGTGCATAAAGCCGTTTGGCATCGGCCTGTTTGCGCGCACGGCTCCGGCGCTTGCGCACCTGCTTGTTCTGCTCCTGCTGGAGCTGCAGCGCCTGCTGCGATTTGGTGCCGATGCCGACTTGCGCGGTCTGCCGTCCGGCTTCCCGCTGTGCCCGTTTGGGATTGCGGTGTGCAGGCTTTACGGCAGTCTCAACAGCCGGACTGAATTGCAATCGGTAGTAGTGCCGCAGCAGGTACATCAGCAGCTCCGGCTCCTTCGGCTCTGCGCCGAAGGTTACCTTTGCCGCGGATAACCTGCCGTTTTCGATCCGCTCGAATACACCGACCCAGAACGGGTCCTCAAAAAATACGGTCAGTTTGCCAATTACTTTGTCCATTGTTTTTCCCTCCTGAAAAATAAATGAACAAAGAATGGACAACCCGGAGGGGCAGGTTACTTACCCTGCAAAAGCAGGACGGCCGGGCTACCTACCGGCTCTGGTGCACGGAGTGCACGTTGCGTTTTTATCTTTGCGGTTTTTATTATAGCATGAAAATGCAGAGTGCGGTCAAAGATTTTGATTTGCGGATTCTATCAGCCTGTGTATGGTATCGCAGGGGCGGACCGGTGTGTTCGCACTGTCAGTCGGAACGTCAATCCCTCGAAAGGACGCGCAATGTGCGCCCCTGCAAAAAGCTGATATGACCGAATGCCTGCTTCATAGTATAACAGAAGTCCCTGTACCATACAGCACAGGGACTTGAAAGAAAGAGAGATTTAGGCGTTTTCCATGATGGCCTTAACGGCAGCTGCGGTATCGGTCAGCGGGAACAGCTCATAGCCGACACGGCCGGTGTAGCCGCACTCCTCGAGGTGACGGATAACCTTCTTATAGTTGATCTCACCGGTGTCCGGCTCATGACGGCCCGGAGCATCAGCAACGTGAATGTGGCCGAAGGTGTCGCCGTAGTTGGAGATGGTATCGCAGATGCAGCCCTCGTTGATCTGCATGTGGTATACATCATACAGCAGCTTGAGACGCGGAGAGCCGATCAGACGAACGATTTCAGCGCCCATCTGGGTGGTAGCGAGGAAGTTGCCGACGTGGTCGGTGGTGATGTTCAGCGCCTCGAGGTTGAGGTTGATCTCTTCCTTCTCAGCCAGCTCAGCGCAGGCGAGCAGCGTGTCGTACATCGAGCACAGCTTTACGGTGTGGGAAAGGTTATCGTAGTGGTTTACTACAATGCCGCCATCACCCAGTGCGTTGGAGTGGATGGTAACGCTGGCTGCGCCAACCTTCTTAGCCGCCGCGATGGACTCCTTCAGGTAGTCCAGATACTTCTGCTTGTGGGTCGGGTCTACGAGCGAGTAGTCCGCATCGCCGTTGAAGCCGGAAATGGCAATGCCGGCCTTCTCAGCAGCCTCGCGGGTCGCATCCAGATCGCGGATACGCCAGTCCCAGAACTCTACGGCCTCAAAGCCGTCGTTCTTTGCAGCCTGGAAACGGTCGAGCCAGTCCAGCTCGGTGTAAAGGGTATCAATGCAAGCGCATTTTCTCAGTGCCATAATAAATTACCTCCAAATTTTCTTGTTTCGGTTGTCTTACTCTTTTAAATTGATGATACATCAAGCGCAGCGGATATGCAACGCTGTTTTCCAAAAATTATGCTCCGATGCCGAGCGGCGAGAATGCCAGATAAACCAGCACAACGCATACGATAACGATCACGCTGACGATATTGCGGTACTTCCACGGCGTCAGGTCTACCGCGCCGACGTCCTGCTGAACCCAGACCTCAGCACCCTTGCGCTTATTGTGACGGTGCATGAGGTACATGATCAGCATTTCAAGCGGCCACAGAACGGATACGGCGTACAGATAGTGCATGGTGCCCTCGTTGCCGCCGAACAGCGAATAGCTGGGAGACAGGAGCATGAAGCCGCCATAGCAGATGATGTGGAATACCATGATGAAGCGTGCGCTGTACTTCGGCAGGCAGTTGAAGAAGAAGCCGCCGAATACACCGGACAGGACCGGCAGACCGACCAGCATAACGAACGAATCGAGGAAGGTCTTGAGTCCGGCAGGGAAGAAGTAGACCATCGGACCGACGATCATCGAGAAGATCGCGAACACAATGCCGATATTCTTGCCGACCGAGACCAGCTTTTTATCGCTGGCGTTCTTGTTGATGAATTCCTTGTAGATGTCCATCGTGAACATGGTGTTTACCGAGTTGAGCACCGAGTTGAACGAGGACAGGATCGCGCCGAACATAACGGCTGCGAAAAAGCCCATGACCGGCTGGGGAACAACGCGGGTGATCAGTGCCGGATATGCGTCATCCATCATGGATACCTGCGTGCCCTCGATGTTGAAGATTGCGTAAGCGATAACGCCCGGCAGCGCAAGGAACATAAAGCCGAGGATTTTCAGGAACGCGCAGTAGAGTGCACCCTTCTGCGCCTCCTTGAGGTTTTCAGCAGCGAGCACGCGCTGGATGAACGACTGATGCGTGCACCACGACTGGAAGCCGAGGAATACCAGACCGAGGAATACGGTCGGCCACGGAACCGCCGGTGCTTCGCTCTGTGCGGGTGCGATGGAGTTGAGCATATCGGCGTGGTTGTGGATCAGGTAGCGCACGCCGTCCATGATAGCAACGCTGCTTTCACTGCCGGAGGCATGGCCGAGCACGTTGAGCGCGAGGAACGGGATCATCAGTCCGCCGATCAGCAGACCGACGCCGTTGATGGTATCCGATACCGCAACCGCCTTCAGACCGCCGAAGATGGCGTAGATCGAACCGATGATGGTGATCAGAATGCAGAGAATAACGATAGACTGGAACTTGGTAATGCCGAGCGTGCCGGACAGGTTGAAAATGTTTTCAAATACCAGCGAACCGGAGTACAGAATGACCGGAATCTGCACGAACAGGTATAGAATAATGTACGCGATGGAGAACCACAGCTTGGTGGGGCGGTCGTAGCGCTCGCCGAGCAGCTGCGGAATGGTGGTGATGCCGCTTTTGAGATAGCGCGGCGCGGCAAACAACGCCAGCACGATCAGCGCAGTGGCTGCCATGACCTCGAATGCCATCGGGCTCATGCCGATCGCCCAGGTCTGTCCGTTCGTACCGACAAGCTGCTCTGCGGAGAGGTTGGTCAGCAGCAGCGAGCCTGCAATGACAATGCCCGGTAGACCGCGTCCTGCCAGAAAATAGCCGTCGGCGGTGGTCTGGTCATCGCCCTTGGTCTTGACGTAGGAGATGACCGCAACTAAAATGGTAAAAAATACAAAGGTTACGCAAGTGAATATCATTTTCTCTGTTCTAACTCCCTCGATTTGCATAAAAAACCGTTGGTGCATAGCGCACCAACGGTTTTAGCACATTGCTTAGACTGTGTGCGTGGTGTGAAAATGAAGCTGTGATTAAGCCTCGATCTCGGAGATCTTGACCGGGCGGCCCTCATGCAGCGACTTGGTAGCAGCTGCTGCCATCAGTACCGGATACAGACCGTCCTCGCCGGTAACCGGAGTCTCCTTGTCGTTGATAACGGCATCTGCGAATGCCTGCATTTCTGCAACGAATGCGCCGGTGTAGCGGTCCCACATTACCTTGTAGGCTACGCCGTGTACCGCGCCGTCTGCGGTGGACAGAACAGCGGTGTTCGGGGTGTCGTTCTGGTCCTCGGCACAGCCTTCGGAGCCGAATACCTCAACGCGCTGGTCGTAACCGTAAACTGCCTTGCGGCTGTTGTCGATCACGCCGATCGCGCCGTTTGCGAACTTGAGGGTAACGAGCGCGGTGTCAACGTCGCCGGCCTCACCGATGCCCGGATCGACCAGAACGGAACCAACTGCATTTACCTCGGTAACTTCGCTGCCTGCGAGGAAGCGGGCCATATCGAAGTCATGGATCATCATATCATAGAAGATACCGCCGGAAACCTTGACATAGGATACCGGAGGCGGCTCCGGATCGCGGGAGGAGATCTTGATGATGTTGACCTTGCCGACCTTGCCGTCACGAACCATGTCGTAAACTGCGCGGTGGTTGTGGTCGAAGCGGCGGCAGAAACCGATCTGCAGCTTTACGCCGGCTTCCTTGGCTGCGTTGATGGCAGCGTGAACCTTCTCCAGATCATAATCGATCGGCTTCTCGCAGAAGATGTTCTTGCCTGCGTGAGCAGCCTCGATGATGTACTTGGAATGGGTGTCGGTAGAGGAGCAGATGAGAACTGCCTCGATCTCGGGATCGTTGAGAATGTCATTTGCGTCCTTGGTGGTGTTCGGAATGCCGCAGGACTTGGCAAATGCCTCGGTCTGCTCATTCATAAACGGGTCAGCGATGGTCTTGATCTCCATCTCCGGTACGAACATGGAAATGTTCTTTGCGTGTACCTTACCGATACGACCCGCACCGATAATACCTACTTTCATGGGTGTTCCTCCTTAAATGAACATTTGGAATAAAAAGAGAGGTTTGTATGAAGCGTTGGAGCGCGTTTCCATACATAATTTCCGCCGCAGGCGGTATTAAATCGTGAAGGCGTTGCCTTCACAAAAAAACGCGGAGCATGTATCTGCGTTTTTTTACAAGTAAGAAAATCGGTGTGCCGCTGTGCGACGCGCTGATTTTCGCCCGGGAATCATCCGCGGCAAAGCCGCGGTGTTTCCCATCTCCTTGAAATGCGTGCCTTTCAAGGAATTATTTCAGCCAGTTTGCGAAGTTGTCCAGACGAGCCTGTGCGTTGTCCTTGGTGATGATCTCGGTGCCGGTGTCTACGTCGCCGTACTCCTCGCCGTTCAGGATCTTCACGATGGTCTCAACTGCCTTGTAGCCGATGTCGAAGTTGTTCTGTGCAGCGGTCATGGTCAGCTCGCCGTTCAGAACGGCTTCTACTGCGGACTTCTGGCCGTCAAAGCCGAGGAAGATGGTTTTTGCGTAGTTCGGATTGTCCTTTGCGGTACGGGCAGCTGCCAGCGCCATATCGTCGTTGTTGGAGCAGATGATGGCAACGCCTTCCGGATACTTGCTCATGATGCCTTCCATCGCGGTTACAGCGAGGTCAGCGGTTGCGTTAGCGTACTGGGTTTCGTTATCAAGGAACTCGCCGCCGGCTTCGTTTACGCCTTCGCGGTAGCCTTCCATGCGGGCGGTGTTGGTTGCGTCACCCTGAACGCCTGCAATCTCGATGCACTTGATATCGGTCCAGCCGGCTGCCTTTGCAGCTTCAACAGCGGCCTTGCCGCCTTCCTTGGCTGCTTCCTTGTTGCCGGTGCCGACGAATGCGAGGCACTTGTCGGAATCAATGCGGGTATCGTATGCTACGACCGGCTTGTCGGTGTTTGCGATAGCGGTTGCAACAGCCTCGGACTGCAGCGGAGCGATCAGGTAGCCATCGTAGGACTCAACCGCAAGGTCGGTCTGGATGGTGTTGAGCTGCTCCTCGTAGTAGGTCTCAGCCGGAGGACCCTTGATGTCCAGGCTGACCTGATCTGGATGCTCATCCTCATAAGCCTCTGCGCCTGCCTGAACGATGTTCCAGAACTCGGCAGCGTTGGTCTTGAGCACCATGCTGATCCTGTACGGGCCGTCATGGGTGGAGGCGGTGTCGCCGCCGTCGGGTGCTGCAGAAGAATCGGTGCTGCCGCCGCAAGCGGTCAGGCTGAGTGCGAGGGCGCTGGTGAGCAGGGCTGCTAACAGTCTCTTTTTCATAGTGAGTCTCCCTTTCTTTTCTCGTTTTTCTTCTCGTGTCTCTCTTTCAGCACTGTGCGTTTGTGTGCTCTGTGCTGTTTATGTGCTTATTATAGCGAGCGGGTACGGGAATGTCAACAGGCAATTTGCCTGTGTGAAAATCGTTAAAATGGAAATAACGTCAAAATAAATGGATAAAATGCGTGTAAATGCGTATAAACTGAGAAATACAAAACAAATATGTGGAAAGCGAGGGTGGTCACAAGGTTTGGTGTGTGCAATTGTATATGTCGCACAAAGCACACATTCTGTGAAAAACACAGAATATCGCACATGGTTTTGGAAAAATGGAAAATAGAGCATAAAACACAAAATATATCGGAAAATTCGTACCGAAAACTATGTGTGCAAATGCACGGAAAGAGGGAAGGCACAGATTGCGTCTTCACAAAGCACAGAAATATGGTATAATAAGCACAGAGAAAAGAAACATTGCAGAGAGATGCAGGATAGTATAAAGAGCAATTACGAAAAGGTGAAGGATTATGAACAAAAGACCAACCATTCAAACGGTTGCCGAGCTTGCGGGCGTCTCCCGCGGCACGGTAGACCGTGTATTAAATAATCGTTCGTATGTGCGCGCGGATGTGCGTGCGCGCGTGCTGAACGCCATTCAGGAGACTGGTTATCTTTCTCCGAAGGAGGCACATCGGCAGGCCGCAGAGGCAAAGCTGCCGCTCAAACCTGTGCGTTTGGGTGTGCTTTTGCCAAACTGGAGCGGCCCGTTCCACGAGGACGTCCCGAGAGGCATTCAGGCTGCGCGTTCTGAGCTGGAAAAGCGCGATGTCGAGGTGCGTGTGTGCACTTGTGATACAGATATTCCGCGCGAGACCATCGAACTGCTGGACGAGCTGGTAAACTGGGGCGCGCAGGGCATCGCACTGTGTGCATTAAATGATATTTCGATCGAAGCACGCATCGGAGAACTGGCCGAACGGGGCATTCCGTGCATCACGTTCAACTCTGATCTGCCGAACAGCCGCCGCTTGTGCTTTGTGGGTCAAAATTACGCACAAAGCGGCCGTATCGCCGCCGAGCTGCTCAGCAAGTGCGTGCCGAAAAACGCGCGTGTGCTGGCGATGGCGGGGAATCTGGAGTACGACGGCCACCGAACCCGTTTAGACGGCTTCTGCGAGCATCTTAAGAAAAAGGGCTTCTCTTCCTCGCAGATCGAGATTGAGGAGACCTATAACGACTACCGTTTGACCTATAACCGCGTCACGGCGGCGCTGCAGTCGGACAATCCGCCGGCGGCCATCTATATGGCAAACCGCAGCGTTACCGGCTGCGTGGACGCGCTCAAAGCTGCAGGCATGGATCAGCAGGTGCGTGTGATCGCACATGATATGTCGCTGAGACGCAAGCAAATGCTGCTTGACGGCTCGCTTGATCTGACCATCACACAGGATATGTTCCGGCAGGGCAGCCAGCCGCTGCGTCTGCTCGCAGATCTGCTGCAGAAGAATATTCAGCCGGAAAACAGTAATAAGGGGTCGGAAATTTCCATTATCTGCGCACAGAATATCGAATAACGCAAAAAAGACGCTGTATCAAGCTGATACAGCGTCTTTTTTGCTTGTTCGGGGTGTTTTTGCTGTTATGCGATAAGAACTCCGCCAAATGAGGCGGGCTGAGGGCAGCCCGCCCTACGGGATTGCAGAACCGGCTTTTATCGCGGATTCTGCGGCATCTGCCAGGCGAAATGGTCGCAATGCAGCAGCTCCTCCGCTCTGTGCGAGCACGGCTCATCCAGATACTCGCGGTACAGTGCCTGAACCGCCGGATTTTCATGCGAAAAACGCAGCGGTGCATTCTGATCGAGTCGGAACAGAACCTTGCCGCGGTCGGCGGCCTTTTCGCGGTCGGTGCCGTCCACCGGCTGACCGCCGCCGCCTGCACAGCCGCCCGGGCAGGCCATAATCTCCACAAACTCATAGTGTACCTCACGGCGCTGCAGCGAGCGCAGAAGCTGACGCGCGTTGCCCAGTCCGCTCGCTACCGCGCAGCGCACAGTCCGGCCTGCCAGCTCGAACGTCGCTTCGCGCCACGGCAGCGGAGAGATCGTGCCGTCGTCACGTACCTCGCGGAACGCATCCGGAGACGGATTTTCGCCGGTGGTGAGGAAGTACGCCGAACGCAGCGCAGCCTCCATAACGCCGCCGGTCGCGCCGAAAATAACGCCTGCGCCGGTGCCGTCACCCAACGGAGAATCAAACGCGGATTCCGCGATGTTTTCCACATCGAGGTGCTCGGCACGCGCCATGCGCGCCAGCTCTCGGGTGGTGATGACCAGATCGACATCGCTGCCGTGACCGGCCGAATCCATGCTCGGCAGCTCGCGTTCGGCCTTTTTTGCGATGCACGGCATGATGGAGATGCTGTAAATTTTGTCCGCATCCACGCCGAGGTTGTGTGCCAGCCAGGTCTTGCCGACCGCGCCGAACATCTGCTGCGGCGACTTAGCGGTGGACAGACGGCCGGTCATTTCCGGAAACTGCGACTTCAAAAAGCGCACCCAGCCCGGGCAGCACGAGGTAAACATCGGCTGGTTGTCCAGATCGCCTGCCTGCAGGCGCTGGAGCAGCTCGGTGCCCTCCTCCATGATGGTCAGATCGGCGGAAAACGTGGTGTCGAACACATAATCCGCGCCTAATTTGCGCAGAACGGACACCAGCTGACCGACGGTTGCCTTGCCGGTCGGCATGCCGAAGGCTTCGCCCCATGCAGCGCGCACGGCCGGAGCAATCTGCACAATGGTCACGCGGTCCGGATCACCGAGCGCAGCATACGCCTTCTGCGTGTCATCGCGCTCGCGCAGAGCGCCGGTCGGGCAGTGCGTAATGCACTGACCGCACAGCGAGCAGTCCGCCTGCTTGATTACGCGGTTTTCCGAAACATCAATGGTGGTGCGCGCACCCGAGCCGCTGATATCCCAGACGGACAGCGACTGCACCTTGTCGCATACCTGAATGCAGCGCATGCACTTGATGCACTTGTTTACATCGCGGTAGAGCGGGAACGTGGTCGTCCAGTCGGCCTTTTTGCCGCGTGCAAGGTCGGTGGGGTAGGAAACACCCAGAATGCCCATATCGTTTGCAATCTTCTGCAGCTGGCAGGTGCCCGAGCGGATACAGGTCGCGCACTTGTTGTCGTGCTGCGAGAGGATAAGCTCCATATTGACACGGCGCGCCTCGAGTGCACGCGGAGAATTGGTGCGGATGACCATGCCTTCACGCACAACGTTGTTGCACGAGGGAACCAGCTTGCCTTCGCCCTCTACCTCGACACAGCAGACGCGGCAGGCGGAGATTTCGTTCAGCTCTTTTAGGTAGCACAGGCTGGGAATTTCGATATCGACAGAGGCGGCGGCATCCAGAATGGTGGTGCCTTCCGGTACAGTCACCGGGATAGAATTGATCGTCAGATTTACCATTTAGAAGAACGCCCTCCCTTGAAAATACCGTAGCCGAAGTGGTCGCAGCGCAGACAGCGGGAGGTCTCCTGATGAACCTCCTGCTCGGTCATGCCGCACTTTACCAGATCAAAGTTGCCGACGCACTCCTCGGCGGGTCTGCTGCGCAGCTCGATGCGGCCGCAGGCCGGCATATTGGTCAGATGCGGTGCCGGAATCTCAACATCGCTCTTGATAACGTGACGGAAGCCGAGGTGTGCGTCAATGTTGGCCGCAGCCACCTTGCCGGCGGCTACCGCGCGGATAACGGTCGCCGGACCGGTAACGGCATCGCCGCCCGCGAATACATGCGGGGTGTTCGGCACAAATGCGTCGGATTCGGCCTGAATCTTGCCGCGCACGACCGGAGCGATCTGCTCGAACGGCTTTGCGTCGATGGACTGGCCGATGGCTACGATAACGACATCGCACGGTGTGCGGAGCAGCGGCTGATCGGCATCGTAGGGACGCGGACGACCGTCCTTGCCGTAGGCACCGATGACCTGCGGACGCGTCCACAGAGCGGTAACGCGGCCCGTTTCATCGGTCTCAATGTGATCGGGTGCCTGCAGCGAGAGAATCTGGCAGCCTTCGCTCTGTGCTTCCTCGATCTCCTCTGCGAGTGCGGTCATATCGGTCACGCGCCGGCGGTAGACGCACGTTACTGCGGAGGCACCGAGACGGATTGCGGTTCGGGTTGCATCCATCGACACGTTGCCGCCGCCGATGACGCAGACGCGCTTGCCCTTGAAGTCCGGCACGCGGCCCTCGCCGATGTCGCGGAGCAGCTGCACCGCGGAGTGTACGCCGACTGCGTCCTCGCCGGGAATGCCGATCTTCTTGTCGTTATGCGCACCGATGGAGATGTAAACCGCGTCGTACTGGTTCTCAATCTCAGCGAACGAAATATCGCGGCCGATGGAAACGTCGGTATGCACCTCAATGCCGGTGGACAGGATGAAGTCGATATCCGCATCCAGCTTGTCCTGCGGCAGACGATAATCCGGAATGCCGTAGCGCAGCATGCCGCCGAGCTTGGGACGCTGGTCATAGACTACGACCTGGTGACCCATCAGCGACAGGAAATACGCCGCCGACAGACCGCCCGGTCCGCCGCCGATGATGCCGATGCGCTTGCCGGTCGAAGGTGCGGAATCCGGCGGCGTGGTGTTGTCCGCGTGGTCGCACGCGAAGCGCTTGATGCCGCAGATGTTGACCGCATCGTCCACCATACTGCGGCGGCAGTGTGCCTCGCACGGGTGCTCGCAGACATAGCCGCATACGGTCGGGAAGGGGTTGTCCTTGCGGATCAGGCGCACGGCGTCGTTGTAGCGGCCGGCACGCACGAGTGCAATATAACCCGGAATATCCACACCGGCAGGGCACAGTGCTACACACGGTACCGGATGATCCCAGCCGAACAGACAGCGGCCGCTTTCCACATGGGAGAGGTAGTCATCGCGGAAGCCCTGCACGCCCTGCAGAACCATGCGGGCAGCCTCATAGCCGATGGCGCAGTCCGCCGTATCCTGAATGACACGGGCGGTTTTCTCGATCAGGTCAATGGTCTCCGGTGTTGCGGTGGAGTCCAGCACCTGCTCGAGCAGAGTGGTCAGCTGCCCCAGACCGATGCGGCACGGAACACATTTGCCGCAGGTCTGTGCATGGCACAGACGCAGGAACGACAGCGACATATCCACCGGACACAGGCCCGGAGGACTGGCGCTGATGCGCCGCTCGATATCGCGGTACAAGCCGGCAATGACGGTCTCAGCCTTGCCCGGCGTTTCAATGGATAAACGACTCAAAAAAGTCCCCTCCCTTTCTTGTAAAAACATATAAAAAATAATAGAACTTTTGGGCGGGTAAGTCAATTGCAACTCAGTGATTTTGGAGAAAATACCAATAAAAAGCTGCTTGCAGTGGCAGCTGGAGGACGGATATGCTATACTGCCAGAAAAGAGAAGGAGAGCGAAGCTGTGCGCATCATCAATTTCGGTTCGCTGAATATAGATAAGGTATATCGGGTGGAGCAGTTTGTCCGGCCGGGACAGACCATCACCGTGAAGGACTGCGCCGTAGCTGCGGGAGGCTTCGGCGGTATCCGCCATCGCTGTCTCGCGCGCAGGAACGCATAAATCATCGGAAACGGGGCAAACTGAATCTCCGAAAGGAGTGTATCGGTATGCACATTACAATCGAACGAGGCGGCTGTATTTCCTGCGGCCTGTGTGAAGGAACCTGTCCTTCCGTGTTCCGCATGGCGGAGGATGGCCTTGCCGAAGTCCATCATCAGCCGGAAACCGCAGAGGAGCAGGCGGGCGCGCAGGAGGCTGCAGGCGGCTGTCCGGTGGCCGTCATTCATGTCAGCTGAACAACGTAAGCGTAAAGGCAGACCGTCGGGTCTGCCTTTTTGCATCGACCGCAAGAATTTGAAAGTTTGCCCGGGAGTCCCGCTCATATCCCGCAAATAGGGGCGTTCTTTTCGCAAGAATGCTCTGTTTTTTCAGCCCCCGAAACGCTACAATAAAATCATCAAATGGAGAGCGGCAAAACCGCCGCGTAAGAGTGAGAGTTACATATAAAAGGAGAGAATATACCATGAAAACTGTTAAGGTTGGTTCGGTAGGTCTGGGTCGTCTGGGTTATGAGCACGCAAAGAACCTTGCAACGCAGGTTCCGGGCTGTGAGCTGGCAGCCATCTGCGACGTAGATGCGAACCGCGTAGAGGAAGTTGCGGCAGAGCTCGGCGTGCCGAATACTTACACCGATTTTGAGGAAATGTGCAAGAATCCAGAGCTGGACGCGATCGTTATCGTTTCCCCGTCCTTCCTGCACTGCCAGCAGATTGAAATTGCCATGAACCACGGTAAGCACGTTTTCTGCGAGAAGCCGCTCGGCACGGATGTTGCACAGTGCAAGGCTGCCGAGAAGGTCATCGAGGCACATCCTGACCTGATTTTCCAGCTTGGCTTCATGCGCCGCTTTGACAAGTCCTACGCCGAGGCAAAGCGCAAGATTGACAACGGCGATATCGGCAAGGTTGTTCTGGTTCGCTCCTACACGCAGGACCCGCGTTCCACCATCGAGTCTACCCTCAAGTTTGCACCGCACTCCGGCGGTCAATACCTCGATATGTGCGTACATGATATCGACCTCATCCGCTGGTTCACCGGCTCGGATGTCAAGAATGTATGGGCAATCGGCGGCGTATTCGAGTTCGACCTGTACAAGGAGCTGAACGATGCGGACAACGCAGCTGCTACCATCCAGATGGAGAACGGCGCAATGGGCTTCATGTTCACCAACCGCACCCATGCCGCAGGCTCCAACGTTGAGACCGAGATCATCGGCACCCACGGCACGCTGCGCATTGCAAACGTCGGCGCAAAGAACCTGCTGAATATCGTGGATGAGCACGGCTCCCGTGAGGAGTATTATCCGGACTTCATGAGCCGCTGGCACGAGGCTTTCGTAGCCGAGATGGTTGCCTTCACCGGCCATGTCCGCGACAACACCAAGCCGGCGGACCTCACCGTTTATGACGGCACCGCCGTTTCCGAGGCTGCTTACCGCTGCAAGGAGTCCTTCGAGACCGGCAAGATGCTGCCGATTCGATAAAATCAGCATAGAGAAAGCCTGTCACCGTAGTGGCAGGCTTTCTTTTATCCGCAGCCCTGCCGGGCTGCAGTGGGCGAAGCGCTGCATTGAGTTTTCATCACAGGAGCGCTATAATAAATTTATCTTAGTATGCAGGTGATTCTATGTACCGCGATCTGACAAAAGGCAGTATCGCCAAAGGTTTGCTCTGGTTTGCGCTGACAGGGCCGGTCGGTGAGATCGGTATCCGGATTGCTATCCCGACCGGCTGGTTTTTCGCGGATACTATCTCCGCCGCAGAAAGGCGATTTTGCCGCAGAATTGAGGAAAAAGGAGCGTTTTTATGATTCAATGCTTTGTGAAAAAGGAATATGAAGCGCCATTCGGCCTGACGCAGATGCCGCGTCTGTTTTCGGTCAGCCGCACGGACGAAAAGGCATCGGCGCATCCGCGCGTTATGCACGCGCATGACGATTTAGTGGAAATCGTGCTCGTGAGAGGCGGCGAGAGCCGCTATTTTGTCGGCGGCACGCCGTATGAGGCACGCCGCGGCGATCTGTTCATCTTCAACAGCCGCGTCGTGCACGATGAGCCGTCCGGACCGGATCGTCCGGTGGCAACCTCGAGTCTGGCGCTTGGCGGACTGGCTGTGCCCGGACTGCGCGAAAATACGCTGATCGCGGAGGATTCGTGTCCGGTGTGCCGCCTGACCGAGCCGCAGACCGTGCGGCTGGAGCATCTGTACGACGTGCTTTACGATGAGCTGACCGAGGGCAACGACGACGGTGCGCATCATCTTCTGCTTGCGATCCTGACGCTCGTGCAGCAGTTCCGCGCAACCGCAGCCGAGGGCAGTACGCACAGCGGCAACGCCTTTGCACAGCGCATCAAGGACTACATTGACAAGCATTTTGCGGACGAATTTTCTTTGCAGCAGATGGCGGATGCGCTGCACGTCAGTCCGTACTATCTGGCGCATATCTGCAAGGAAGTGACCGGATATTCGCCGCTGCAGTATGTTCTGCGCCGCAGGATTGGCGAAGCGCAGACGCTGCTCATCACAACTGATTTGCCGGTAACACGGATTGCATCGCAGGTGGGGTATGACAACCCGAGCCATTTCAATGCGCAGTTTTCCAAGGCGGTGGGTATGGCGCCGAGGACTTTCAGAAAAGAGTATGTTTTCCACAAATGAGTTTGTTTGCCGGGTGTAAACGGTGGTTTGCCGTTCGCCTCTCAGGCGAAAACCCTGCGTATCAGCACAGACGATATGGTATACAAAAGACTCCCGTTCCAATCGGACGGGAGTCTTTCTATATAAAATGTGCAAAGAGTATGCATTATTCGGTCTTCATATACAGCATGCGGATCGAATTGAGCACGCACAGCATAGCCACGCCGGTATCAGCGAATACGGCCAGCCACATGGATGCGATGCCGAACAGGCCGAGGAGCATAACAAGAATCTTGATCGCGAGTGCAAACGCGATGTTCTCCTTGGAGACGATATTCGCCTTGCGGGCGATCTTGATCGAGATCGGGATGGAGGCCAGGTCGGCGTTCATGAACACCACGTCTGCAGCCTCGATTGCCGCGTCTGCGCCGCTGCCCATTGCCGCGCCGACATCTGCACCGGCGAGTACGGGAGCATCGTTGATGCCGTCACCGACGAACATAACCGCACCGCGCTTCTCGCGGATATCGGTCAGCGCCGACAGCTTATCCTGCGGGAGTAGGCGGGCACGCACTTCGTCGATACCGACTTCCTGTGCGACTGCATCCGCGCTGGCCTGACCGTCACCGGTCAGCATGGCGGTGGTGAGTCCCTGAGCCTTCATGCGGCTGATTGCGGATTTGGCATCTGCCTTAATGGTATCGGCAATGTCAACATGACCGAGGAAGTGACCGTCCATCGCCAGCAGCACTTCCGTGCTGCCCGGGGTGCCGTGGTAGCCGGAAAGGTCGATATTATTGCGTTCCATCAGTTTTACGTTGCCGCAGAGTATAGTTTTGCCTTCCAGCTCGGCGGAAATGCCTTCGCCGGCCTGCTCGCGGATGTTCTCAACCGTTGCACCAACGGCAACAAGAGAAAAGTCGCCGGCCTTTGCCGCGGACGTTTTGCGCTCCTCGTAGGAGTTGATGATGGACTTGGCGATCGGGTGGGTGGAAGCGCCCTCGCAGGCGGCAGCCAGCCACAGAAGCTCATTCTCATCGAGCGGAACGCCCTGCGCCGGAACGACCTTCTGTACCACAAAGTTGCCCTTGGTGATGGTGCCGGTCTTATCCATAACAATGGTCTTAACGTTATTCAGTGCTTCCAGAGAAGCGCCGCCCTTGAACAGGATACCGCGTCTGGAGCCTGCGCCGATGCCGGAGAAGTAGGTCAGCGGTACGCTGAGTACCAGTGCGCACGGGCAGGAGATTACAAGAAAGGTCATCGCGGTGTAGACCCACTTGTGCCACTCGCCGGTAACAAGGCTCGGGATAATGGCGGTCAGCAGGGCAATCGCAACAACAGCCGGGGTGTAAACGCGGGAGAAACGGGTGATAAAGCGGTCAATCTTCGGCTTGCGGGCCGCTGCATTCTCCACGCTGTCGAGAATGCGCTGTACCATGCTCTCAGCGAGAATGTGGGTGACACGCAGCTTGATCGCGCCGTCGGTGTTGACACAGCCGGAGGTTGCCTTGTCGCCGGCAGCGACACGAACCGGAACCGGCTCACCGGTAACAGCCGAGGTATCCAGACGGCTTTCGCCTTCGACAACCTCGCCGTCCAGCGGAACGCGGTCGCCCGGGCGCACCAGAACAATGTCGCCCTCCTGTGCGTCCTCAGCGGGAATAACCTCGATTTTGCCGTTGTCCTTGACCAGATTTACCGTCTCGGGACGCAGGTCGATCGCGTCCATGATCTGCTTGCGCGAACGGTCAACCGCACGATCCTCAAAGTATTCGCCGACACGGTAGAACAGCATAACGCCGACGGCCTCGTCGAACGAGCCGACCGCCCATGCGCCGATGGTTGCAACAGCCATCAGGAAGTTTTCGTCAAATATCTGACCGCGGCCGATGTTCTTGACAGCCGTCAGCAGGACATGGCGGCCGAGCAGCAGGTAAGCCGCGATGAGCAGCACCAGCTTGACAGCCATGGCCGGAATGAGCAGACCGGCAACGAACAGCGCTGCACCGATGAGCATTTCGGCAAGCGGATGGCTGCTGCTTTCTTCCTTTTCCTCCTCGGGAGCGATTACCTTGACTTCGCTCTCGATATTTGAGCAGATTTTACGGATTTCGGGAAGCAGTGCATCAGGATTGTCGCCCTTGACGCGCAGCTGCTTGGTCTCGTAGACCAGCACGCAATCGTCGATGCCGTCCAGCTGGCTGATCTGGTGCTGCATTTTCGCAGCGCAGTGTGCGCAGCCGAGGTTTTCGAGCGTGTAAACGCGCTGACCGTCCTTGCCGTAGTGCTTGGACTTGGGTGCAATGACCTTGGCTTCACTCTCAATGTCGGAGCAGATTTTGCGGATTTCAGGCAGGAGTGCATCCGGATTTTCGCCGGTTACGCGCAGCTGCTTGGTCTCAAATACGAGAACGCAGTCCTCCACGCCCTCGAGTTCGCTGATGCGCTGCTCCATTTTTGCCGCGCAGTGTGCACAGCCGACATTCTGCAGCGTGTAAACGCGCTTGACGCTGTGCGCGCCTGCAGAATGTTCGTGGTGATGGTGGTGCTCGTGTTCATCCTCATCGTGGTGGTGATGGTGTCCGCAGCCGCAGTCGCAGTCATCGTCGTCGTCATGATGGTGGTGGTGCTCGTGCTCCTCGTCCTCATCATGGTGGTGATGGTGTCCGCAGCCGCAGTCGCAGTCATCGTCGTGGTGGTGGTGCTCGTGCTCCTCGTCCTCATCATGGTGGTGATGGTGGCCGCAGCCGCAGTCGCAGTCATCGTCATGATGATGGTGATGCTCGTGCTCCTCATCCTCGTCGTGGTGATGATGGCCGCAGCCGCAGTCGCAGTCATCGCCATGATGATGGTGATGCTCGTGCTCCTCATCCTCGTCGTGGTGATGATGGCCGCAGCCGCAGTCGCAGTCATCGCCATGATGATGGTGATGCTCGTGCTCCTCATCCTCGTCGTGGTGATGATGGCCGCAGCCGCAGTCGCAGTCATCGTCATGATGATGGTGGTGGTACTCGTGCTCCTTATCCTCGTCGTGGTGGTGATGGTGACCGCAGCCGCAATCGCAGTCATCGTCATCGTGGTGATGATGGTGATGCTCGTGCTCCTCATCCTCGTCGTGATGATGATGATGGCCACAGCCGCAGTCGCAGTCATCGTCATCGTGGTGATGGTGGTGCTCGTGCTCCTCATCCTCGTCGTGGTGGTGATGATGGCCGCAGCCGCAGCCGCAGTCATCGTCATGATGATGGTGATGCTCGTGCTCCTCATCCTCATCGTGGTGATGATGATGCCCGCAGCCGCAGCCGCAGTCATCATCGTGTTCGTGATGATGATGTTCGTGCTCATGCACTTCTTCATTTAATAAGGTATCCTCATGCTTGTGTTCGTCTGCCATTTCGGATCGCCTCCTGTCGGTGATAGTCAATAACATATGAACGATTGCTCATATGTTCATGTATTCATATTATAACCGAAGAAAGGGAAAGTCAATAGCGGTATACGAAAAATGTGCACAAAAGGCAGAGGGCAAAACTTCGCATTTTGCGCGCATTTCAGCCGGTTTTGCGAAAAATGCAAGCCGGAAAGGGAATACCTGCATCCGTCTAAACTGACCGAACCCGAGCGTTATTCACAAAGAAAAAGCGGATAAAAATGATAGACTTAACAAGATGTACAAAGTTTCCCTGTATTTTATTCGATTTTTTTTTGCTTTTGGTCTTGCCAATACTGTACAAAAACCAGTATAATCTATACTGTAAGGCTATGCTTCATGCGTAGCCAGCCAATTTCTGAAGAAGAGGAAGCCGGGCGTGCGTCCGGTTCTTCTTGCGCAAAATATTAGAGAGGTGAAAGAAATGGCGTATTCGTTCCGTGGCGGCATACACCCGGGTACTCACGCAGACCCGGGCTATAAATCCGCGACAAACACCAAGCCGATCGAGAAGCTGGCATTGCCCGATGAGGTAATCCTGCCGGTTTCCATGCACATCGGCGCACCGGCAAAGCCGATCGTTTCGGTTGGCGACACCGTGGACCTGGGACAGCCTATCGCGGAAGCCGGCGGCTTTGTCAGCGCTCCTGTCCATGCTACCGTTTCCGGTAAGGTAAAGGCAATCGAGCCTCGCCTGCATCCGAACGGCAGCAAGGTTCTGTCCATCGTAATTGAAAATGATGGCGAGGACCGCAAGCACGAGTCCGTGCATCCCTACGACTTCGCTTCCATGAGCAATGAGGAGCGTATCGAGTGCATCCGTTCTGCCGGTATTGTCGGTCATGGCGGTGCAACCTTCCCGACCCATGTCAAGATCCAGTCCGGTATCGGCAAGTGCGACACGGTCATCATCAACGCTGCAGAGTGTGAGCCGTACATCACGTCCGACCATCGCCTGCTGCTCGAGCGTCCGGAAGAGACCATCGGCGGCCTGAAGATGCTGGCCGACATCATGGGCGTACAGACCGCGATCATTGCAATCGAGGAAAACAAGAAGGATACCTTCGCCAAGATCGAGGAGCTGATCGCGGACGATTCCCGCCTCAAGCTGTATCCGCTGACCTGCAAGTACCCGCAGGGCGCTGAGAAGCAGCTGATCAATGCCTGCACCGGCCGTGAAGTTCCGTCCGGCAAGCTGCCGGCAGACGCCGGCTGCGCGGTATTCAACGTAGATACCGCAGG
This sequence comes from Butyricicoccus sp. AM05-1, assembly GCF_003474415.1. Taxonomy (NCBI): domain Bacteria; kingdom Bacillati; phylum Bacillota; class Clostridia; order Eubacteriales; family Butyricicoccaceae; genus Butyricicoccus; species Butyricicoccus sp. AM05-1. The sequence continues at coordinate 359,143 of NZ_QUDG01000002.1, read as the reverse complement.
TGCGGTTTACCGCCGCTTCACCACCGGTATGCCGGTCATCCGCCGTATCGTTACCATCTCCGGTTCCGCTGTTGCTGAGCCGAAGAACCTCGAAGCACGCATCGGCACCCCGATCGAAAAGCTGATCGATGCCTGCGGCGGCTTCAAGGAAGCTCCGAACAAGCTCCTTGCCGGCGGCCCGATGATGGGCAACGCCCAGTTCTCTCTGGATGCCCCGGTTGTCAAGGGCACCAACGCATTCCTCGCCTTTGCAGGCAATGAGGATAAGCGCGTTAAGGATCCCCAGTGTATCCGCTGCGGCAAGTGCATCAACGCCTGCCCGATGCACCTCCTGCCGATCTACATGAATGTATACGGCAAGCAGGAGGATCTGGACAACGCCGTTGACTGCGGCATGATGGACTGCATCGAGTGCGGCTCCTGCGCTTACGTCTGCCCGGCTCGTATCCCGCTGGTTGCACAGTTCCGTCTGACCAAGGGCAAGATCCAGGCAAAGCGTGCTGCAGAGCGCGCCAAGGCTGAGGCTGAGAAGAAAAAGGCCGAGGCGGAGGCTGCTGCAAAGGCAGAGGCTGAAAAGCCCGCAGAGAACAAGTAAGGAGGAAAACGAAAATGGCTTATGATCTTAGCAAAGTAGTCGTAACCTCCTCGCCGCATATCAAGGCGGATGATGACACCCGGAGCCTTATGCTCGATGTGCTCATCGCACTTGTTCCGGCACTGGCGGTTGCAGTTTACACCTTCGGCGCTCGTGCGCTGATCCATGTTGTTATCGCAATGGTGGCAAGCCTTGTGTTTGAGACCATTTACAACAAAATCGTTCATCACCCGAACACCGTAGGCGACCTGTCCTGCCTGGTTACGGGCGTACTTATCGCATTCAACATTCCGGTTGCAGCTCCGCTGTGGCTGAGCGCTTTCGGTGCTCTGTTCGGCATCATCGTTGTTAAGATGCTGTTCGGCGGCATCGGCAAGAACTTTATGAACCCGGCACTCGGTGCCCGTGCGTTCATGATGGCATCCTGGGCCGGTTTCATGACCACCTGGACTGCTCCGCATGCAAACCTGCCGCTGTTCGGCAACGTAACCGTTACCGACGCGATTTCCACCGCAACTCCGCTGGCTACCCTCAAGACCGGTGCTGTACCGGCTGACACCGGCCTGCTGGAGATGCTGCTCGGTCAGACCGGCGGCGTTATCGGTGAGACCTCCGCGCTGGCTCTGCTGGCAGGCGGCGTTTACCTGCTGTGGCGCAAGGTTATCACCATCAACATTCCGGCAGCTTACATCCTTACTGTTGCTGTCATCACCTTCCTGTTCCCGCTGTCCGGCGATGTTTCCCGCGTACAGTGGATGCTCAGCCAGGTACTGTCCGGCGGCCTGATGCTCGGCGCGATCTTCATGGCTACCGACTACGTTACCAGCCCGGTTACCCCGAAGGGCCAGATCATCTTCGGCGTTGGCTGCGGTCTGCTGACGGTATTCATCCGCTACTTCGGCGGTCTGCCGGAGGGCGTATCCTACTCCATTCTGATCATGAACACGCTGGTTTGGGCAATCGACAAGAAGACCCATCCGCGCAAGTTCGGCTATCAGCTTGACAAGGCTAAGAAGGAGGCGCAGTAAATCATGGATAACAGCAAAAAGGAAGGCGGCATCGTACAGCTTGTCGTCGTACTGGGCCTCATCACGTTCATCTGTGCACTGCTGCTGGGCGTTATCAACGGTGTAACCGCGGATAAGATCACCCAGAACGGTATCGAAACCCGAAACGCAGCAATGGCAGAGATCATCCCGGACGCTGATTTCGAGGATCTCGACACCGCACTGTCCGCTGAGGACGTTGCAGCCGCTGGCGTAACCCTGCCGGCAGGCCGTACCGCTGCTCAGATCGACGGCGTTTACAAGGCAACCAAGGACGGCGAAGAGATCGGCTACTGCGTACAGGTAGAGCCGAAGGGCTTCGGCGGCAACCTGACGATGATCGTCGGCATCAACGCGGACGGCACCGTTGCAGGCGCAAAGGTAACCTCTCACGCTGAGACCCCGGGCCTCGGTGCGAAGAGCCAGGCAGACCCGAACTGGATCACCCAGTTTGCAGGTCAGACTGCTGACGGTCAGCTCAAGGTGACCAAGGACGGCGGCACGATCAATGCGATCACCGGCGCTACCATCACCTCCCGTGCTGTAACCGACGGCGTTAATACTGCGGCAGCATATGTCGCTACTCTGGGTTAAGGAGGAAAAGCCACTATGAAATTTTCTGAACAGCTGAAATCGGGCGTTATCCTCGATAACCCGGTTTTCATGCAGACGATCGGTCTTTGCCCGACGCTGGCAACCACCACTTCTCTGCAGAATGCGATCGGCATGGGCGCGGCGGCTACCGTCGTTCTCATCTGCTCCAATATCGTTATTTCCGCGATGCGCAGAATTATCCCGGATAAGATCCGTATCGCAGCATTCATCACGATCATCGCAACCTTCGTAACCATGATCGACCTGTCCATGCAGGCATTCCTGCCGTCGCTGGCATCGTCCCTTGGTCTGTTCCTGCCGCTGATCGTAGTAAACTGCATCATCCTCGGCCGTGCCGAGGCGTATGCTTCTAAGAACAAGGTTCTGCCGTCCGCACTCGACGGTGTTGTAATGGGTCTGGGCTTCACCTTCGCTCTGGTACTCATGGGCTTCTTCCGTGAGCTGCTCGGCGCAGGCACCATCCTGTCCGGTTACGTTAACGGCGTAAACGGCATCGCAGTTCCGTTCTTCCACTCCAACCCGATGGTCATGATGATCCTGCCGGCCGGCGGCTTCCTCATGATGGGCTTCATCCTGGCTGCGATCCAGAAGATCATGGCTCGAAAGGAGGACAAGTAAGTGTTTAATTTACCTGCCTCTATGGGTTTGACCGATATCCTGTCGCTCGCAATCGCGGCAATCCTGGTCAACAACTACATTCTCGTTCAGTTCCTCGGCTGCTGTTCGTTCTTCGGCGTATCCAAGAAGACCGACACCGCGCTCGGCATGGGCATGGCGGTTATCTTCGTTATGGCGATTGCTTCCGCAGCATCCTGGGCTGTACAGTACTTCATTCTCGAACCCCTGGGTCTGGGCTACATGCAGACCATCGCGTTCATTCTCGTAATTGCAACGCTGGTTCAGTTCGTCGAGATGTTCATGAAGAAGGCTATGCCGTCGCTGTACTCTGCGCTCGGTATCTTCCTGCCGCTGATCACCACCAACTGTGCGGTGCTCGGTGCTGCTAAGACCAACATTTCCAACAGCTATTCTTTCATCGGCTCTCTGGTATACGGCGTTGCAGCCGGTGTCGGCTACACGCTGGCAATCGTGCTGTTCGCTTCCATCCGTGAGCGTCTGGACGCTACTTCCAAGTGCCCGAAGTGCTTTGAAGGCTTCCCGATCTCGCTGGTTGCAGCAGCGCTGCTGGCTATGTCCTTCATGGGCTTCTCCGGCCTGTCGATTTGGTAAGGGAGGACACAAGAAATGGATATGCAAAATGTTATTTACGCGGTAGCGGTACTGTTCATCATGGGTATCGTTTTCGCAATCCTGCTCGGCGTTGCCGCTAAGGTTTTCGCCGTAGAGGTTGACGAGCGCATCCCGCTGGTACGCGAGTGCCTGCCGGGCGCTAACTGCGGCGGCTGCGGCTTCCCAGGCTGTGACGGTCTGGCTGCTGCAATCGTAGAGGGCCGTGCGCCGGTAAACGGCTGCCCGGTCGGCGGTGCTGCTGCGGCTGAGAAGGTCGCAAAGGTACTCGGCGTTGAGGTTGCTGCCGGCGACCGTCAGGTTGCACACGTTTACTGCAACGGCGGCTGCAACGCAAAGGACAAGGCAAACTACGAGGGTCTGCAGGACTGCAACGCTGCAATGCGTGTAGCAAGCGGCCCGAAGGCATGCTCCTTTGGCTGCATGGGTCTCGGCTCCTGTGTAAAGGCCTGCGCATTCGACGCAATCCACATTGTGGACGGCGTTGCAAAGGTTGACACCGACAAGTGTGTTGCCTGCGGCAAGTGTGTTTCCACCTGCCCGAAGAAGATCATCAACCTGGTATCCGAGGTCAAGAAGGTTCACGTTAACTGCGTGAACAAGGACAAGGGTCCGGAAGTAATGAAGGTTTGCTCCAACGGCTGTATCGGCTGTAAGATGTGCGAGAAGACCTGTAAGTTCGATGCAATTCACGTAGTAGACGGCGTTGCCAAGATCGACTACGACAAGTGCAAGAACTGCAAGATGTGCACCAAGGTTTGCCCGAAGGGCTGCATCGAGCCGGTTCCGACCGAGGAAGAGAAGGCCAAGTTCAAGGAAATGCAGGCTAAGCAGGCTGCTGCTGCCAAGGCTAAGGCTGAGGCTGCAAAGCAGGCCGCTGAAGCAAAGGCTGCTGAGGACAAGTAATGACCGATCATCTGCACCCTGTGCTGGATGACGCTGCGATCGCCCGCATGACGAGTCTTGCACTCGCCCATGTGGGCGACGCTGTTTATGAGATACTCGTGCGCACGCATCTGGCGTGCGGCGGCACTCAGACCGCGAAAAACCTGCACAGCCGTACGATCCAGCTCGTTCGTGCGTCCGCGCAGGCGGAAGCGGTAAAGCGCATTCAGCCTATGCTCGATGAAGACGAGCAGACCGTTCTGCGTCACGGACGCAACGCAAAGCCAAAATCCGTGCCGAAGTCGGCCTCCGTGGCAGAGTATGCCTACGCGACCGCACTCGAGGCGCTGTTCGGCTGGCTGTACCTCAAGGGACGCTATGAGCGTATCAATGAGCTGTTTGAGGTTATCTGTCAAGGGTTTGACGCGAAATGAACAAAGAGAACCGCGGAAGCGGTTCTCTTTTTGTTTGCAGTAATTGAGAATGGAAAATGAAGAATGGAGAATTGACCAGATGGTTTTCATTCTCCATTTTTGCATTTTACGGGTGTTTTTTCGTTAGAAAAGGTGCGCCGAGTCGGCGCACCCTACGGTATAACATTTATCATCAGATGAAATTCGCAGGTGCTGTCTGTAGCTGCCAGGCCAATGAGTTGCGCGACACGGGTATCCCCCAGGGGACCTTCTCTTGCCTTTCGGGCAATTCACCTCGTGTCGCGCCTGCGGAGAGTAAACCGCCTGTGTAGCAGTAAGCTATCTGTGAACCGCGAATATTTCACGAAAGATACGCAAGAGTAACCCGACTGCCGTTCTCCTTCTCGAAGCGGTCGCCGGTCTCCGGTCTGCGCCGGGCTAAGAAACAAAGGAAAACGGGAGTCAAGAGGGTAGAAACCGCAGGTGTCTACCCTTTTGCCCCTGCGGCGTGGGTACGCCGTCCCCAGCGGGCAGCGAAAATTGTGATGTTTCTGTGTTTTCGCTTGTGCCTGTTCCGAAATAGTGTTATACTGATAGCGTTCGTAAAATACAGAAAAGGGAGCATAGTAATATGAGCAAGTTAGTGCAGCGCATCGTTGCGCTGGTCGTTATGCTGGCTGTCGTTATGAGCGCAACTGCATACGGCGCATCCACCTTTGTGGTGGATTATCAGGAGCTGAAAAGCGATGCACCGGTCGTTATGACGGTCAACGGTGAGGAAATCCACGCAGATGAGTATGCAAGCTATATGATGAGCCAGATCATCAATTATCAGCAGATGTACGCTATGTACGGTCTCTCTGAGAAGAATATGGCATCTACATTCGGCGATGCCGCAAAGGAGTCCGCAAAGCAGCAGGTCGCTCTGATCCATATCGTTAAGCAGAAGATGGATGAGCTGGGTCTGTCCCTGTCGTACAGCCAGAAGAAGAACATTGTTACGGCAAACAAGCAGAATGCGGAGCAGCTCGGCGGCGAGGACGCTTATCTGCAGCGTCTGGCTTCGATCGGCTTTGACATGGATAACTACAATAACTACCAGTATGTCAGCGCATGCGCACAGGTGCTGAAGGATTACTACTTCGGTGAGAACGGCGTAAATGTTCCGAGTGATGACGAGCTGCAGAAGTATTTTGATGACAACTACATCACTGCAAAGCACATCCTCATTTTGACTAAGAATCCGTCCACCGGCGAGACCACCCGCACCGATGAGGAAGCAAAGAAGGAAGCACAGGCTGTTCTGGATCGCCTGAACAACGGCGAGGACTTTGACGCGCTGCTGACCGAGAAGAACGAGGATGCAGGCGAAGCACAGTATGCCAAGGGCTATACCTTCACCGAGGGTCAGATGGTAGACGAGTTCTACAACGCTGCCAAGGCTCTGCAGGAAGGCGAAGTTTCCGGCCTGGTTAAGAGCAAGTACGGCTACCACATCATCAAGCGCTGCGAGCTGAATCAGGATGAGTTCGAGAACATGCGCGACGCGATCATCGCAGCGGTTGCTTCCGAAAAGGGAACTGCCGGCTCGATCGACGAGATGATGCAGCAGTGGATCGACGAGGCTGACATCCAGACCACCGATGCTTACGACGAGATCACCTACAATAACACCAAGGACTATCTGCCGGCTGACGTGCAGGCTGTTCTGAACAGCAATGTATCTGATGATGACGGCAATGCGCAGACTGAGGACGCGCAGAGCGAAGACCAGACCTCGACCGACAGCCAGACCGCGACTGACGATGCGCAGACGGCTACTACCGAGTCCGCTCAGTAAAACCGCAAAACAGAAAGGACGCTCCTTGAGCGTCCTTTTTTCATGCTTATATGGGGATTTAGAACCCAAACGCCGCATAATCCTCCGGCGTAAAGCGATGATAGACGGCATCACCGTCATCATCCAGCTTGATGCAGTAGCGGTAGCTGTCCGGTGTGCCGTCCTCGAAGTACACGAGGTAGTCAAACTCCTCGTTGCCCTCGAGCTTCTCACAGTGTACCTTGTCGGAAAACTGATGGAACACCGCAAGAATATCGTCAAAGCTGACCGTCAGACCGCGCATTACCTGCAGAAATGCACGCAGAAACGCGGGTTCCGGCAGCTGTTCATGCACATACTGTGTGCCTTCTGCGGAAATGTGGAAGCAGAAACGCTTGGCATCGCGGGTGACTTCGATTGCGCCGAGCGTGTCGGCGGTGTGCGCGGAAAGGGAAGCGAGCGCACGCTCGGTGCTATCCGCGTCCTCCTCCGGTGTGCCGAGCAGACGTGCCACGGATTCCGTGGGATAATACAGCGTGATCGGGTGGTGGTCGTAGCCAATCTTGAGCTGTGCTTCCTGAATGACATCGGTCAGGCTCTTTTCCAGTCGTTTATAATTCACAGAGTTCATAGAGAACACCTCGATAGTTTTTGATTCTATACGATTATAGCATACGATAAGAGAACGCGCAATATCCCGTCAAATGCCGGAAAAGTGTCGAATACGCTCGAATATGCTTGCATATTTTCGGAAAATTCGATATAATATAAGCCTGCGACGCTTATCCGAACAGAATGGGGGTAAGCGCCTTCTCTTGTCCGAAAGAGAAGAAAAGTGAGGAAGGAATCGGATACATGGAAGTATTTGTTGCATTAATGAACAAAATCGACAGCTGGATCTGGGGTCTGCCCATGCTGGTGCTGCTGTGCGGTACGCATATTTTTATGACGTTCCGCACGGGCTTCATCCAGCGCAAGACCTTCACCGGCATTCGCTTGTCGGTGACAAAGGACCCGGATTCACCGGGTGACGTCAGTCAGTTTCAGGCACTGACGACTGCACTCGCATCGACCATCGGCACGGGCAACATCATCGGTGTCGGCACGGCCATCTATCTCGGCGGACCGGGTGCTGTGCTGTGGTGCTGGCTGACCGGCGTGTTCGGCATTGCCACCAAGTACGCGGAGAGCCTGACCGCGGTCAAGTACCGCGTGCAGACCGCGGACGGCCGCATGATGGGCGGTGCGATGTACGCGCTTGAGCGCGGCCTCGGGTGGAAGAAGTTCGGCAAGGTGATGGCGGTGCTGTTTGCGCTGTTCGCTATGCTCGCCTCGTTCGGCATCGGCTGCGGCACGCAGATCAACGCGATTGCCGAGGTACTGGAGACCAACCTTCCCATCAGCCTGCCGCGTATCGCAATCGGCATTGTTTTCGGCATTATCACCGCGATTATCATTATTGGCGGCATTGAATCCATTGCAGTTGTGTGCGAAAAGCTGGTGCCGCTGATGGCGCTGTTCTATGTGGTCGGCTGCATTGTTATTCTGTGCACCAATTACGATTTTCTGCTGCCGGCTCTCAAGGCTATTTTCGTGCTGGCGTTCAAGCCGGGCGCTGTGACCGGCGGACTGGTCGGCGGCGGCATCCGTCTGGCGCTGCAGTATGGCGTGGCACGTGGCCTGTTCTCGAATGAGTCCGGCATGGGTTCGGCGCCGCTGGTTGCCAGCGCGGCACAGACGCGCAATCCGGTGCGGCAGGCGCTCGTTTCTGCGACCGGCACCTTCTGGACGACGGTTGTCGTGTGCCTGATGACCGGTCTGGTGCTTGTCTCCTCGATGATGAAAAATCCGGCGGTCAGCGTGGAAAACATGGCAAACGGCGGTCAGATGACCACGGCGGCATTCGCACAGATTCCGTATATCGGTCCGCTGATTTTGATGATCAGCATCATTACGTTCGCGTACTCCACCATCCTCGGATGGTCGTACTACGGCGAGCGTGCCGCTGAGTATCTGCTCGGCAAAAAGGCAATTCTGCCGTATAAGGTGTTGTTTATCGCGGTCGTTGTGTGCGCACCCGTGCTTGCGCTCGACCTTGTGTGGACCATTGCGGACGTGCTCAATGCCTTCATGGCCATCCCGAACCTGATCGCTGTGCTGCTGCTCTCCGGCGTGATCGCGGCAGAGACAAAGCATTATCTGAAGCATCTGGATGAAAAGGATGAGTCTGAGATTCCGGTTGTGGATCGGTAAGTAATGGAAAATGGAGAATGAAATCATTTCATTCTCCATTTTTTCGTTTTGCGATTCGTTTTCGCCCACCATATGTACGAATGAATAACATGGACAAATGCAATTCGCAGGTGCCGTCCGTAATATCCAGATAAACGAGTTGCGCGACACGGGTATGTCGCGCCTGCGTGGAGTAGCCGATATGTGTAGCAGAATGGTATCTGACACTGCGTATAGGTAGAGAAATGGGCGCACACTGTGCGCCCCTACGGTAGAAAAGCTCCTCTGCCGTTCCCCGTTTCGAAGCGGTCGCCGGTCTCTGGTCTGCGTCAGATTAAGAAATAAAAGGAAACGGGAGTCAAGAGGGTAGAAACCGTAGGTGTCTACCCTTTTGCCCCCACGCCGTGGGTACGGCGAACTCCCGCCGCCCGCAGGCGGTAACTCTTCGATCGGCAACAACATACCGCTTGCGCGCTTCGCGTACCCAGTCTTGTGGGTGCACAAGTTTTCTTCTGAGGGCATTTCCCTTGCGTAAACGCGCAAAAAGAGGTATACTAACTCTATCTGGACTATCCCACTGGAAGGAGCATCACCGATGCGAGATGGATTTATCAAAATTGCCGCGGCAACGCCTGATCTGCACGCTGCGGACTGCGCATATAATACCTCTGAGATCGTAAAGCTGGCGAAGGAGGCCGCTGCCAAAGGCGCGAAGCTCATCACGTTCCCTGAGCTGTGCCTGACCGGCTATACTTGCGGCGACCTGTTTTTGCAGGAGACCCTGCTCGAGGGCGCGATGCAGGCGCTCGAGACCGTCTGCCGCGAGACCGCAGAGCTTGCGGCTGTCATCGTAGTCGGTCTGCCGCTGCGCGTGCGCGGCAAGCTGTATAACGTGGCCGCTGTCGTCAATGCCGGTGACGTGCTGGCGTTCGTGCCGAAAACCCATCTTCCGAACTACTCCGAGTTCTACGAGCAGCGCCATTTCGTATCGGCAGATGCGTTGGGTTCGATTGAGAGCGTAACGCTTACTGATACAGCCGGTGAGCCGCGCTATGTACCGATTGTGACCGACAGCATTTTTCAGTGCGATGAGCAGCCGCTGTTCACCTTCGGCGTAGAAATTTGCGAGGATCTGTGGGTGCCGAATCCGCCGTCTACTACGCTGGCGCAGATGGGCGCGCACATTATCGTCAACCTGTCCGCATCGGATGAGATCATCGGCAAAGCGGGCTATCGCCGCGACCTTGTTCGTCAGCAGTCCGGACGACTGCTGTGCGCGTACCTGTACGCGGACGCCGGCTTCGGCGAGTCCACGCAGGACCTTGTTTTCGCGGGTCACGACCTCATCGCGGAGAACGGTGCGCTGCTGGCCGAGAGCAAAATGTTCTCGCAGGGCATCATTTACGCGGATATCGACCTCCAGCGTCTGGCGCACGAGCGTCAGCGTATGAACACGTTCGAGTCTATCGAGGGCGGCGTGTTCTCGTTCTCGCTCGAGCCGGTGGAAAACGACCTTGCCGACCGCACGTTCCCGCGCACGCCGTTCGTTCCGGCGAACAAGGCGCTCCGCGATGAACGCTGCGAGGAGATCCTGACGCTTCAGGCGACCGGCCTTGCCACCCGTCTGCGCCATACGCACGCCAAGACGGCAGTTGTCGGCCTGTCCGGCGGCCTGGATTCCACGCTGGCTCTCATCGTGCTCGTACACGCATTCGATATGCTGGAGCTCGACCGCAAGGGCATTCTGGCTGTCACCATGCCGTGCTTCGGCACAACCGCCCGCACCAAGGGCAACGCAGAAAAGTTGGCGGAAGCCTACGGCGTTACGCTCAAGACCGTGGACATTAAGGCGGCGGTCGATCAGCATTTCATGGACATCGGCCAGTCCAAGGACGATCTTTCCGTCACCTTTGAGAACGGTCAGGCGCGTATGCGTACACTGGTGCTGATGAACCTCGCCAACAAGAACGGCGGCATGGTGGTCGGCACGGGCGACCTGTCCGAGCTGGCGCTCGGCTGGGCGACCTATAACGGCGACCACATGAGTATGTACGGCGTCAACGGTTCGATTCCGAAAACGCTGGTGCGCTACCTTGTCGCTTACGAGGCAGACCGCACCCTCGGGGAGCTGTCCGACGTGCTGCAGGATGTGCTCGATACCCCGGTATCGCCCGAGCTGCTACCGCCCAAGGACGGCGAGATCAGCCAGAAGACCGAGGACCTGGTCGGCCCGTATGAGTTGCACGACTTTTTCCTGTATTATATGCTGCGCTTCGGTTATCCGCCGCGCAAGATCTTCCGCGCCGCGCACAAGACCTTTGCAGGCGTGTATGACGATGCGACCATCAAGAAGTGGCTGACGACCTTTATGCGCCGCTTCTTTACGCAGCAGTTCAAGCGCTCCTGCCTGCCGGACGGCCCGAAGGTCGGTACCGTAACGCTTTCGCCGCGCGGCGACTGGCGTATGCCGTCCGATGCCGTATCCGCGCTGTGGCTCAGAGAAGCGGAGAGCCTGTAACAGAATTTTTGACATAGGGCGGGTACTCCCGCCCTATGATATTCCAATACAAAGGAGAATCTCCTTTTGAAGAATTTAATTCGCGGCATAGCAGTACTGCTGACAGCGGTATTTCTGTGCTTCAACATCTATTATGAGTTAGCACCCGGAATCACCGTTGCACCCGAGCAGAAATTCATGTTTGCAGCGATTTTTGCGGTGCTTTTGCGTGCTGCGCTGTTCTGCGGCGTGCCGGACAATACGCGTCCGACACGGCGGCGGCTGTACATGCTGGCGCTGTTTCTGTACTACATATGGGTGCTGCTGAATGTGCTGTTTTTCGATAACGCATTCGGCCGCGGATTTGGCCATACCTCGCTCGATATGGTAAATCTGGAGCCGCTCCGCACGGTGAAAAATTACCTGTTAGCCTACGGCTACGGCAATATCTCACTGCGGCTTGTGGTGCTCAATCTGGCAGGCAACCTGATTGCGTTTGCACCGATGGGCGTGTTCCTGCCCGCATTGTTCCGCTGGCAGAGAAGCATTTTCTTCTTCACGGCGTCGCTCACGCTGAGCATCACGGCAGTGGAGGTGCTGCAGATCTACACCGGCACCGGCTCGTGCGATGTGGATGATCTCATTCTCAATCTGGCAGGTGCGCTGCTTGTGTTCGTTATCTGCCGGATTACGCCGTTGTGGCACCGGATTTGCAGTGTCAATCCAAGACCGAAGAAATGATGAAATGACAACCGGCTGCAAACGCAGTCGGTTTTTCATTGACAAACCCTGTCTGCCGTTATAAACTTTAACTGAATAAAAAACAAAAGACAGGGGGAACCCATTCATGTTTGATACCGTACTCATCGCCGGTCTGGGCCTGATGGGCGGCTCGATGGCGAAAACCATCAAGGCGCGCACGCTCAGCCGCGTTTTGGGCTGGAACCGCACGCGTGCAACCGCAGAGCAGGCACTGGCTGACGGCTCGATTGACGCGATTGCGACCGAAGCGCTGTACAAGGAGGCTGACCTTGTTATCATCGGTCTGTATCCGCAGGCAACGGTAGACTGGCTGCTCGAGAACATGCCGAAGATGAAAAAGGGCTGCGTGATCGTGGATATGGTCGGCGTCAAGCAGTTTATGGTCGATCATCTGGAGCAGGCGGCGCTCGACGCCGGTGTGCACTACGTCGGCGGCCATCCGATGGCGGGCCGTGAGTTCTCCGGTCTGGATTTTGCCCTGTCGACCCTGTTTGACGGTGCGAGCATGATCTTTGTGCCGACAAAGAGCAGCACCGAGCGTGTGCTTGAGCAGCTGGAAGCGTACTTCATGTCGCTCGGCTTCGGTCAGACCGTGCGCTGCACCGCGCAGCAGCACGATCACATGATCGCGTTTACCTCACAACTGGCGCATGTGGTTTCCTCGGCGTACATCAAAAGTCCGGAGGCGGACAAGCACAACGGCTATTCGGCGGGCAGCTACAAGGATCTGACGCGTGTTGCCAAGCTGAATGAGACCATGTGGAGCGAGCTGTTCCTGTGCAACGCAGAGCCGCTTGCGCAGGAGATTGATGAGGTCATCAAGCACCTTGACGAATACCGCAAGGCCATCCGTGCAGGAGACCGCGAGGAACTGACCATTCTGCTGAGAGACGGACGTGAGCGCAAGGAAAGACTGGGTTAATCAGGAATTCGGAACGATACGAAAGGGACAATGCCTGTGTGCGTTGTTCCTTTCCTTTTTCGCAGATTCGGGAAATTGTTAAGGAAACAGGTCGCAGAACGTAAATTTTTGCGCATACCTCCAAAATCCTGCGGCTGTCCGCGCAATCCATTTACATAGGAATTTGTTTTTGTTATAATTTATTTGCATGAAATCAGAAAGTGTTTTGCTAAGGGGAATGAATGGCACGGCACTTTACAGGACAACACAAAGGAGTGTGGGTATGCAAGAGAAAATTTCTATGGACGCGGCGCACGATTTTGAGGCAAAAATGCCTCTATCGCGCAAGATTCCGCTGGGACTGCAGCACGTTTTTGCGATGTTCGTCGGCAACCTGACGCCGCTGCTCATCATTATGGGTGCGTGCGGCATTGCAGGCGGCGAGTTCGCGGACCTGCAGGTAAGCGTTCTGCAGAACGCGATGTTCGTAGCCGGCGTGGTAACGCTGGTGCAGCTGTTTTCCATCGGCCCGATCGGCGGCAAGGTGCCGATCATCATGGGTACAAGCTCGGGCTTTATCGGCGTATTCAACAGCGTTGCAGCTACCATGGGCGGCGGTGTGATTGCGTATGGCGCGATTATGGGCGCGTCCATTCTCGGCGGTCTGTTTGAGACGGTACTTGGCTTTTTCCTCAAGCCGCTGCGCAAATTCTTTCCGGCGGTCGTTACCGGCACGGTCGTGCTGAGTATCGGTCTGTCGCTGATCTCGGTCGGCATCAATTCCTTCGGCGGCGGCAATTCTGCGAAGGATTTCGGCTCGATGGAAAATCTGCTGTTGGCGCTGTTCGTGCTGGTGGTTATTCTGGTCGTCAAGCACGGCTGCAAGGGTTTCCTTGGTTCGTCCGCGATCTTTGTCGGCATTATTGCAGGCTACATTGCGGCAATCATCATGGGTCTGGTTCTGCCGACCACCGCAGTTGACGCGGACGGTGTAGAATTCACCAAGGCATGGGTACTCAACTGGGACAAGGTAGCACAGGCCAGCTGGTTTGCCATCCCGAAGCTGATGCCGGTAAAGCCGGTGTTTGATCTGCGCGCCATCCTGCCGGTGCTGGTTATGTTTATTGTTACCGCAGTCGAGACCGTCGGCGATATTTCGGGCGTTATGGAAGGCGGCATGGGCCGTGAGGCAACCGACAAGGAGCTGTCCGGCGGCGTAGCCTGCGACGGTATCGGCTCGTCGTTTGCGGCGCTGTTCGGCGTACTGCCGAATACCTCGTTCAGCCAGAACGTAGGCCTTGTTACCATGACCAAGGTTGTCAACCGCGGTGCCCTGTCCGTCGGTGCAATCTTCCTCATTCTGTGCGGTCTGATTCCGAAGCTGGGCGCGATCGTGTCCATTATGCCGCAGTCCGTGCTCGGCGGTGCGGCTGTTATGATGTTCTCGTCCATTGTTATCAGCGGTATCCAGCTGATCACCAAGGAGGAGATGACGCCGCGTAATCTGACCATCGTGTCGGTTGCTCTGGGTGTCGGCTACGGCATGGGTGCCAATATGACAATTCTGGCACAGGCGCCGCAGGCGGTTCAGCTGATTTTCGGCGGTTCCGGTATTGTACCGGCAGCGTTTGTTGCGATTCTGCTGAATATCGTGCTCCCGAAGGATAAGAAAACCGAAGCATAATGCAAAACCCCGGAAAGAAGTTCTTTCCGGGGTTTTTAACTGTGAATGGAGAATTGAGAATGGAAAATGATTGTAACGGTCAACCATTCGCCATTCCGATTGAGAGAGGCGTAAAATGATACTGCAGGGTGCGACGACCTCGGCGCACCGTGTAAACCGACTGCACAAACGTAACCGTAGGGGCGCACAAGGTGCGCCCACATAACGCCACATCAAATGGTTGGCATTATCGATAAAATGAATCGTTTTGAAAAATCGTTTTTAATTCTGCGAGAACGTCCGGCGTATCCGCGTCCATCAATTCCGCCGGATGCTTTACGGGAAACAGCGCAACCTGTTCCGCATGCCGTTTGACAACTACGCCGCCGCCCTTGCCTTCGGGAAGAGAACGCAATTCCTCAAAATAATCCGCGCCGAACAGCACGGGACTGCCCGGCGTACCGCTTTGCGGTTCGCACAGACGAAAAATCCGTGATCGTTTCCTCGGTTCCGCGCAGAATGCCGATATCATATCGCAGAGCGTTTCCCTCGTCAGCAGCGGCTGATCGCCCGGCAGAAATACGCAGCCGGACATGGCCGGAAACCGCGGCAGCAGGTACTCCAGTCCAAGCCGCACGGTGTCGCTGCGAAAGGGAAGGGCATGGTGCAGGACGGGAATGCCGCATTCCTCACACAATGTCTGCACCTCGGTCGAGCGGGTAACGACCACGCGGTGCAGCCCCTCTGTCACAGCAAACGCACGGCAGAACAGCGGTTTTCGGTCAAATTCGGCGAGCAGCTTGTTGGAGCCAAACCGTTTTGCCAGTCCGGATGCCATGATCACACATCCGATTTCACTTTTCGTCGGGGAAAAACTGCGGGTAGAGCTGTTTTCCTGCTTGTTTGCAGGCGTCACGATACTGCTCATAGCGATAGAGAAACTCCTTTGCTTCATCGGTAAGTACGCTGCCGCCGCCGCCTTTGCCGCCGATTTTGCGCTCGGTGAGCGCAAACCCAAGCACCTGCTCGGCGTGGCGGACGAGTCCGAGCGCCTTGGTGTATGCCATCTGCATGGATTGCGCGGCGGCGCGAAGCGACCCGGTCTGCTCGATGGCATGCAGCAGGCGGCACGGTCCCTCACCGAAAAAGCGTTCGCCGTTCTCATCGAACAGCATCACGCGGATATTTGGCTGCATGGAGGCTCCTTTCCCACAACTTTTTCTTTTCCGTTGTATTTTGATATTCACAACGGCATTATAGCAGATTTTGTGGTAAAATAAAAGTAGTATACTGAAAAGATAACACATTCCCCTGAAAGAGAGAGGATATAACGTATGTTGACGATACGGGAATACAAAAAAGCCGAGTCGCTCGAGGAAGCGTATGCGCTCAACCAGAAAAAGTCCAACCGCGTGATCGGCGGCATGATCTGGCTCAAAATGGAGACGCTGAATGTCGGCACGGCAATCGACCTGTCCGGTCTGGGACTGGACACCATCGAGGAGACCGACACCGAGTTCCGGATCGGTGCAATGGCCTCGCTGCGCGCGCTGGAGCTGCACGAAGGACTGGCAGCCTACACGAACGGCGCTATGCGCGAGTCTGTGCGCCATATTGTCGGCGTGCAGCTGCGCAATCTTGCGACGGTCGGCGGCAGCCTGTACAGCCGGTTCGGCTTTTCCGATGTGCTGACCATGTTCCTCGTGTTGGACGCACAGGTAGAGCTGTACAAGGGCGGCATTGTGCCGCTTTCCGAGTACGCCGAAAGACCCAAGGACCGCGATATTCTGGTGCGCGTGATCGTTCCCAAGAGAAAGGCGAAGTTCAATTACCAGTCTGTGCGCATCAGCCAGACCGATATTCCGGTGCTGACCTGTGCGTCTGTCAAGGATGAGAACGGCTATCGGTTCGCTATCGGTGCCCGTCCGGCGCGCGCACAGATTTATGCACAGCCTGTGGATAAAACGGCGGAGCAGATGGCGGAAGCCGTTCGGGCGGAAATCAAGACCGGCAGCAGTCTGCGCGGCAGTGCGGAATATCGCAGACACCTCGCGGGTGTGTTGGTGCGCCGCGCGGCACACGCACTCGATGCAGAGTAAGGGGGAACGGATATGCTGATCACAATGACATTGAATGGAAAGAAAGTAGCAGACGATGTGGCGGCGGATACGCTGCTCATCGACTTTGTGCGGGGGCATGGCTGCCTGAGCGTCAAGCGCGGCTGCGAGACCGCAAACTGCGGTCTGTGCACCGTATTTATGGACGAAAAGCCGGTGCTGTCTTGCTCGGTGCTGGCAGCGCGTGCAAGCGGACATACGATCACGACCTTGGAGGGCTTGCAGGGCGAAGCCGCCGAATTCGGCGCGTTCATCGCGGATCAGGGTGCGGAGCAGTGCGGCTTCTGCAATCCCGGCTTTATGATGAACGCGATCGCGCTGTTCCGCGAAAAGCAGGACCCGACCGATGAGGAGATCAAGGAATATCTGGCGGGCAATCTGTGCCGCTGCTCGGGGTATGAGGGACAGTTGCGCGGTATCCGCGCATATCTCGACTGGAAAAAGCAGAGAGAGGAGGACGCACAGTGAAGGTAGTCAATCAGCCGCTCCGTAAAAAGGATGCAATGCAGCTTGTGACCGGTCAGCCGGTGTATGTGGACGATGTAACGCCGCGCGACTGCCTGTGCGTCAAGCTGCTGCGCTCGCCGCACGCGAACGCCATCGTCAAGTCTATCAACAAGACCGCCGCGATGAAAGTCCCCGGCATGGAGGCCATCTTCACTTGGGAGGATGTCGATCAGGACGGCCGCCGCTATACGCAGGCCGGTCAGACTTATCCGGAGGCCAGTCCGTATGACCGCCTTGTTATCGACCGTCATGTGCGCTTTGTCGGTGATGTGGTTGCCATCCTTGCCGGTGCGGACGAAAAATGCGTGGATAAGGCAATGAAGCTGGTCAAGGTGGAGTACGAGGTGCTCGAACCGGTGCTCGATTTCCACACGGCAAAGGACAATCCGGTGCTCGTGCATCCGGAGGACAACTGGGAGAGCCTTGCACCGGTCGGCGCGGACAACAGGCGCAACCTGTGTGCGCATGACGAGTGCGGCAACGGCGATATTGACGCGGTCCTCACGGACTGCGATGTTGTTATCGACCGCGTGTACCACACGCAGGCATGTCAGCAGGCGATGATGGAAACCTTCCGCACCTACTGCGAGATCGACACTTACGGCCGTCTGCACATCATCAGCTCGACCCAGATCGTGTTCCATACCCGCCGTATTGTGGCGAACGCACTGCATATTCCGAAAAGCAAGGTGCGCGTCACCAAGCCGCGTATCGGCGGCGGCTTCGGCGCCAAGCAGACCGCAGTCAGCGCGGTGTATCCGGCGTTTGTCACCTGGATGACAAAGAAGCCGTCCAAGATCATCTTCAGCCGCGTGGAGAGCCAGATTGCCTCCTCGCCGCGCCACGAGATGGAAATGCACGTCCGTCTGGGCGCAAACAAGGACGGCATCGTGCGCGGCATCGACCTGCACACGCTGTCCAACACCGGCGCGTATGGCGAACACGGCCCGACAACGGTCGGTCTGTCCGGTCATAAGTCGATTCCGCTGTACGGCAAGGCCGAGGCGTTCCGCTTTACGAGTGACGTTGTGTACACCAATCACATGTCGGCGGGCGCGTACCGCGGCTATGGTGCGACGCAGGGCCTGTTCGCGGTGGAGAGCGCGGTGAACGAGCTGGCGAACATTCTCGGCATGGACCCGTTCAAAATCCGAGAGATGAATATTACGCACGAGGGCGAGATCATGCCCGCGTACTACGGCCAGCTGAACACAAGCTGTGCGCTCGACCGCTGTCTGGCGCGCGTACACGACATGATCGACTGGGATAACAAGTATCCGTGCCGCGACATGGGAAACGGCAAGATTCGTGCGGTCGGCATGGGCATGGCAATGCAGGGCTCGGGCATCACGAGCATGGACGTCGGCAGTGCGACGCTCAAGGTCAACGATGAGGGCTTTTACACGCTGCTCATCGGCGCGGCTGATATGGGCACCGGCTGTGATACCACGCTTGCGCAGATTGCGGCAGAGGTGCTTGAGTGTCCGCTTGACAACATCACCACGCTGAGTGCGGACACCGACTGGTCGCCGTATGATTCCGGCTCGTATGCCTCGAGCACGACCTACGTCACCGGCAAGGCGACCGAGAAGTGCGCGCTCGAGCTGCGCGGCAAAATCTGTGCGCTCGGTGCAAAGCTGCTCGGCTGCGATAAGGAGCAGGTCAGCTTCGACGGCAGGGAAGTCCGCGTAGAGGAAGGCGAAAATGCAGGCAAGACCATTAACCTGAGTGATATTGCGACGGCTTCCATGAACGGCAACAGCATCGAGCTGCAGGCGACGGTTACGCATTCGTCCGAGATTTCGCCTCCGCCGTATATGGTCGGTGCGGCTGAGATCGAGGTGGATACCGAAACCGGCGAGGTAACCCTGCTGGATTACGCTGCGGCAGTGGACTGCGGTACGCCCATCAATCCGAACCTGACGCGCGTGCAGGCCGAGGGCGGCATTGTGCAGGGCATCGGCATGACGCTGACCGAGAGCGTCACCTACGACGACCGCGGCTATCCGATGGAAAATTCGCTTTTCCAGTATAAGATTCCCGCACGCGTGGACATCGGCAAGATCCGCGTGGAGTTCGAGAACAGCTACGAGGGCGAAGGCCCGTTCGGTGCGAAATCCATCGGCGAGGTTGTTATCAATACACCGCTGCCGGCGATTTCGGATGCAATCCGAAATGCCGTAGGCAAGCGGTTCTATGAGTTGCCCATCACGCCGGAAAAGATTGCGATGGCAGCGATGGAGAAGAAATAAGCATGCAAAAAGAACGTATCCGATCGGATACGTTCTTTTTCTTTGCCGCAGATGTCAAAATCTGTAGGGCGCGACGACTCGGCGCGCTGTTGTAACGGGTTGCAGATGGTTTACACGGCGTGCCGAGGTCGTCACGCTCTACGGCAAACATATTAAATCACGTTAAAATATCAACCCAAAGGTCGTTGTAATACTGGTTGATTTCCGTCGGCAGATTGGTATACGCCTCAGTCGGATACTGCGTAATATCCGGGAAATACAGCGGGTCGCTGGTGATCTCCTCGTCCAGTTCCTTATAAACCTCGGTCTGCGGACTAGAATAGCCGACATACTCCCAGTTTGCCATCGCCGCCTCGGTCGAGCACATGAAGTTGATGAACTTCTCCGCACCCGAAACGTTCTTCGCGTTCTTCGGGATGCACATGGCATCGACAAACAGGTTGGTGCCCTCCTTCGGAACGTAGAATGCGAGGTCGGGATTTTCGTCGATCATGGTGACGGCATCGCCGTTATAGTACGGTGCAGCCACAATTTCCTCACTCGGCAGTTTTTCGAGAATCTGGTCCATCCAGATGCCCTGATATACCGGTTTTCCGGCGATGATAAGGTCAGCCGCCTCGCGCAGCTCGTCCTTGTCGGTGGTGTTGAGCGAATAGCCGAGGTACATCAGCGCAATGCCGAGCGCGTCGCGCGAGTTGTTGAACATCGCGGTGCGGTTGGTGTATTTGGGGTTCCACAGCAAATCCCACGAGCCAATATCCGCTTCATCGACGTACTTGGTGTTGTACACGACGCCGACCACGCCCCAGGTGTAGGGCACGGAATACTTCTGCTCCGGATCGAAGTCGAGGTGCGTGTATTTCTCGTCGATCAGCTTCATGTTGGGAATGTGGTCGTAGTTGAGCGGCTGGAGCATATCCTCGTCGATAAAGCGCGAGATGGCGTAGTCGGACGGGATGATAACGTCATAGCTCGTGGTCTGGATGCGCGAATACAGGTTTTCGTTGGAATCGAAGGTGTTGTAGATAACCTTGATGCCGGTTTCCTCCTCGAACCGGTCGATAAGGTCGGTGTCGATGTACTCACCCCAGTTGTATACGTTGAGCACCTCCGCCGAGGATGCATTGCCGCAGCCGGAGAGAAGTCCGGTGCACATCGCGCCGCACAGCAGCAGGGAAAGCATACGTTTTTTCACGGCTGCATCGCTCCTTTCCGACGGGCGGCTTCGCGGCGTTTCTCGTCGCGGGACTGACGCATATTGATGACGATGAGCAGTGCGAGCACGATCAAAAACAGAATGGTCGAGATGGCGTTGATCTTCGGTGTCATGCGGTGGCGGGTCATCGAATAGATCACGACCGACAGCGGCTGACTGGTCGTACCGGCGGTAAAGTAGGACACCACGAAATCGTCGATCGACATGGTGAACGCCATGATAGCGCCCGTGACGATGCCCGGCATGATCTCCGGCAGGATGACCTTGTGGAGCGCCTGATGCGGTGTAGCGCCGAGGTCGAGCGCGGCCTCATAGGCGTTTTTATCCAGCTGGCGCAGCTTGGGCATGACGTTGAGAACGACATACGGTGTGCAGAACGTAACGTGCGCGAGGATAAGGGTCAGGTAGCCCTTGTCCAGACCGATGGCGGCAAACAGCAGCATGAACGTCACGCCCATGATGGTATCCGAGGAGGACATCGGGATGTTGTTGACGGTCAGGTAAGCCGCCTTGGCTCTGCGGCTCATGTTGTGGATGCCGATGGCGGCAATCGTGCCGAGCACGGTTGCAATCGCGGCAGCGGCAACAGCCACGAGCAGCGTGACATACAGCGAGTGCAGAATATCCGCATCCTGAAACAGCTCGACGTACCAGCGGGTCGTGAAGCCGTTCCACAGGCGGCGCGACTTGGAATCGTTGAACGAAAAGATCATCAGCACAACGATAGGCGCATACAGAAAGAGGAAAATCAGCAGCAGATAGAAGTTTTTGAAAAACTTTTTCACAGCAGCAGACCTCCTTCCTCGGAGGAGCCGTCATCGAACTTGTTCATGATCCACATACAGATAAAGATGAGGATGATCATGACGAGCGCGATTGCTGAGCCGAGGTGCGGGTTGTACGCACCGCCCATGAACTGCAGGTCGATAAGGTCACCGACGAGCAGGTTTTTGCCGCTGCCGAGCATCTGCGAAATAACGAACGTGGACACGGACGGCACAAATACCATTGTAATGCCGGAAATCACACCGGGAATGCTCAGCGGGAAGATGACGCGGCGGAACACCAGATGGGTCGGCGCGCCGAGGTCCTGCGCGGCTTCGATCAGCTTGCGGTCGAGCTTGATGAGAACGGTATAGATCGGCAGCACCATGAACGGCAGAAAGTTGTACACCATGCCGAGCACGATCGCGCCCTGCGTGTTGATGAGCGGAATGTAATCGAGCGAATAGCCGAAATGGCTCTGCAGGAAGGATATTAAGCCGATGAAACGGAAAAACTGGTTGATGAAGCCGTTGTTCTCCAGAATGGACATCCATGCGTAGGTGCGGAGCAGGAAGTTGATCCACATCGGGAGCATAATCAGCATCATGCACAGGCTTTGGCGGCTGGCGGACAGGCGGCTCATCAGATACGCCATCGGGTAGCCGAGCACGAGGCACACCACTGTTGACAGGAACGCCAGCCAGAACGACCGTCCGAAAATCGGCAGGTAGCCGGGCAGATAGCTGAAATTATGCAGCGTAAAGCCGCCGTCCGCATTGTGGAACGCGTAGACCACGACCATCAGAATCGGTGCGAGGATAAATACGGCGAGCCATACGCCGTAGGGATAGGCAAAGGACTTTTTCACGCTTGCGCCTCCGCACTCTTGTGCATGATGTGGATGTCAAACGGAATGACGGACAGACCGACCGTCTTGCCGACCGACTCCGCCATGGTGGAATGCACCATGAAGGTGAAGAACTGGGTGCGAACCATCATCTCGTAGTGCACGCCCTTGAATACGATGGACTCAACAACGCCCTGCAGCAGACCGTCGCCGGCGTAAACGATTTTAAGATCCTCCGGACGGATAACAACATCGACCGGCGCATTCGTCTCGAAGCCCTTGTCCACGCACTCGAAGGTGCGGCCGCAAAACTCGACCTTGCAGTCCTCGAGCATCACGCCGTCAATGATAT
The DNA here is from genome assembly GCF_003474415.1 of Butyricicoccus sp. AM05-1. Lineage (NCBI taxonomy): Bacteria > Bacillati > Bacillota > Clostridia > Eubacteriales > Butyricicoccaceae > Butyricicoccus > Butyricicoccus sp. AM05-1. The sequence goes on along the minus strand of NZ_QUDG01000002.1, from coordinate 336,411 downwards.
TGGATTCACCGATGAAATCCGCAACAAAGGCGTTGACCGGCTCGTTGTAGATATCGGTCGGGCTGCCGACCTGTTGGATAACGCCGTGGTTCATAACGACAACGCGGTCACTCATCGTCAGCGCTTCTTCCTGGTCGTGTGTGACGTAGATAAAGGTGATGCCGGTGCGCTGCTGAATACGCTTCAGCTCGATTTGCATGTCCTTGCGCAGCTTGAGGTCGAGGGCGCCGAGCGGCTCGTCGAGCAGCAGCACACGCGGCTCGCATACCAGCGCACGCGCGATGGCAACACGCTGCTGCTGACCGCCGGAAAGACTGGTCACATCGCGGTTTTCAAAGCCGCGCAGACCAACCAGCTCGAGCATTTCTGCGGTTTTGCGCTTGATGTCTGCGCGGTCCAGCTTTTTGATGTGCAGACCGAATGCAATATTCTCCGCAACATTCAGGTGCGGGAACAGCGCATAACGCTGGAATACGGTGTTGATCTCGCGCTGATACGGCGGTACGTCGTTCAGGCGCTTGCCGTCGAAGAATACATCGCCGGAATCCGGCTGCTCAAAGCCGCCGATGATGCGCAGTGTGGTCGTTTTGCCGCAGCCGGACGGACCGAGCAGGGTCACAAACTCGCGGCGCTTGATGGACAGCGAAATGCCGCGCAGCACAGGCGTTCCGTCAAATTCTTTTTTCAGGTTTTGCAGATCGACCAGATTTTGATTCAATCCTCATCACTCTCCCAAAACAGTCAGCAGCCCCAAACCGAGCGGGTCAGGCTCTGTTTGGGGTTGCTCTATATCTATATTGTAGCAAATAATTTTTATCATATAAATAGTATAGGGAAATGCCGTAAAAGTCAAGGTGATACGCAGATTCTGCTCGCCAAAAAGCAGGGAAATTCGAGGGGAGGATGCTCGATTTGGAGGATTTGCCAGCTTTGTTATGTAAAACATACAAGCTGAAATAGTTTAATTTGTACACTTCGCAAACGGACACTGTTAAATATGCACAAAAAGATGGTGCATCGATTGGTGAAGGTTCATAAAATATAGCTCTTGTAACAGAGGCGGTTATCGTGTATTATAATACCTGTGATCAGGAAATGATCCAAACACAAAAACGTAATTTAGTCATTAACTTTTAAGGAGTTGTATATATCATGATGAAGGGTTTCTTTAATGGTCTGGTAAGCGCACGCATGATGGAGCTGGATAACGGCCGTTCTTTCGCTAAGGCTCGCAAGGCAGAGCGCACTGCTAAGTAAGCGGTAATCAAACCGAATTTATAAAGGCTTCCCGGAACAGATGGCCGGGAAGCCTTTTTCTTTGTGTGACAGGATTGTGTTGGCTTTTACCGATAGAATGTGGTACACTTAAAAACATACGATATTCAGGGGTAAAGGGGATAGGACGTTGCAGTTTATCAAACGGTTTCGGGTAGGTCAGCGCGCCATCAAGACTGCGGTATCGGTCGGTCTGGCGCTTGCACTGGCGATGGTGCTGGGTTCCAGCCTGCCTATTTTTGCAGCTATTGGTGCGATCTCGGTGATGAGCCGTACCTGGGTGGATTCACTCAAGGAGAGCCTTAATCAGATAGCGGGTACATTTCTCGGCTATCTGATCGCATGTGTGTTTGTTACCGTGTTGCCCAATCCAACGTTTTTCGTGTGGATGGCGCTCGGCGTGCTGTGTGTGATTTCGCTGTGTATCGGTCTCAAGCTGAATTTTGCGATTCCGCTGGCGAGCATCGTGTTTGCGGATGTGTGCCTGTATACCGGCGGAGATTCAATCGTGTATGGCTTCCACCGCTTCACGGATACACTGGTCGGTCTGGTGGTGGCGCTGCTCGTCAATGTGGTGATTCGGCCGTATAACAACCGCCAGAAGATCATCAATACAATGGATGAGATTCAGAAAATGTTTCTGCCGCTGCTGCAGTCGCGTGTGCTCGAGCATCGTTATCCGGATCTGACGCCGCTGACTGAGAAAATGACCTCGCTTGCGTCCGAGCTGCGTATTTTCGAGAAGCAGCCGGTAGCGCTGTGGCAGCATGCAGTGCGTGTTGCCGCCCGACGGCAGGAGGCCGCCTATCTGCGCGGCTGCGAGCAGCTGCTTGCCAAAATGTGCGGTGAGCTGGCGGCGCTGTGCAATATGGACTCCAATCCGGCACCCGGAGAGGAGAGTATAGAGCGGCTGGAGGCACATGGTCTTACCGCGCCGGAAAACCTTAAGGATTACTGCCGGTGCTCGCCGGTGGATGCACAGGTTATGGATTTTCATATCGGCAATCTGCTCGATGCGTATGATTTTCTGACCGCGTTTCATCATGTGTAAAAATATACCGCAGGTGCACGAACTGTTAAAATCGTGCACGCTGCGGTGTTTTTATAGTCATACAGCGCATAGACAAAATACGCCTTAATCCGCTATACTGTTGTTTAAGGATATATACACGCTGTTTTTGTATGGCGGTCAGCCCTTTCTTTCCAAGCGGTCTGCGGTGGAAAGGAGGTGGGCGCAGATGAAGAAGAAAGCACTTCAGCTTTTTATTTGTGCGGTCATTGTACTGTACATTTTCTTCGTAAAAGCGCGATGACCGCTCGGCTGGTCCCCGAACGGTCATTAGCATAAAACTTTTGATTCGATAAAGGGCTGACTGCATAGATAGCGTCCCTGTATATCCATAGTATACCGCGGAAAGCGCTGTTCGTCAAGATGGTGCTCTCTGCGGTGTATTTAATTTTGCGGAAAGCTGTGGTCTGTATCGGTCGGCTTGACTTCTCCTCACAAAATGGTTATAATAAAATCACTATAATCGTTATTTATGCGATGACGCAGGAAAAGTAACCGGCTCGCCTTGCGCGAAAGAGAGAAGCTCCTCGGCTGAAAGGGCTTTGCGCGGGAAACGGTGAAGTGCGCCTGCCGAGCAACAGGGTCAAACGCCCTGCGGGAAGTGCCCGTTACCGCACTGCACGAGCGAAAAATCGGAGTGGAACCGCGTTTGTACGCCTCCCGAGGGAAGAATATCCCGTGGGAGGCTTTTTTATTCCCGAAACTCCGCATAGCTTTCCTGAAAACCATCAAAAGGAGATAAAAATCATGAAACTCTACAACACGCTGACCCGTCAGAAGGAGGAATTCGTTCCGATCACGCCGGGCGAGGTAAAGATGTATTCCTGCGGTCCGACGGTATACAACTATTTCCATGTCGGCAACGCACGTCCGTTCATCATTTTCGATCTGCTGCGCCGTTACTTCGAGTACCGCGGCTACAAGGTTGAGTTCGTTCAGAACTTCACCGACATTGACGACAAGGTAATCAACAAGGCGAACGAGGAAGGCGTGGACTTCAACACCATCGCTGAGCGTTATATTAAGGAATATTTCGTTGATGCACAGGGTCTGGGCGTCAAGAAGGCGACCGTGCACCCGCGTGCGACCGAGACCATGGACGCTATTATTGATATTGTTGAGCGCCTGATCGAGAACGGTCACGCTTATGTTGCTGAGAACGGCGACGTATACTTCCGCACCAAGTCCTTCCCCGAGTATGGCAAGCTGTGCCACCAGCCGATGGAGGAGCTGCAGGCCGGTGCCCGCATCTCGGTCGGCGAGGTAAAGGAAGATCCGATGGACTTCGCGGTCTGGAAGGCTGCAAAGCCGGGTGAGCCGGCTTGGGATACGCCGTGGGGCAGCAAGGGCCGCCCGGGCTGGCATATTGAGTGCTCGGCTATGGCGAACAAGTACCTCGGCAAGACCATCGACATCCATTCCGGCGGTCTTGATCTGATTTTCCCGCATCACGAGAACGAGATCGCACAGTCCGAGTGTGCAAACGGCTGCACCTTTGCGCATTATTGGCTGCACAACGGCTTCCTGACCATCGACAATGAGAAAATGTCCAAGTCCAAGGGCAACTTCTTCATGGTCCGCGACGCAGCAAAGCAGTTCGGCTATGAGACCATCCGCATGTTCATGCTGAGCGCGCACTACCGCACTCCGCTTAACTACTCCGCTGAGTCGCTTGAGATGAACAAGGCCTCCCTTGCCCGTCTGTACGAGGCCCGCAATAATATGGAGTTCCGCATCGAGAAGGCATCCGGCGACACCATGACCGCCGAGGAGACCGAGAAGCTGGAGGCTCTGAAGGGCTACAAGCAGAAGTTCATCGACGCAATGGACGACGACCTGAACACTGCAGACGCACTGTCCGCCATCTTCGAGCTGACCCGTGAGATCAATGCGTACAACGGTGCACATCAGGATGCAACCAAGGCATTTCTGGCCGCAGCGCATGATCTGTTCATGGAACTGACCGGTGTGCTCAATCTGGTGCAGAACCGTGACGATGCGGTTGATCCGGACGCAGAGAAGATCGAGGAGCTGATCGCGCAGCGCGCCGCAGCTAAGAAGGAGAAGAACTTCGCTGAGGCAGACCGTATCCGCGGTGTGCTGGCTGATATGGGCGTTACCATTAAGGATACCCGTCAGGGCACGCAGTGGAGCCGCAATTAAATCGCAAATCCTGACTATTTGATAGAGAAAGTCCTCTGTTCGCATGTGGATAGAGGACTTTTTGCGTGTTTCCGCACTGGCAGGGCATCTTGCTGACGCAGCCCGCGTGTACCGGTCAACCGGTGATAAGGCAACACTGCAGGCGACTTTTTCGCTTCAAATTGATAAAATCTTTGCACGCTGCAAATAAAAATCTTGCGTGATATCAGGATGAACAAGCGGAAAACCTGCAAAAAAACGGTTTTTGTCGGTTTATACAAGTGTCGTTGATTGACATTTTTGCAGGATTGCGGTACAATATATTCATTATATAATTTATTGGGATGGAAAGGAGAAGGCGGAATGACGATTCAGCCTGATTATGTAAAGGAAGAACTTTTGCATGAACTGAGTGAGAGCTTTCGTATGCACAACCAGCTCCCACCCGATCTGTTTACGCGCTACCGCATCAAGCGCGGCTTGCGTAACGCGGACGGTACCGGTGTTCTGGTCGGTGCTTCTCATCTGGGCAATGTACACGGTTATATCGTCAATGAGGGCGAGCGTGAGCCGATCGAAGGCCGCCTGACCTATCGCGGATATAATGTATATGACCTGATTCACGGTCTGGAGCAAGAAAACCGCTTCGGCTTTGAGGAGATCGGTTATCTGCTTATGTGCGGCAAGCTGCCGAGCCGCCGTCAGCTGGCGGAATTTCAGCATACCATTGGTCTGGAGCGTGCCCTGCCGGACAACTTCACCGAGGATATGATCATGCGTGCGCCGAGCCGCGACATCATGAACAAGCTGGCAAGCGCAACGCTGGCACTGTATTCCTATGATGCGAACCCGGATGAAACCACGGTCGAGAACATTATGCGTCAGGGCATCAGCCTGATGGCCAAGTTCCCGGTTATCATTTCGCATGCGTATCAGGCAAAACGCCGCTACTTTGATAATGATTCCATGTTCCTGCATGTGCCGGATTCGAACCGTTCGACTGCAGAGAATATTCTGCACCTCATCCGTCCGACCGGCGAATTCAACGATGACGAGGCTAAGCTGCTCGACCGCTGTCTGATCCTGCACGCCGAGCATGGCGGCGGTAACAACTCGTCTTTCACCGTGCGTGTTACTTCTTCGTCCGGTACGGATACCTATTCGGCAATCGCGGCTGCGGTTTCCTCGCTGAAGGGCCCGCGCCACGGCGGTGCAAACCTGCGCGTCGTCAAGCAGTTTGAGGAGATGAAGGAGAATATCCACAACTGGAAGGATGAGACCGAGGTCGGCAATTATCTACGTAAGATTTTGAATAAGGAAGCCGGTGACGGCTCCGGCCTGATCTACGGCATGGGCCATGCGATTTACACCTTGAGCGACCCGCGTGCCGTTGCACTGAAGAAGGCTGCTCGTCCGCTGGCGGAAAAGACCGGCTATTCGGACGAGATGGATTTGATCGAGCTGGTAGAAAAGCTGACGCCGGGTGTCTTTGCCGAAATCAAGGGCAGCGACAAGCCGATGTGCGCGAATGTCGATATGTATTCCGGCTTTGTTTACAAAATGCTCGGACTGCCCAAGTCGCTGTATACGCCGCTGTTCGCTACCGCGCGTATCGTCGGCTGGATGGCACATCGCCTTGAGGAAGTTACCACCGGCGGTAAGATCATCCGTCCGGCGTATAAGCCTGTTGCGAAGAATGTCGAGTACGTTAATATTGATGAGCGGAATGACGGTCCGATCAACGACTGATTTTTAAGGCAATACTGCATAATTGAACAAGAGCGATTTGCGAGCAAATTTTGCGTGCTGACAAGGCGCGGTTTGCGGTAATACTTGATGTATTGCCGTGAAATCTCGGCAGCGCGGACGGAACTCGCGCAAGGAACCGAAGCCAAAGTCAGGACACAAAATTTCCGCAAAGCGCCGCAGCTTTAATTGTGCGGTGTTGCCTTGATTTTTAGTTTTTTTGAAAAAAAAGTGTTGACAACCCGCTCTATATGCGTTATACTAAATGAGCTTGGTCAAAGACAGCTGGCGCCGCAAGGCTTAAATGGCGATTTGTTCGCCGCCCGCCGAGGTCAACACAGACATGTTTATTATCATATTTGATTATGTTTTCTGTGTACCCTCCCTGTGTCTTTGCACCGGGAGGGTACTTTTATTTTACAGGAGGTGAAAATGATGCCGAACGCAAAGATTCTGGAAGAGAAGAAGGCTCTGGTCGCTTCCCTGGTAGAGAAGATCAAGAATTCTCCGGCAGGTGTACTGGTCGACTACAAGGGCATCAACGTAGAGGATGATACCAAGCTCCGCAAGCAGCTCCGTGAAGCTGGCGTTGAGTATGCTGTCATCAAGAACACTCTGATCCGCTTTGCAGCTAAGGAACTGGGTTTTGACGAGCTGGATGCGTGCCTGCACGGTACCACCGCTCTGGCAATCTCCACCACCGACGACGTTGTCGCTCCGGCGAAGATCCTGGCTGACTTTGCTAAGACCCACGAGAACTTCACCCTGAAGGCTGGTTACCTGGAAGGTAAGGCCATCGGTGAGGACGAGGTCAAGAAGCTGGCTGCTATGCCGAGCAAGGAAACCCTTATCGCTCAGGTACTGTACAGCTTCAACTACCCCATTATGCAGCTCGCTATTGCTTGCGATGCTATCGTTAAGAAGGCAGAGGGCAATGAGGAAATGAAGGTTGCTGAACTGGTAGCCCCGAAGGAAGCTGCAGCAGAAGAAGCTGCTGAGTAATTTCCCCGCACTGACTGATTTATTCGGTCAGGAACACATTTTAACTTAAAAATTATCTAAAATTGGAGGTTTAATCCCATGACTATCGCTGAGATTATGGAAGCTGTAAAAGAGCTCAAGGTTATGGAGCTCTCTGAGCTGGTAAAGGCTCTCGAGGAAGAATTTGGCGTATCCGCTACGCCGGTAGCTGTTGCAGGTGCTGTAGCAGGCGGCGACGGCGCAGCTGCTGCTGACGCTAAGACCGACTTCGACGTAGTTCTGGTTGACGCTGGCTCTTCCAAGATCAACGTTATCAAGGCTGTTCGCGAGATCACCGGCCTGGGCCTGAAGGAAGCTAAGGAGAAGGTTGACTCCGCTCCGCAGACCATCAAGGAGGCTGCTCCGGAGGCTGAGGCTAACGAGATCAAGGAGAAGCTCGAGGCTGCTGGCGCTAAGGTTGAGCTGAAGTAAGGTTTCCTTACCGAACCAACTGCTTGCAATCAAGCAATTCCAAAGACGCAGAGTGTTTGCTCTGCGTCTTTTTCTATGCCAAATTTTCCGTCAGTCAGTGGTGACAAACCCGAAATTGTGCGGTATAATAAAATAGAATAATAATGTGGACAAGAAGGAGAATCTCATGCCGAAATTAGGACTTATTTCGCTCGGCTGCGCGAAAAACCTCGTGGACAGCGAGCACATGCTGGCCCGGCTGCGGGACGCAGGCTGGGAGATCACCGAGGATATGACCGAAGCAGACGTTGGCGTTGTCAACACCTGCGGCTTCATCGAAGCCGCTAAGACCGAGGCTATCGAAACCATTCTGGAGACCGCCCAGAATAAGCAGACCGGCAATATGAAGGGTCTGGTCGTGACCGGCTGTCTGGTGCAGCGCTATGCTGACGAGATGCGCGCTGAGCTGCCCGAGATCGACGTATTCTGCGGAACGGGCAGCTATGATAACATCGTGGACGCGGCCAATGCGGCGCTCAAGGGTCAGCAGGCGGCGTACATGGCAGATATGACCTCTGCTGCACTCGACGGCAGCCGCGACCGCCTGACACCGTCCTACACCGCATACTTTAAGATTGCGGAGGGCTGCTCGAACACCTGCGCGTACTGTATCATCCCCAAGCTGCGCGGCCGTTACCGCAGCCGTGAGATGGCATCGCTGCTCGAGGAAGCGCGTGCGCTCTCTGACGCAGGCGTAAAGGAGCTGATCGTTATCGCGCAGGACATCACCAAGTACGGTATGGACCTGCCCGAGCACAAGCGTCTGCTGCCCGAGCTGCTGCGCGAGCTGTGCAAGCTGGACTTTACCTGGATTCGTCTGCACTATCTCTATCCCGACCAGATTACGGACGAGCTGATCGACGTGATTGCCGATGAGCCGAAAATCGTAAAATACCTTGATATTCCGCTGCAGCACGTTTCGGGGCGTATTCTGCGTGCTATGCACCGTCCGGGTGACGGCGCGGAATTTACCAGGCTGATCGAGGATATGCGCGAGCGTATTCCGGGTCTGGTACTGCGTACAAGCCTGATCGTCGGTCTGCCGGGCGAGACCGAGGATGAGTTCGCGGAGCTCTGTGAGTTCCTGCAGAATGTCGGCATTGAGCGCGTCGGTGTGTTCGAGTATTCGCCGGAGGAAGGCACGGAAGCTGCAGAACTGCCCGACCAGATCGATGACGAGACCAAGCAGAATCGCCGTCTGATCGTCGAAGAGCTGCAGTCCGGTGTGCTCGATGACTACAATACCTCCCGCCACGGTGAGGTCATGCAGGTGCTCTGCGAGGGGTTTGACGAGGAGCAGGGCCTGTGGTATGGCCGTACCTACGCGGATTCGGTCGAGGTAGACGGCCACGTCTACTTTGACGCGGCGGATAACGAACCGGCGGAAGGCGATTTCGTGTCCGTGCTCATCACTGAAAGCCTTGGCCCCGACCTGCTCGGTGTCCGTCAGAAGGAGGCATAATTTCCTATGACAACCGCAAATAAAATCACGCTGACCCGCATTGCGATGATCCCATTCTTCATCTATTTTGCGGCGCAGCCTATGCTGAATGTGGATACGACCGCCGCACAGGTGTCGTTTCCGACCTGCACGCTGATTGCGCTCATTCTGTTCTGCGTGGCATCGTTCACGGATTTTCTGGACGGCTATGTGGCGCGAAAGTACAATCAGGTGACGGATTTCGGCAAATTTGTCGATCCGCTGGCTGATAAGCTGCTCGTAGCCTCCGCGCTCATCCTGTTCGTGGAGCAGAAGGCAATGGCAGGCTGGATGGTCTGCGTTATCCTCGCGCGTGAGCTGATCATCACGTCTCTGCGCGTGGTTGCAGCCAATAAGGGCGTTGTTATGGCTGCAACGTGGACGGGCAAGGTCAAGACCTGTGTGCAGATTGGCGGCATCATCGTCATTTATCTGTATTATATCATCATGGGTGCGCTGGCAAACGGTATCGCTTTCGCGGACGGCGATGGTGTTACCGCTGTTATGTTCATCCCTCATGCGGATGGTATGCCGCTGCTGCTGACCATCGTCGGCTGGGTGGTAACGCTGGTTACCATTTACTCCGGCTATGATTATCTCAAGAAAAACTGGGATCTCATCAAGGACGGCGCGGTAAAGGCAAAGTAAAACCGCATACTGTTTCAGCCTCAGAGGTGCACTTCGGTGCACCTCTTTTTTATTATTTTCTCTGGTGCGGGAACAGAATAAATGTGAAAATCTTCTTATTTTGAAAGACTTTTCTACGCTAAATCGGTATTCGTTCAAGGTGTGCAAACGCACACATCCGGCTCTGTGCAAGCTGTACAAGAGGGGAAATAAAAGAGTAATTTTTGTATAGAACAGAGTTACACAGTGCATTGTTATATAACCTATTCGCGGATATAATATAGTCAAACAAACGAAAATACAGAAAGTTAAAACAAAACAAAAACTTCTGGTAAATCGTGAAAAGAGTATGTCTAAGACTTAAATGTCAAGGAGGAAATTATCATGAAAGAAATCCGTATTGGTCTGGTAGGTTCCGGCTGGATGGGCAAGGCTCATTCCTCTGCACTGGCTGACGCTGAGATGCTGTTTGGCCCTGACTACGGCACCGCATCCTTCGAGATCGTAGCTGACGCTAACGAAGAGGCTGCAAAGTCCGCTCAGAAGAAGATCGGCTTCAAGCGCATCTCCACCGATTGGCACGATGTAGTTACCGACCCGAACGTAGACCTGGTTGATATCGCTACCCCGAACGCTTTTCACTATGTAGTTGCTAAGGCTGCTCTGGAGAACGGCAAGAACGTATACTGCGAGAAGCCGCTGTCCATCTCCGCTGAGGAGTCCAGAGAGCTGGCTGAGCTGGCTGCCAAGAAGGGCGTAGTTAACTACGTTGGCTTCAACAACACCCAGAACCCGGCAAACGCTTACGTTCGTGAATTGGTTCAGTCCGGCGCTCTCGGTAAGATCATGCGCTTTACCGGCACCTACGATCAGGACCAGCTGCTCGACGAGTCCCTCCCGATCACCTGGCGCCACATCAACAAGCTGGCTGGCTGCGGTGCTCTGGGCGACCTCGGTTCCCACCTGCTGTCCATCTCTCAGTTCATCATGGGCGACATCACCAAGGTAAACGCAGTTGCTACCACCGTATTCCCGAAGCGTCCGAAGTCTGCAGGCTCCACCGAGATGGTTGACGTTGAGAACGAGGACATCATGACCTTCATGGCTGAGTATGCTAACGGCGCTATCGGCCAGATTGCTTGCTCTCGTGTTGCTACCGGCCGCAAGAACTACCTGACCTACGAGATTCAGGGTACCAAGGGCTCTGTTCGCTACGATCTGGAGCGCATGGGCGAAGTTCAGGTTTACTTCCAGTCTGACAACGAGCGCGACCGCGGCTTCCGCACCGTACTGCTCAACCCGCTGATGAAGGGTTACTCCGCATTCCAGCCGGCAGGCGGCATCTCCATCGCTTACAACGACATGAAGATCCTCGAGGTTCATGCTCTGTTCGACGCTATCACCAATGGCGCTGACTATGTAACCGACTTCGAGTTCGGCTACAAGATCGACCGCACCGTAGCTGCTGTTATCGAGTCCTCCAAGACTCACGAGTGGGTTGACGTTAAGTAAGTTGCCCGTTTACATCAATTAAAACATAATGCCGAAACGGTCTCCGGCGGGAGTGATTCCGCCGAGACCGGAAAGGCTGACAGTTTCCTGAATAATTTGACAGGGAGGATAAAATTATGGCTATCAAGATTGGTATTGCACCGGACTCCTGGGGCGTCTGGTTCCCGGCAAGTGATCCGAACAATGCAAAGCAGCCCCAGTGGTGGCGCTGTCTGGACGAAATGAAGGTTGCCGGCTACGAGGGCTGCGAGATCGGTCCGTGGGGCTATATGCCGAACGACGATCCCAAGGTGCTCAAGAACGCTATGGACGCGCGCGGCCTGACTCTGGTAGGCGCTACCGAGGGCGGCAACTTCCTTGATGACGCGGCTGTTGAAGGCATGCTCAAGGACATCGACGATATCTCCAAGCTGCTGAAGGCTTTCCCGAGCGCGAAGTATATCGTTCTGCTGCCTCCGATGTACACCAACCTCGCTACCGGTGAGCTGGAGATGAATCCGGAGCTGACCGACGAGGAGTGGTCTACTTACTGCAAGAACGTGCAGAAGTGCGCGGACCGCTGCGCAGCGAACGGCTTTATCGGTCTGTTCCACCCGCATGTAGACAGCCACGTTCAGACTGAGGAGCAGATCGAGCGCTTCCTGAACGACACGACCGTCGACCTGTGCTTCGACACCGGTCACCATGTGTACGGCGGCGGCGAGCCGATTTCCTTCTACAAGAAGTGGGCGAAGCGCATCCCGTACATCCACTTCAAGGACTGCGATCTGGCAGTCAAGGCTAAGATGGACGAAAACAAGTGGTCTTTTGCCAAGGCTGTAACCGAGGATATCATGGTTGAGCCGGGCAAGGGCAGCATCGACTTCACTGCAATGCATAAGGCACTCGACGAGTGCGGCTATGACGGCTGGTGCGTTGTTGAGCAGGACCTGTTCCCGGTAAAGTCCTTCGACGTACCGCTCGAAAAGGCGACCATCGGTCGTGAGAACCTCCGCAAGGCGGGTTTCTAATTAAGTAGTAATCGCAATACCCATTTTACAATCGCATCTACACCATTCCCGTTTTCATTATTTTGTTATCCGGTCCCTCTTGAATTTCCGCTCCAACAGAAAATCAAGAGGGACTGCTGATAAAGAGTACACGCAAGTGCGAAATACACAAGCGTAAAAGGGCGCTGAGAGAGCAGGGCCCGGAAAAAGAAAGGAGAAAAATTATGAACAAGAAGAGAGTGTTAGCGATGTTGCTGGCAGGTGCGATGGCATTATCGATGACCGCATGTGGCGGCGGTAATTCTGCCTCGACCGATGGCAGCAGTAATGACGGTGGCGCATCCGCTTCCGGCGGCAGCTACAAGGTCAGCGTTATCCTGAAGACCCTGGCGGCCGAGTACTGGCAGTATGTAAAGTCGGGCGCTGAGGACTATGCTTCCGAGCATTCGGGCAAGGTTACGGTAGAGGTTAAGGGTCCAAGCTCTGAGACCGCTTTCGATGAAATGCAGAACATGATCGAGACCGACCTCAGCTCCGGCAGCTATGACGGCATTGTTATTTCTCCGCTGCAGTCGGATACCGCGGCGCAGCTGGTCAGCGGCACCAAGCTGCCGATCGTTGCGATCGACACCAACTTCACGGCACCGGAGGTTAAGTCCTTCGTAGGTACCGGCAACGAAGCTGCTGCCAAGAAGGGCGGCGAGGCTGCTGTAGAGGCTGCCAAGGCTGCCGGCTGGACCGATATCAAGTGCATTGAGATCGCAGGCGTACAGGGCGACCAGACCAACACCGCTCGCATGAACGGCTACAAGGCTGGCGTTGAAGAAGCAGGCGGCACCTTCCTGAGCGACGAAGTACAGTACGCAGACGCAACTGCTGACCGCGCTACCACCGCTATGGAAGCTATCATGCAGACACATCCGGAAGGCATCGCAATCATTTGCGCAAACAACGACGATATGGCTATGGCAGCAGCCCGTGCAGCGCAGGGCCATGACGCATACAAGAACACAATCTTCCTCGGCTTCAACGGTGACCGCGCTGCTTGTGAAGCAATCCTGGCCGGCCAGATGACGATGTCTGTCGCCCAGATGGCTTACGAGATGGGCTACAAGGCTGTTGAGACCATGGTTCAGGTTCTGGACGGCGAGACCGTTGACGAGTTCGTTGACTCTGGTTCTGACGTAGTTACCCCGGACAACGCGCAGGAGCGCCTGGATACCCTGAAGACGCAGCTCCACTAAGAAAACTGCATTTCGCACAAACGCAGATTGTGCGATAATGTTCATGCGTAAGATCCTCTCTCCGGATCGGCAGGAAAACGCTCCAACGTTCTGCTAATCCGTAATGGATATAACGCAAATTTCAAAGATCCTTTCTCTCATTCTATTTCTCTGTATGGTGGTGCCCCCTGCTCCTGCCCAAGCAGGATCAGGGGGCATTGCTATGGAATGAAGTTGGATGAGATAGACAAAATTAGCAATTCCGTACAGGTTATCCTGCAGGCTGCAGAGAAAAAGAGGGACACGCTGCTGCAAACACCCGTGGCAGCGTATTTACACAGCAAACAAGAGGGATTTCGAGAAAATGGTATTTACGCTGGGTTCATTTGTGCTTGTCACTGTAGCGGTGGCATTTGTAAGCTGGCTTAAAACCAAGGGAACGGACGAGACCAGCAAAGACGGTTACTTCCTTGGAGGCCGAAGCCTGAGCGGTCTGGTTATCTTTGGTTCTCTGATGATGACCAACCTGTCTGCGGAGCAGCTGGTAGGCCGCAACGGTCAGGGCTATGCAGCCGGCATGACTGCAATGGGCTGGGAGACCATGTGCCCGATCGCATTGACGCTGATGGCGCTGTTCTTCATCCCGAAGTATTTCAAGCTCGGCATTTCCGCTATCCCGGAATTTCTGGAAAGCCGCTTTGACCGCGCAACCCGCGTCATTGTATCGTTCATTTTCCTTGTCGCTTATATTGTAACCATGCTGCCGCTGGTGCTGTACGCAGGCTCGGTAGCGATGTAGCGTATCTTCGGCATTACCGCACTGATGGGCGGCAACCGTTTCATGGCAACCACCGTAATGTGCGTTGCACTCGGCGTAATCGGCGGTATCTATGCAATCTTCGGCGGCTTGAAGGCCGTAGCCGTATCGGACTCTCTGAACGGCATCATCTTTATCATCGGCGCGGTCATCTTGATCCCGGTTCTGGCGTTTATCGCACTGGGCGACGGCAGCATCGCAGAAGGCATCCGCATTTTCGCTACATCCTCTCCGGAGCACCTGAATGCGATCCAGCCTGCTGACGCACAGCCGCCGTACATTCCGTGGCCGATGATCGTACTTGGCTGTGGTATCAACCACATCTCTTACTGGTGCACCAACCAGTCCATCATGCAGCGCGTACTCGGCGCTAAGAACCTGAAGGAAGCACAGAAGGGCTCTCTGCTGACCGGTCTTACCTGCGTATTCTGCCCGATCTTTCTGGTAGCGCCCGGCGTTATCCAGTTCATCTATTATCGCACCGTTCCTGCTGTATCTGCCGGCCGGCATCAGCACCTTCCTCAATCAGATGTGGGGTTACTACGGCGTTCCGGTTCTGGCCATCGTTGTTATGGGTATTCTGGCTCCGCGCATGCCGAGCTTCGCACCGAAGGCTGCCATCATTGTCCATATCGTATGCTATGGCCTGATGATGAACCTTCTGCCGTTCCACTTCCTGTACTTTGAAGTAGGCGCATTCGTAATTGACCTGATCCTGATGGCGATTCTGACCAAGGCTGCACCGCGCAAGGAAGCATATGTACTGCCTGATCTTGAGGTTGTTGATATGACCCCGTGGAAGTATCGCAAGCCGGTCATTGCAGTTACGTTCATCCTGCTGGCAGGCATTTATGTGCTGTTCTCTCCTCTGGGTCTGGGCGGCTAAAGGCTTCGCCTCGATTGAAACCACGGTTTCAATCGAATTTCGACGAAAAAACGCGTCCTGCGAACACATTTTTTCGTCCCTTGTATAAAAAGGCAGGCGCTATCCTTGCGCGACTTCTCGGTCGCGCTGTGCGTACACGCCCCGCCTTTTTATGAATTTGCTTCGCAAATTCGATTGAATGCGTGCTGCCGCACGAAGCACATTGCGGACAGCCGGAATTACGATTTACAAGAAGAAAAGACAGACCGTTTTGCGGTCTGTCTTTTTTGTGCGTTTAGAAGGAAATTGACCGGAACGCCGTCGGTGAAATATCCGTTTCCTGCCGGAATGCCCGCGCAAAGTGCGATGCACTGTTGAAGCCGCAGTCCTCGGCAATCTGCTCAACGGTCAGGTCGCTGGACAGCAGCAGACGCTTGGACTGACGCAGACGGTACTGCAGCAGATACTCATGCGGCGTACAACCGACGTATCGCTTGAAGCTGCGGATAAAGTGGGATTTGCTGATGCCGCACATCTCAGCAAGGTCGTCCAGCGAAATGTCATCAGCAAAATGACCGTGAATGTACGCCAGTGCCGGTGCAAGCAGCTCGCTGATGACGGTGGTTCGCACGGTCTGCGATGCCAGACCGCCCAGAATGCTGTGGACGGCAATGGAAATCTGGTGCTCGTTCATGGAGGCAAACTGCGTGCTCATGCCGTACTGCGCCGAGTGCACAACCGTGCGGAACTGGTCCTTGAGCGACAGCATCGGCTGCTTTTCGTGCACAAGGCCAAAGCGCTCGGTCAGATATTCGGTGTACTGCTTGCTGCTTGCACCGTTGAAGTGAAACCAGTAGAAGTCAACCTTGTCCGGACACCAGTAGCAGTGCGGCTTGCGGCAGTCGAACAGCGCTATTTCACCCTCATGCGCCTCAGCGGTCATACCGTCTGTGCGGATGCAGAGCGAACCGCTGTTGATGTAGATCAGCAGGTATTGGTCAATGCCGTTTCGTTCGATCCGGTAATCGCTGTTGCAGATGAACTGACCGAACTGCGGGCAGTAATACAGCGCACTTTTCGCAAATTCGGACGGCAGTGAGAAGTCCATGAAGGACGGGGTCAGTACGCCGGTATCTACAATTTGCATAAAATCCCTGCTTTCATTTGTTCTCGATAGCGATGAGATACAGGGGGCGGCTGCTGCACAGCCTTCCCTTCGCAGCTGTTACGCTTATTGCACTGCCTTTGTCACAGGCGGTTTTACTCCGCCAGCTTATAAATCTCGATGATAGCCTGTTCATCAAGTGCGGAATAGCTCTTGACCGGACCCTTGACCGTGCGGACGGTATTTGCGGCCAGCTGTGCGTAATTCTCCGGCTTGATGCCAAGCTGCGACAGATGCGTCGGCATGCCGATCTCCTCAAAGAAGCGCTTCATGGTCAGGATGCCTTCGCGTGCGGTGCGCTCGGGATGGTGGAAATCCATCTCCACGCCAAATACGCGGTTCGCCAGCTGAGCAAAGCGCGGAAAGTCGTTCTTCATCTCGTACAGCGCCCAGGCCGGGAACAGCACGGACAGACCGGCACCGTGTGCAATCTCATCGCGGAACGCGGACAGCTCATGCTCAAGCTTATGCACCGGGAACAGGCGCTTGCGGCCGCAGCCGGTGTAATCGTTATGCGAAACGCTGCCGGCCCACATCAGGGACGCACGCGCCTCATAATCGCGCGGATTGGCGATTGCCCGGCGGCCGGCATCGCGCACGGCAATGAGCAGACCTTCGGCAATGCGGTCGGTAATGTCGCTTTCGCCGCCTTCCGGCGTGAGGTAACGCTCGAGTGTGTGCATCATGATGTCCACAATGCCGCAGCCGGTCTGGAATTTGGACACAGTATAGGTGTTCTCCGGATCAAGGAAGCTGATGCGCGGACGGTTGGTCTCGCTCGTGATACCGCGCTTCTCCTTGGTCTCCTCGTTGGTGAGTACGCAGGAGTTGCTGCTTTCCGAGCCGGAGGCTGCCAGCGTCAGCACAGTGCCGACCGGCAGCGTGGTATCCGGCTTTGTGCCGGTGGATGCAAACTGCCACGGATCGGTTTTGGTGGCAACGCCCATAGCGATGGCCTTTGCCGAGTCGATTACCGAGCCGCCGCCGACTGCCAGTACAAAGTCGATGCCCTCTCGCTCTGCCAGTGCAATGCCCTTGCGGACAAGCGATACCTTCGGGTTCGGCGATACACCGCCCAGTTCAACAAAGGCAAGACCCGCCGTAAACAGGCTCTTTTCCACACGGTCCAGCAGACCGGAGGTACGGGCGCTCGAGCCGCCGAAGTGCACTAAAATGCGGTGTGCTCCCAGCTCTTTCAGACGCGGGCCGATCTGTTCCTCAATATCTTTACCAAATACAATCTCAGTCGTGGTGTGCAGATTAAAATTCAGCATTAGGCGTTCCTGCCCTTCCTATTAAAATAGTATGATTCTATTATATCGTTCCCCTTGCAAAAAGTCAAAAAATTCGATAGAATAAATAGATGCGAAATCCAAATCATGAGGAGTGAGAGCGTGTATTACAGTTATTCCGCTGCCCAGTGGCTGCTGGTTTTCTACCTGTACTGTATGCTCGGCTGGTGCTTTGAGTCCACCGTGGTCTCGGTAGGACAGCGCAGACTGGTCAACCGCGGCTTCCTGCGCGGCCCCATGCTGCCGATTTACGGTTTCGGCGCCGTGATCCTGCTGCATGTTTCTCTGCCGTTAAAGCAGCATCCGGTGTGGCTGTATCTGGCGAGCATGATCGCGGCGACTGTGTTTGAATACATCGTCGGCGTGGTGATGGAAAAGATATTCAAGGTAAAATACTGGGATTACTCCAAGCAGAGATTCCAGTTTCAGGGCTATGTCTGCCTGCGCTCGTCACTGTGCTGGGGCTTTCTCGGCCTGATCCTGACGAGCGTCATTCATCCGCCGATTGAAAAGCTGGTGCTCGGTCTGCCGTTTATCGGACTGATCGTGATCGACGTTCTGTTTTCGGCGGCATTTATCAGCGATGTGATCGTATCCGTACGCAGCGCACTCGATCTCGCCAAGGTGCTCGAGGAACTCGACCGTCTGCGCGAGCAGGGAGCCGAGCTGCGACAGCAGCTGTCCGAGACTGCGCTTGTTGGTCTGACCAACCTGTCCTACCGTGTAGAGGAAGCGCACGGCGAATTCACTGAGAAGGTGGGCGAGGCGAAGGCGCAGTTTGCCGAGCGTGTGGGCGATGCCAGGGAGCAGCTTGCCGACGCGAAAGCGCAGCTCTCCGAAAAAATGGACGATGCGAAGGAACAGCTTGCCGCCATGCATGAAATGCGCTCCGATGAGCGCAGGGCGCAGACCGAAGCTGCACGCGAGCAGCTGCAGGCTAAGCTCGACGAGCTGCAGCGCCGCTTTGACGAGCGGGCAGCCGCACTCGGCCGCACCCGCAAGAGCCTGCTGCGCGGCAACCCGACCGCCCGCTCCGAGCGTTACACTGAGGTGCTCGAACGGCTGAAAAAACGCCTCGATACACACACGCACCGGTAAAACGCAGCTAACTTCCTTATAAAACTACACAAAATGCACAAACTAATGCAAAATGCAGCAGGATATGCTTGCTGTTTCGTCAGTTTTTCACTTGCTAAAATACCCGTTTCGGGTGTATATTAGTAGTACCCGCTGAACCTATCATTTTACTCGGGTTTTCGCACGTCGAAAACCGCCTGTTCAGCTTGTGTTTAAGACAACCTTTTTGGACAAAGAAAGGCAGATATACTATGGAAAAGAGATTCGTATATGCGGATAACGCGGCGACGACCCCGATGTCCGAAACTGCGTTTAACGCTATGAAGCCGTGGCTGACCGAGAACTACGGCAACCCGTCTTCGCTGTACCGCATCGGCCGTGCGGCAAAGGAAGCGCTCAACGATGCGCGTACCGTTGTCGGCAAGTGCCTGAACGCGGCAGAGCCGGTAAACGAGAAGAACGACTATGCACCGGGTGAGATCGTATTCACCGGCGGCGGTTCGCAGGCGGACAACCTTGCGATTCGCGGCTTTATGCACGGTCCGTCCTCCAAGGGCCGCAAGCACATCATCACCTCCAAGATCGAGCATCATGCAGTGCTTTACACCTGCGAGGCGCTTGAGAAGGAGGGCTACCGCGTTACCTATCTGAATGTGGATAAGGAAGGCCGTGTAGACCTTGAACAGCTTAAAGCAGAACTGTCCGAGGACACCGCACTGGTTTCCGTTATGGCGGCAAACAACGAGATCGGCACGATTCAGCCGATCAAGCAGATTGCCGAGCTGGCGCATTCGGTTGGCGCAAAGTTCCACACCGACGCGGTTCAGGCTGTTGGCCATATGCACATTGACGTGCAGGAGATGGGCATCGACATGCTGTCCCTGTCCGGTCATAAGTTCCGCGGTCCGCGCGGCACCGGCGTGCTGTATGTGAAGAAGGGCATCACTCTTGAGCCGCTGGTATACGGCGGCGGTCAGGAGCGCGGCCTGGTTTCCGGCACCGAGAATACCGCAGGCTGCATCGGTCTGGCAGCAGCGATGAAGGAGGCCGTTGAAGGTCTGGACGAGAAGATGGGATACGTTAAGAAGCTGACCGATAAGCTGGTTAAGGGCATTATGGAAAACATTCCGTACTCCCACTATACCGGCGATCCCGTAAACCGTCTGCCGGGCACCGCTTCGTTCGTCTTTGAGGCGATTGAGGGCGAGGGCCTGATCCTGCGACTGGATAACGCAGGCGTATGCGGCTCCACCGGTTCGGCGTGCTCGACCGGTTCGCTCGATCCGTCTCACGTTCTGATGGCGATCGGTCTGCCGCACGAGATCGCGCACGGCTCTCTGCGCCTGACTCTGGGTGAACAGAACACCGAGGAGGACGTTGATTATATCATCGAGACGGTCACCGATGTTGTTAAGACCCTGCGCTCGATGAGCCCGGTTTGGGAGAACGGTCATCCTAACCTGACCGCTGCAACCGAGCTGCACGCACATTAAGATAAGCGGAAACGTATCCCGTAGGGCGCGACGACTCGGCGCGCCGGGGTTGTCGCGCCCTACGATTGATTTTCCTGCAATATATTCATTTGATTGGACAAAAAGGAGATAGATTTTATGCAGTACAGTGAAAAGGTGCTCGACCACTTTACGCATCCGCGCAATGTTGGCGAGATTGAGGATGCAAACGGTGTCGGCGAGGTCGGCAACGCAAAGTGCGGCGATATTATGAAGATTTACCTCAAGGTGTCGGACGACGGCATCATCGAGGACGTTAAGTTCAAGACCTTCGGCTGCGGTGCAGCGATCGCAACCAGCTCGATGGCTACCGAGATGGTAAAGGGCAAGAGCCTGGAGGAAGCGCTCAAGCTGACCAACAAGGCCGTTGCTGAGGCGCTGGACGGTCTGCCGCCGGTAAAGATGCACTGCTCCGTGCTGGCAGAGGAAGCGCTGCGCTCTGCAATTTCCGACTATTACAAGCGTCTGGGCAAGGACCCGGCGGAGATTCTCGGCTGCAATGCAGACTGTGAGACCTGCCACAAGGCAGACTAACACGCATATTCCGCAAAAAATACGCATAACATTAGGGCAGATTGAGAAATCTGCCCTTTTGGTGTCTCAATAATTAAGAATGAATAATGGAGAATTGAGAATTAGCGCTATCCTTGCGCAGACTTCAGTCGCGTTGCGCTCGTATCACGCTTTGCGCGATTATTCAATAACCGCTTTTACAGGCGGACTCCTCCATTTTCCATTACGAAAGGGAGGTGAACCTCTTGAACGAAATTACAAAAAGTATAACTTTTCTAAAAGAATACAAACAGTTAAAACAAGCCGTTGATGAGGGCAAAACTCCGGTGCTGGCGGTTGGCTTATCAGCCATCCACAAGGCGCATCTGGCGGCGGCGTTAGGACTGGATACAGGCCGTCCGGTACTGGTTTTGACCGACGATGATAACGCTGCGAATCGATTTGCTGCTGATCTGCGCGGTTTTTCCGAGCGTGACATTGTACAGCTGCCCTCTCGTGAGCTGGTGATGGCGGATGTAGTCGGTGTGTCGCGCGGCTACGAGCAGCGCCGTCTGGCAGCACTGGACGAGCTGGCGGAAGCGCATTTTGCGGTCGCGTCCGTGCAGGCGGCAGCCCAGCGCACCATGCCGCCGGAGGCGCTCAAGGCGGCAATCGTGTCGCTGGCCACCGGTGAAACCGCGCCGCTGGATGAGCTGGCACAGTCGCTCACGCGCGCAGGCTACGAGCGCTGCGTACAGGTCGAAGGCATCGGTCAGTTTTCCATTCGCGGCGGCATCCTCGATGTATTTCCGCCGCAGGCAGAGCACCCATACCGTGTGGAATTCTGGGACGATGAGATTGACTCAATCTCCACGTTCGACGTCGGCAGTCAGCGCCGGTTGGAGCAGTGCGAGTGCCTGCGCTGTCTGCCGTGCATGGAATCCATTCCTGCACTGGCGAAGGGCGGTGCGGCAGGACTGGCAAAGGCTGTTCTGGCACTCACCTCGACCCGCCGGAAGAAGCAGCACGCGGATTTGCAGACTAACCTCGAACGGGACGCGGAACGTCTGCGCGAGACCGGTTCGCTGCTCGCAGCGGACAAGTATATGCCGCTCATTTATCCCGAAATGGCGACCGCGTTCGACTATCTGCCCGAAAATGCCATTGTCATCATCGAGGACACGCCGCGTCTGCGTGACGCTGTCCGCGATTTCCACGCGCGTGTAGCCGACGATGTAACCGCGCTGCTCGAGCGCGGTGAAATGCCGCCGAATCTGGGAGAATATGCGCTCGATTTTGTCGGCGTATGCAGCATGAAACGCCAGATTCTGCGTCTGGACAGCTTTCTCAACAATGTGGCCGAGCTGACGCCGCAGCATCTGGAAAACTTTATTGCCAACCAGATGAACGCCTACGGCGGCAATCTCGACATGGCGTCTGCCGACATCCGCAGCTACACCGAGCAGGGACGCGCGGTGGCGGTCGTGTGCGGCAGTGCGCTGCGCTGCCGGAACATGCTGGATGCGCTGACCGACACCGGTCTCAACGTAAAAATCAGCGACCTGCTGCCCAAGGGCGGCTGCGTCAACATCATGGAGGGCACGCTGTCTGCCGGTTTTGAGTATCCCGATCTCGGCCTTGTTGTCATGACCGAGGGACAGGTTCTTGCCCGGCGAAAGAAAACGCAGGTCAAGAAGTCCAACCGTGACAAGGTGAAGTCATACACCGACCTGACGCCGGGTGATCTTGTCGTGCATGAGCACCATGGTATCGGTCGGTTTATCGGCATGGAGCGCATGACGGTGGACGGTTCCGAGCGCGATTTCATCAAAATTGCGTTTGCGGGAACGGATTTTCTGTATGTTCCGGCGACTTCGCTCGACCTCATCTCCAAATACATCGGCGGCGGTGACAACGAGCGCGTGCGGCTGAACAAGCTCGGCGGCGCGGACTGGAGCAAGGCGAAAGCACGCGCCAAAGCGGCTGCGAAGGAGCTGGCCGAGGGTCTCATCAAGCTGTACGCCGAGCGCGCCAAGGTCAAGGGTTACGCCTTCCCGCCGGATGACGCGTGGCAGCGCGAGTTCGAGGAGGATTTCCCCTACGAGGAGACCGACGACCAGCTGCGCTGCATTGCCGAGATTAAGGACGATATGCAGTCCGACCGTCCGATGGACCGCCTGCTGTGTGGTGATGTCGGCTTCGGCAAGACCGAGGTCGCGCTGCGTGCCGTGATGAAGTGCATTCTCGCGGGCAAGCAGGCGGCGATCCTCGTACCGACGACCGTACTCGCGCGGCAGCATTACCTGACCGCGATGCAGCGTTTTCAGGGTCACCCGATCACGATCGAGCTGCTCACGCGCTACAAGACCGGCTCGGAGCAGACTGCGCTGCTCAAAAAGCTGGAGGCGGGCTCGGTCGATCTGGTTATCGGCACGCACAAGCTGTTCAACAAGAAGATCAAGTTCAAGGATCTTGGTCTGCTCGTCGTGGACGAGGAACAGCGGTTCGGCGTTGGACACAAGGAAACGCTCAAGGAAATGAGCAAAAACGTGGACGTGCTCACGCTGTCGGCAACGCCAATCCCGCGCACGCTCAACATGGCGCTGTCCGGTATCCGCGATATGTCCTCCATCGAGGAGCCGCCGCAGAACCGCCATCCGGTGCAGACGTTCGTGCTTGAGCAGAACGACGGCGTGCTGCTCGATGCCATCCGGCGTGAGCTGGGACGCGGCGGGCAGGTGTACTACCTGCACAACCGCGTGGAGTCCATCGAGCGATGTGCGAACATGTGGCAGCAGCGGCTTCCGGATGCGCGAATCGGCATCGTTCACGGCAAAATGGGTCAGAAAGAGATCGCAAAGGTTATGAACGAGATGGCGGACGGCGAGATTGATATTCTGGTCTGCACCACGATTATTGAAACCGGCATTGATATTCCGAACGCGAACACGCTCATTATTGAGAACGCAGACAATATGGGTCTGGCGCAGCTGCACCAGATTCGCGGCCGTGTCGGTCGTTCGTCGCGCCATGCGTATGCGTACCTGTGCTATCGGCATGGCAAAGCGCTCAGCGAGATTGCGCAGAAGCGCCTTGGTGCGATTCGTGAGTTCGCAGCGTTCGGCTCGGGCTTCAAGATTGCCATGCGTGATCTGGAAATTCGCGGTGCAGGCAATGTGCTCGGTCCCGAGCAGTCCGGCCACATGATGAGCGTCGGCTATGATCTGTACCTCAAGCTGCTCGAAGAGGCTGTGCAGGAGGAGAAGGGAGAAACACCCAAGCCGCGTGTCGATTGTGCGGCCGAACTGCTGATTTCCGCCAACCTTCCCGCCGATTATGTTGCGGATGCGGGGCAGCGTGTCGA
This sequence comes from Butyricicoccus sp. AM05-1, assembly GCF_003474415.1. Taxonomy (NCBI): domain Bacteria; kingdom Bacillati; phylum Bacillota; class Clostridia; order Eubacteriales; family Butyricicoccaceae; genus Butyricicoccus; species Butyricicoccus sp. AM05-1. The sequence goes on along the minus strand of NZ_QUDG01000002.1, from coordinate 312,274 downwards.
TCTGTACCGCCGTATTGCGCTCATCCGAACGGACGAGCAGCGCAGTGATATGCTTGACGAGCTGATCGACCGCTTCGGTGAACCGCCTGCGGAGGCCATCGCGCTGCTGGATATCGCGCTGCTGCGTGCCAAGGCCAGTGAGCAGGGGATTGCGGAGATCAAGCAGCAGGACGGACGGCTGCTGCTCACCTTCTCCGAGACCGATTTCGCGCGCCTGTCCGCGCTCTGCGGTGACAGTGAATTCAAGGGCCGCCTGCTGCTCAACGCCGGTTCGACACCGTATCTGTCGCTGCGCTTGAATAAGGGCGAGAAGGCGATGGAAATGGCACAGACGCTGGTTGATAAGTACGCTGCCACGGCAAAATAAGCAGGAGAATGGTAGAAAGCATGATTCATTGAAGTCAGTTTCCTTCGATGAGCTTGCAGATAGGGGAGCGGCTGTAGTTGCGCAAAAAAAGAGCGAAACCATGCGGTTTCGCTCTTTTTGAGACTGTCGAAAAACTACAGTTTTTCCGACAATCTGTGTTTTGACTTTGCAAAACACGGACGTCCGAAAGTTCCCATGCGGAAACTTTCTCCCTCTGAAAGTATGAAAACCGAGGTACACGCCCTCAGTTTTCATGCATTTGCGCCGCAAATGCTATTTCATGCGCGCTGCCGCGCGGCAGCGTCAGCATCGTGAAAACGGACTTTATTGACAGACTGAAAAAGAGCGAAACCATGTGGTTTCGCTCTTTTTCTCATTCTTCGCCGGAATTCGGTTCCGGAGCACCGTTTTCGCCATTCGGTTTGCGGCGGCGTCTTCCGCCTCTGCGGCGGCGACGGCGCGGCGCACCTTCACCGTCCGGAGACAGCTCATTCTGAGCATCTTCGGGCAGTTCGTCTGCGGCAGTCTGCTGCGGGGCAGGCTTGCGCGGCGGACGCGGCTGCTGCGGCTTCTGATGCAGAGTCTCGCTCTTTTTCGGTGCATCCTTTTTAGGTGTGGGAGCGGCAGCATCCTCCTGATCCTCGCGCTTGCGGCGTTCCTCGGCCATAGCGGCGGCATTCTGACGGTTGCGGCACGCACCCTTTACCATGCAGCACTGCGTGCACTGGAACTCGGTCAGCGAGTGCTCCGGACTGTCGTCCAGCTGCACCTTGCAGGTGCCGCGCAGCATCTGGGTGGAAATCACCTTGCCGCGGCCTTCCGGCGTATCGACCACGCTGCCCTGACGCGGCGTGACCTTCTGCAGCTCGGCGTAGGCCTCGTGCTCATACTTGAGACAGCACATCAGGCGGCCGCACACACCGGAAATCTTCGCCGGATTGAGCGACAGGTTCTGATCCTTTGCCATATTGATGGAGACCGGATGGAAATCATCGAGATACGAGCTGCAGCACAACTCGCGGCCGCAGCAGCCCAGACCGCCGATCATCTTTGCCTCATCGCGCACGCCTATCTGGCGCAGCTCAATGCGGGTGCGGAACACGCTCGCAAGGTCCTTAACCAGCTCGCGGAAGTCCACGCGGCCGTCTGCGGTGAAGTAAAACAGCAGCTTGTTCATATCAAAGGTGCATTCCGCGGTGACAAGGTTCATTTCCAGACCGCGGTCCTCGATCTTCTGCTTGCAGATAATAAACGCCTCGTCGGCACGCTTTTTGTTGCGCTCGAGCGTTTTCATATCGGTCTCGGTTGCCACACGGACCACGCGCTTGAGCGGCTGCACGACCTGCTGATCGGGCACATCGGTGTTGCCCTGCACGCAGTCGCCGTATTCCACGCCACGGGCCGTTTCGACGATCACACCCGTACCGGGTGCGATTTCCAGACCCTGCGGGTCGAAATAATACATTTTTCCGTTCGATTTGAAACGAACTCCGATTATTGTTGTCAAAAAGTTTTCCTCCTGTATGATGGAAACGCTTAGGAAGCGTAACAGATGCGGTAGATATCGCTTGTTAATGCACAGGTGACAGCCGCGGATGCCGCGTTGCGCGACACACGGTCGATCAGCACATCAATAAAATCGTAGACCGCCAGCAGACGTTCCGTACTGACGGCGCCGGCGAGTGCCTGCGTCTGCTTGCGGAGTGCAGGCTGCAGCGGCTTTTGCGGCAGAGCCTTCGAGACGAAAATCGCGTCCCGGACAGCGGCCTGCAGAATGCCGAGCACGCCTGAGAGTGCGCGGCGCGGCGTTTTTTCCAGACCCATTGCACTGAGCATCATGCGGTCCTCGCGCCGTTCGGCAACCGCAGAGAGATAGGGTGCAAGCAGGCTTGCCGCTTCCTCGTCCGACACCGCCGCCTGCGACGGCTCGAGCGCAAATTTAGTGCAGCGCGAGCGCACGGTCTGCAGCAGCGAATCCGGCTGCTCGGCGGTCAGAATGAAGAACGCATATGCAGGCGGCTCCTCCAGCTCCTTGAGCAGCGCATTCTGCGCCATGGGATTGAGATTCTGTGCATGGTGAATGACTGTCACACGGCGTTCGCCGTCATTCGGGATAATGGCGTTTTCCGCCTTGAGCTGACGCGCCAGATCGACCTTGAGTTCGGCCTCTCCTTCGTCCACGATCATCAGATCCGGGTGCACACCCTGCTCCACCTTGCGGCACGGCAGACAGTTTCCGCACGGATGACTGCCCGTGCCTTCGCATAAAATACCGGCCGCGAGTACAGTCGCAAGGGTTTTGAGCGCCGCCGGATCGTCACCGGACAGCAGCACGGTCTGCGGAAACCGCTCGTTCAGCGCATGCTTCAGGCTGTTTTTGAGCGCATTGTTGCCCGCAAGTGCGTCAAATGAAATCACAGCTTTTCAAAACGCTCGACGTTGAGTACAAATACGGTTGCGCCGCCGACTTCGACCTGCACCGGCGTGGACGGGAAAAAGCCCATGCCGAGCTCAGCTGTTGCCGGCATGATCTGCTTGCGGGAGGAGGAGTGCTCGCGGATGATGTCAAAGCACTCATCCAGCTTGCTTTCGTCCAGACCGATCAGGATCGTGACGTTGCCTGCTTTGAGGAAGCCGCCGGTGGTCGCCAGTTTGGTGATGGAAAAGCCTGCTTTCATCAGGCTGGAGATAACATCCTGCGAATCATCGTAATTGATGATAGCCAGTACCATTTTCATAATAGTAACCCCCTATTCGCATTGCTGCGCGGAAACATATCGTTTGCTTGGATGAGACGCGTTATTGATGGACAACAACGGTTATTTCATCTATTATATTGTACCATCTTTCACGGATAAGTGCAATGTGCGCTCCTGTAATTTTCTCGCCGGGCCAGAGCAGCGGCACACCGGGCGGATACGGCGTGACCGGACGGGCGCAGACCAGACCCTCGGCAGCGGCAGGCTGGACTCTGCCGGTCTGTGAGAACCATGCGTCGCGCACGCTCATCACGCGCTCGGCGGGCGGAAACGGTGCGGACAGGGACGGCAGGGGAATCAGCTCGCGCCGTCTGGAAATGCGCCGCAGACCGCGCTTCAGACGGCTGATCGCACCGTTCGGGTCGGAGCCGGTGAGGATGAACACAACATTGCGGTCGTCCGCCATCTCGCACGCCACGCCGCATTCGCTCCACAGCGTATCGGCCAGCTGGTGACCGGTGATGTCGGTTCCGGCGGTGCACACCGTCAGACGGCATGGGTCAAGCGCCGGAAAATGATCCTCGGTCAGTGCGGTGAACATGGTCCGGTGCTGCACATAGGTACGCAGTTCGGCGCAGGTTTCTGCCGAGCGGCGGTACTCCGCGTGACCGGGACCCTCGGTGTAGGCACGCGCAAGGTCAATGGACGCCATAATGGGGTAGGACGGACTGGACGTGCCGAACAGCATGGTGTTTTCGCGCAGTGCGCGGCGGTCCACGCCTGCCGCGGAGAGCAGAACGGCGCCCTGTCCCATGCACGGCAGCGTTTTGTGCATGGAGAGCACGGCCATATCCGCACCTTCCGCGACCGGCGTCGGCAGGCCGACGGCAGGGAAGTGCGCACCGTGTGCTCCGTCTACGAGCAGCAGCTTGCCGTGCGCGCGGCACAGATCGGCAAACTCGGGAATCGCCCGCCGGATGCCGTAATAGGTCGGAGAAGTCAGAAGGATTGCCTTGATCTCCGGATGCGCGATCAGCTGTGCTTCCGCATCCTTGACCGGAAGCGCACCGGAAACCGCGAATGGCTCGATCAGCGGTGCAGAAAAGAAATACGGCGTAATGCCGAGCAGCGCACAGCCGTAGCAGACGGACTTGTGTACTTCACGGTCGAGCAGGACAGCGCCGCCGCGTCCGACCGCTGTGCCGAGCATGGCCAGAATGCCCTGTGTCGAGCCGCCGGTCAGAAAAAAGCAGTCCTCCGCGCTGAAATACCGCGCGGCGGCAACCTCCGCATCGCGGATAGGGCCTTCACCGGTGTACAGGTTACCGGTGCCGTAGGTTTCGGTAAAGTCGATGGAAAAAATATCCGCATAGGTGTTGAAAACCGGCTCACCCTTGTGCCCGGGCATGTGAAACCGCGCGGAGTCGCCGGTCTCGAGCAGCTGCAGAGCATGGAACAGCGGCGCCGTCGTGAACGGCATCAGGCGGTTGATCTGTCTGTGATTGGGACGGTGGCTGTGCGGCGCAGCCGGTCGGCGGTGGTGCATAGTTGAGTTGGCTCCTTACATTATTGTGCTATAATACAGTATAACACATAATTAGGAATTAGGAATTAGGAATTGCCGTGATTCACAGGTATGCATTCACCTATCACAAAAAATTACTGATTTTTGATTACGCATTACTAATTTTCATGAACTGTCCACAATGTGCAGACATTCGTTTATTCATTACGGATTTTTTGGGACATTTTTCGGTAGCCAACGGCAGGGCTTTGTATTATAATAAATAATACGTTCCATTCATAAAAGTAATATCACCGCGACAGACCGTGATATGTAAACTGGGAACGTCTTTACGCTTATATTTGAAAGGCAGGCTATTCACTATGGCAGACAATCGTATCTACAATTTTTCCGCAGGCCCCTCCATGCTTCCAGTTCCGGTGCTTGAGCGCTGTGCAGCCGACATGCTGAACTATCAGGGCTCCGGTATGTCAGTCATGGAGATGAGTCACCGTTCAAAGGTATATGACGGCATTATCAAGGAGACCGAGGCTACTCTGCGCCGCGTACTCTCCATTCCGGATAACTACAAGGTTCTGTTCCTGCAGGGCGGCGCCACCACCCAGTTTGCAGCGATCCCGATGAACCTGCTGAAGACCGGCAAGGCTGACTATGCGCTGACCGGCAGCTTCGCTTCCAAGGCTTACAAGGAAGCGCAGAAGTTTGGCGACATGCACGCTGCATTTTCCTCCAAGGAGACCAACTTCGACCACGTTCCGACGCAGGATGAGCTGGATATTCGTCCGGATGCCGATTACTTCTACATCTGCGCCAACAACACCATCTACGGCACTGAGTATCAGTACGATCCCGAGACCCCGGCAGGCGTTGAGCTGGTAGCGGATATGTCCTCCAACATCCTGTCCAAGCCGGTTGATGTTTCCAAGTACGGCGTTATCTACGCCGGCGCACAGAAGAACATGGGCCCGGCCGGTGTTACCGTTGTCATCGTCCGCGAGGATCTGCTCGGCAACTATCCGCTCGAGAAGTACCCGGTTATGCTGGACTGGAAGACCATGGCTGACAAGGATTCCATGTACAACACGCCTCCCACGTACGGCATCTATGTACTCGGTCTGGTTGCCAAGTGGGTTGAAGACATGGGCGGCGTAAAGGCTATGCAGGAGCGTGCTGAAAAGCGTTCCTCCATGCTGTACAATTACCTCGATTCTCAGGACTTCTACAAGACTGTAGCCGCAAAGGATTCCCGCAGTCACATGAACGTAACCTTCCGCACCGGCAACGACGAGCTGGACGCAAAGTTTGCCAAGGAGTCCATGGCAGCCGGCATGTCCAACCTGAAGGGCCACCGTTCGGTAGGCGGCATGCGTGCTTCCATCTATAACGCAATGCCGATCGAGGGCGTTGAGAAGCTCATCGACTTTATGAAGAAATTCGCTGAAGAAAACAAGTAACAATAATTGAGAATTGATAATGGAGAATGGGAAATTGCGGTATCGCGCAAGGATAGCGACATTTTCCATTTTCAATTCTCCATTTTTCATTGGAGGATAATCCCATGTATAACGTAAAACTCTACAACAAGATCTCGAAGGTAGGTCTGGACGATCTCGATCCGGCAAAGTACACCTGCTCCGAGGATTTCACCGATTATGACGCCGTTCTGGTTCGTTCTGCCAAGCTGCATGACGTCGAGTTCCCGAAGAACCTGCGCTGCATCGCGCGTGCAGGCGCCGGTGTCAACAACATTCCGATCGACCGCTGCTCCGAGGAAGGCATCGTAGTCTTCAACACGCCGGGTGCAAACGCTAACGCCGTTAAGGAGCTGGTTATCTGTGCACTGCTGCTGGCTTCCCGCAAGGTGGTACAGGGCGCAAACTGGGTTAAGGGCCTCAAGGGCACGCCGGATATCGGTCCTGCTGCAGAGAAGGGCAAGTCCACCTACGCAGGCCCGGAAATCGCCGGCAAGAAGCTGGGCATCATCGGTCTGGGTGCGATCGGTGTTAAGGTTGCAAACGCGGCTGTTGGTCTGGATATGGAGGTCTGGGGCTATGACCCGTACCTGTCGGTTGACGGCGCACTCAAGCTGTCCCGCTCCGTCAAGCACGTTACCGAGCTGGACGAGATTTTCGCAAACTGCGATTATATCACCATCCATGTTCCGCTGAACGCTGACACGAAGAACACCATCAGCGAGGAAGCCATCGGCAAGATGAAGGACGGCGTTCGCGTCATCAACCTCGCGCGCGGCGAGCTGGTTGACACCAAGGCAATGGCGAAGGCACTCGAGAGCGGCAAGGTTGCAGCATACGTTTCCGACTTTGCTTCCGACGAGATTCTTGAGCAGGAGAATGCCATCACGCTCCCGCATCTGGGCGCATCCACGCCGGAGAGCGAGGACAACTGCGCTAAGATGGCCGTTTACGAGATTACCGAGTACCTCGAGAAGGGCACCATCCGCAACTCTGTCAACTTCCCGAACCTCAAGGTTCCGTACGAAGGCGGCTACCGCATCTGCATGATCCACAAGAACATCCCGAACATGATCGCATCCATCACCTCCGTTGTTCGCTGCAACATCGAGAATATGGGCAACCGTTCCAAGGGTGACTATGCGTACACCATCATCGACACCGCAGAGGCTCCGACCGAGGCTAACCTCGACGAGCTGCGCGCGATCGAAGGCATGATCTCTGTTCGCACGATCTAATTGCCATAAAACCGATAAAACCGCTCTGAATGCAGATTCGGAGCGGTTTTTTGTTGCTTTTCTGTGCAAATTGAATATTGTCGAATTTGGTCGAATTTTCGTAAAATATGGAAATGCAGGACAAGACAGCACCGCAGCTTTCATTGTGCGGTGCTGCCGAATACTGCAGGATGACTATTTTTACAGGAGGCTTCTCAATGGAGAACATACGCATTTACGAGGAGGACGGCTACATTCACTTTATTATGCGTCCGGAGGACCTGATGCGGCTGCGCTACTCGACCGAAGCGAAAACGCCGTTTGCAGACTTCATGGACCGCTGGCTGACCCAGATGAAAACGCAGGTGCGCGAAAACACGATGGACGGCTACCGCTACGCATTTGAAAAGCACATCAAGCCGTTTTTCACCGCACGAGGGACAACGCTTGCTACGGCACGGCCGATGGATTTTCAGGATTTTGTCAACCTGAAATTCGATCAGGGGCTTTCACCGACTTCGATCGTTAAGTTCCATTCCATTATGCATAAGTGCCTGAAATACGCGGTAGCACTGCAGATTATCCCGACGAATCCGTCGGATAATGTCATGCTGCCCAAGCGGACGCGCTTTCGAGGACAGGTGTACGACCGGACGCAGATCAACATTTTTCTGGCAGCGGCGCTGCAGTCGCCGGCAGAGGCGGCGTTCGTGCTGGCGGCAACCTATGGTCTGCGCCGCAGCGAGTGCGCCGGTCTGCGCTGGTGTGCCGTGGATTTTCGGGCACGGAGCATGATTATCAATCATACGGCGGTGCTGTCCTCCGGACGCGTGATCTACGCGGACAGCGTAAAGACCAAATCCAGCTATCGGACGCTGCCGCTGTCCGACTCGCTCCGGCGGTATCTGACCGATCTGCGCCGCAGACAGAACGCCAACCGCAAAAAGTACGGCAAAGCCTACTGCCAGAGCGATTACGTCTGCTGCCGTGAGGATGGTTCGCCGCTCCGGCCGGATTACATTTCGCGTGAGTTCGAGCGGGTGTGCCGCCGTGCGTGCCTGCCGCGTATCCGGTTTCATGATTTACGGCATTCGGTTGCAACGATTCTGCTGCAGCAGGGCTTTTCGCTCAAGCAGATTCAGGACTGGCTGGGGCATTCCGACATCTCCACCACAGCCAACGTTTACGCACATGTGCCGTATGTGGAAAAGGTATCTATCGCCAAGAGCGCAACACCGATTATCGGCAACTGATGTGCATTCTGGGAATGTAACATAATCGTAACATTCCGGCGGGTTGTTTCACCATTGTTACACTTTGCCGCCTGACCTTGTATGAGAGTGCGTGAGTGCTTATAATGTATATTGTATAAGAATAACAAGGATAGAGAACTTTACACAATATACAGGTGAAGCATATGTTCAAAAAAACACTTTCCGCGCTGGCGGTTGCGTGTGTGATGCTGGTGAGTGCGGCTGCGGCCGGCACTATTTTTCCGGCAGAGTGCACCGACATTGACGGCGTGACACGCGCAGGCTATCTGGATGAGGACGGCATGACCGTTCTTCCGTTTGCCTACGCACAGGCAGGCGATTTCGCGGACTGCGGACTCGCTGCCGTAGAAAACGAGCAGTGGCAGACGGCGGTGATCGACCGCACGGGAAAACTCGTCATTGCATACACGGATTCGCCGGTTTCGGTGGATTTTTCGGATACGATAGTTGCGTATCGTTACACTGACCACAGCGTGTATTATGCGACTGACGGCAAGCGCATTGGCTCATATCCGGGCGCGGTCGGCTTCTTTGAGGACGGACTGCTGCTGTGCAGAAATGCGGATACCGGTCTGTATTCCTATGTCAAGCAGGATGGTTCGACTGCATTTTCGGGCAGCTACCGTAAGGCTGGCGCGTTCTCAAACGGCAGAACGCTTGTGCAGACGCAGGACGGCGATTATCAGGCAATCGACACCGAGGGCACGGTGCTGTACACTCTGCCGAATGACGTAACGCCTTCCTACATGGCGATTTACGGCGAGAGCACGGTGGTCGTCACCAACGGCACCAATCAGGCGCTGTATTCGCTTTCGGAGGGCAAACTGCTGACCGAGTTTCTGTACAACACCATCTCGGAGTTTCACGATGGCGAAGCCATGGTTCGTCAGATCAACCGCTGGGGCATTATGGATACCACCGGCAAGCTGCTGACGGCGCCGACGTATTACTATCTGTCCTACATGGGCGAGGGTCTATACGCGGCCCGCAGTGAGGACGGTTCGGTTTCCGCGGTGGATGCGGGCGGCAGCCTGTCTTACCGCACACTGAGCTACATCAGCGGCTTCTCCGAGCTGCGCTACGGTCTGTCGTGGCACAACACCGCAGACGGCACACTGATTTTCTTCCGCAAAAACGGCGGCTTTGCAGCGTCCGTTAAAGAGGCGGAGAACCCGACCATTCTGACCGAAAACGTGGTCTGCGTCACGCAGGACGACACCCGCAAATATATTGATCTGCGCAGCGGCAAAACGCTGTTCGAGCAGCCGAAGTCGTTCGACCTTGGCGGCGGCATCACCGCAAGGACTGTGCATTACGAAAAGTTCATGGGCTATCAGCAGGACGGCACGGAGCATGGCTGGGATGTCGATTTTCCGGAGATCAGCGGTCTGAGCGACAAAAAGGTGCAGAGCACCATCAACAGCGAAATCCGTTCGTTCTTCCTCAAGGGACCGTCCGTTACCGCAGAGTATGATGCGCTCGAGGGCAGCTACGGTGCGTCCGTGGAAGGCTCGGTGCTCGTTGTCTGGGCCAACTGCGTGAGCGGTAAAGGCGCCGGTTCATCGGTCTGGAATAACTGTCTGGCATTTGATCTGTACACCGGCACGCAGTACACACTGAACGACCTGCTGACCGATGACTACATCGAGACGGTCAAGCAGCTGCTGCCGGACGATCATGCGATTTATCTGTACAGCTATCCGCGCATCAGCACGAAAGGCGTAACCTATTTTTACAACGAATACGAGAGCGCTTCCCGCCGAGCTTATACAGAGGAATATCTGCTGACGTTTGAGCAGCTTTCCGGTGTGCTGAACTGCAACAGCGCATGCTATAAGGCGTTGATGACACCGTATTCGCCCAAAGTTTCGGCTGCTGCGACTGGCTACAGCGATGTGAGCAGTACCTGCTGGGCACTGCAGTATATCAATACAGTGACCGAGCGCAAGCTGATGACCGGCGCGAACGGTAAATTCCGTCCGAACGATAAGATCACGGCGGCTGAGGTCTGCACGACCATCGCGCGTCAGCGCGGTCTGTCCGGCAGCGGCGCACTGCCCGCAGGCGTTCGCGCAGGCGAGTGGTACTCGGATGCGGTCAGCGCGGTGTACGCAAACGGTCTGCTCGAGGGCCTGAGCGATAACTTCCGGCCGACAGCTGCCATGACCCGCGAGGATGCGATGCAGCTTTTTGCAAATCTGCTGCAGGCGGACGGCACAGCGGCCATGAGTGATACCGAAACCGCACAGACGCTGGCGTCTGTCAAGGGCGCAGGCTCTATCTCGGCGGACCGCCGAAATGCGGTTGCACTGTGTATGCAGAAGGGTTTGGTGCAGGGCTTCAGCGACGGCACGATCAAGCCGCAGGGTACGTTCACCCGTGCGGAGTTTGCAAAGCTGCTGACGACGATTTGATTGAAAATGAAGAATGGAGAATGGAAAATGCTCATGCAGCATTCCGTTCTCCATTTTTGTTTAGGCATGAGAAAACCCCGGAGACTACCACTCTCCGGGGTTTTCGCAGCTCATGGCTGTGTCACATCGTTGTTAATAGTTATAGCACCGATCTTGCGATAATGCAAGCACTCCGCCGATTATTTTACCGGAATCGTAGTATCACCGATGGTGACGGACGCCACTTCATCAAGCGGGAGAATGGTATCGAACGTGCCCTGGCGGGTGCAGACGGTCTTGCCGTCATGCGGGTCCATGCTGCCGCCGTTGCCTGGCACGTCGATTACAGTGCCGTCCTTCTTATTGATAAGCAGTTTTGCGGAAAATGCGTCCCATGTATCGCGGTGGCTGGCGGGTTCCTGACCGCTTTCGGCATTCTCAAACGGTGCTTTGCCATCAACCGTGTAGACAAAGTTATAGCCGATAGGCGAGAGCAGGACTTTATTGATCGTTGCGGTTTTGCCACCTACTTGAATAGACTGACCGGCAGGCAGTTCAACCGCGCTGTTATCGGCCTCCAGCTTGAACTTGAGATGCCAGGTACCGTCGGCGATGGTTTTGGTTTCAGCGCCGTTATCAGTTACTGCTGTCAGGTCGCCGAGCATAATCTTTGCTGTACCACCGGTCGTAACTGCGTCAGTGTACGACATGGTTTCAACATACTGAATGGCATTATCATTCGGATTTTCGTCATAGAAATAGCTACTGCCGATTGCGCCTTGCGCATTCAGGCCGATATTGCTGTCTGCACGATTCCAGTACACATTCAGCAGACCGGTATCCGGGTTTTTCGTGCAGTCGAACGCCGAACCGTCCTCCTTCTCCAAGGTGTAGGAAATGAGGTAGTTATAGCCGTCGAACAGAATCGCATCCGCGGTGACGGTCACGCCGTTCGAGGTATCGCTCGCGCCGATCGGGCGGCCAATCTGGTCGATGATTTCGGTGTCTGCTGTCGGACCGAATACGCCGGCAAATGCGTCGCTCGCGGACTTGAATACGCCGGTTGCGCCTGCACCGATGCTCAGCACCAGAGCGGCAGCCACGCCGACCGCCGCGATGCGCGGAAAACGGCGTACACGATGAATGGCAACCGGCTGCTCCGGCTGCTCGGCGGCAGTCATCAGGCGATCAACCATGCGGCTTTTCGCTTCTTCGGAGAAGCGCAGCTCGTCCAGTGCGGAATTATACATTTTGTTATCATTATACTCTCTGTTCATAAAGATCCCCTCCCAAGGTGGTGCGCAGGCTTTTGCGCCCGCGGCTCAGGTGTGCGGAAACGGCAGACTCGCTCTGACCGAGCAGAGATGCGATTTCACGCACGGAATAGCCCTCGTAGTAGTGCAGATAGACTGCTTCACGGTATTTGCGCGGCAATGCCATCACCGCATCGAGCACATTGGAATCCGGTGCGGCAGGCGCGGGTGTCGCGGCAGCGGCCTCCAGACCGACGTTGCGCCGGTGCGCGGCGCGCAGACTGTCTTTGCAGGCGTTGGCGGTCGCGCGGATGATCCACGCTTTTTCGTGCGCCGGACTGTCAAAGGTTTGACCGCCGGTCAGCAGCTTGAGGAAGATATTCTGGCAGATGTCCTCGGCATCGTGCGTGGACTTCAAATAGGTGTAAGCCAGCCGCAGGATTAGGTCGGAGTACGTCTGCACCAGACGTTCGGCGTCTGCCCTGTCAAATTGTTTCATTGGTTTCAGCTCCTTTGGAAAGCAACGTTGCTTCACCTATAATACGATTGCGGATTGCGTATCCTGACAGAGAGGATAAATTTATTATAACATAAATGCGTTAGCGGGCACCGTTCCCGCGCGCCGCAGCGTGCATCGCCCGCTTTTCGTCAAGCGTAAAACCTTCGATTTTGCAAGGGATAGAAAGACACCTGTCCGTCTGCGCGTTGTTTTTCAACAGAATGCCCAAAAAATGCAGGTAAAATTGTAACAAAGTAATTGTTAAAAAATCTACAAATACTCTTTGCAGAAAGCCCTGTTTATGGTATCCTGTTAAAAGAGCACATGCGCTCTGCCGGGAGCGCTCATAAGATAGTATAAAGGGAAGACCCGCTCAACGGGTCGCAAAGGAATTCAGGAGGATAAAACAAGCTATGGCTATGAGAGGTGTAGAAACCCGTATTCAGGAGATCCGCCACCGCATTTTCACCGAGGTTGCCCGTATGGCGTACCATACCGAGTGGCCGACCGACCGCCGTATCGAAGCACTGCCGTACGATATCATGCCGGGTGAGGTTGGCAACATCCGCAATGATATTTTCCTCGAGCGCGCTATCGTTGGCGAACGCCTGCGTCTGGCGATGGGTCTACCGTGCCGCAGCGCCGCCGAGCACGCGCCGCTGTCCGACAACATCGAGGCTGCCACCCGCGAGGAGACCTACTACACGCCGCCGCTGATCAACGTCATCAAGTTCGCATGCCATGCCTGCAAGGAAAATGAGGTCATGGTCACGGACGGCTGTCAGGGCTGCATGGCGCATCCGTGCGTTGAGGTATGTCCCAAGGGCGCAGTATCGCTCGATCGCTTCAACGGCCGTTCTGTTATCGATCAGGAGAAGTGCATCAAGTGCGGCCGCTGCATGGATGTCTGCCAGTATCACGCCATCATCCGTCAGGAGCGCCCGTGCGCGGCAGCCTGCGGCATGGATGCCATCCACAGCGACTGCAATGGCAGAGCCGATATTGATTACGAGAAGTGCGTTTCCTGCGGTCAGTGTCTGGTAAACTGCCCGTTCGGCGCGATTGCCGATAAATCGCAGATTTTCCAGATGATTCGTGCAATTCAGGCAGGCGAGCGTGTTTATGCGGCCGTAGCACCGGCATTTGTTGGCCAGTTCGGTCCGAAAATGACCCCGGGCAAGCTGCGTGCGGCTATGAAGCGCCTCGGCTTTGCCGATATTATCGAGGTTGCCATCGGCGCTGACCTGTGTGCGGCACAGGAAGCCGAGGACTTCGTTAAGGAGGTACCGGAAAAACTGCCGTTCATGGCAACATCCTGCTGTCCGGCATGGTCCGCAATGGCGAAAAAGCTGTTCCCGGATCAGGCAAACTGCATCTCGATGGCCCTCACCCCGATGACGCTGACCGCTCGACTGGTCAAGCACCATCAGCCGGGCGCAAAGGTTGCGTTTATCGGACCGTGCGCGGCAAAGAAGCTCGAAGCAATGCGTTCGGACGTGCGAAGCGAGGTCGATTTCGTGCTGACGTTCGAGGAGATGGCCGGTATTTTCGCCGCACGCCATATCGACGTGGAAAATCTCAAGGAGGACCCGCACGGCATCAACGATGCATCCACGGACGGCCGTAACTTTGCGGTATCCGGCGGTGTAGCAAATGCGGTTGTCAACGTCATCAACGAGAAGCACCCGGACCGCGAGATCAAGGTGGCAAACGCCGAGGGTCTGCGCGACTGCCGCAAGCTGCTGATGGCCGCCAAGGCCGGCAAGTACAACGGTTATCTGCTCGAAGGCATGGCATGCCCGGGCGGCTGTGTAGCCGGTGCGGGCACGATGCAGTCCATCAAGAAATCCGCTGCGGTAGTCGGCATGTATGCCAAGCAGGCGGAACACCAGACTGCAACCGGCACGCATCATGTTGCCGAGCTGGATAAGCTGGTTGATTAAGGCAACACCGCACAATTAAAGCTGCGGCGCTTTGCGGAAATTTTGTGCCCTGACTTTGGCTTCGGTTTCTTGCGCGAGTTCCGTCCGCGCTGCCGAGATTTCACGGTAATACGTCAAGTATTACCGCAAAACCGCGCCTCGTCAGTACGCAAAATTTACTCGCAAATCGCTCTTGTCCAATTATGCGGTATTGCCTTAAAAAATAATGCTATAAAAGCCACTGTATCGACTGATATGGTGGCTTTTCTCTTGAATACAGCAGGTGAATGGTGATGAACAAGTAACTGTTCTGGACAAAAAACTGTATCCGGAGCTGCAGCAGCAGTATTGCGCCGACCCGTCCTTCGGCGTGTGCCCCTGTTACAACGTGGGAGATGAATTTGAATTCTACCGCGATGATGTGCGGGACGATTTCTGGCACATGGGTATCAACACGCTGACCAAAACCACCGGTGATGCTGATGCCGTTGCAGGCGGTCCGAAACTGTCGTTCTGCTCCGAGGCCTGGGATGCGATTTCGTGCTGTATCTATACCGGACTGCAGGGCGGCTCGATTATGAAGGGCTGGATGAAGCGCGAAAACGAGATGATAACCTGCTGTTCGGACGGAACACGGCCGGTTATCTTCAAAATCGAGAGAATCGACTGCGAATAAAATGCAAAAGCGGCAGAGGCTGTGCCTCTGCCGCTTGTTTTTACTTCTCCGGAGGCGTAATTGCCACCTTCATTACACCGTCGCGGCGCTTCTCAAACAGATCGTACGCCGCTTCAATCTCATTCAGCGGAAAAATATGCGTGATGAGCGGTGTGGTATCCAGCTGACCGTTTTCAATCAGCCGCAGGATTTCTGCGGTGTCGCAGCCATCCACGCCGCCGGTCTTGAAGATCAGGTTTTTGCCGTACATATCGGGCAGGGGAAGCACCTGCGGCTTGTCATACAGTGCAACAACGGTGACAACGGCGTTCGGACGGGCGCACTCCCATGCAAGACGGAAGCTTTCGTTCGAGCCTGCCACCTCGCAGACCACATCCGCGCCGCCGTGCGGGCTGTTCAGCTGCACGAACTCCTGCGCGTGGTCGGGCGTGATGGTGAGCACATCGGGATAGCGCTCGCGCACAAAGCGCAGCCGTGCCGGATCGGGGTCGCAGATGATGATCCTGTGCGGGTGATGCAGCATGGTGCACAGCATGGTGCAGATGCCGGTGGGCCCGGCACCGAGGATAAGCACGGTGTCGCCCTGCCTGATCTCGGAAATCTTGGCGGCCCAGTAGCCGGTGGCGAGCACATCGCCGGCAAACAGCGCCTGCCGGTCGGAAACGCGATCGGGAATGACGGTCAGACCCTGATCGGCATACGGCACGCGGGCGTACTCCGCCTGACCACCGTCAATCCGACAGCCGAGTGCCCAGCCGCCGTTGGGATCGGTGCAGTTGTTGACAAAGCCGTGCTGACAGAAAAAGCAGTGTCCGCAGAACGTCTCCACGTTGACGGCTACACGGTCGCCGGGTTTGACGGTTTTGACTGCCGAACCGACCTGCTCGACTACGCCGACCATCTCATGGCCGACCGTAATACCGGGTACGGCACGCGGCACCGAGCCGTGCTTGATGTGCAGATCGCTCGTGCAGATGCTCGACATGGTAACGCGCACTACCGCGTCTCCTGCATGCGTGAGAACGGGTTCCGGCTTGTTCTGCAGGGCAAACTCACCCTGTTTTCGATAAGTGTAAGCGAGCATAGTTTACGGCTCCGTTTCGTTAAATGTTGTATCCATTATACGGGAGGGCGAAAAGAAAGTCAAACGGTGTCGATTTTATAAGGTGCCGAGAGTCGGGAAAAACTGCGCCAGAAAGAAAAACAGCACCGGCAGGAAGATCGCAGGCAGCAGATTGCCGACGCGCAGCTTGCTGTTGAAGATGAGATTCAAGCTAATGGCAAAAATCAGCACGGAGCCGACACACGACATTTGACCAATCAAGACATCGGTCAGCCAGGGACGGATGAATCGTGCCATCAATGTAATGCCGCCTTGATAGAAGAAAATCGGCACAATAGACAGGTATACGCCCTTGCCGAGAGATGCGGCGAAGAGAATCGAGGCAACACCATCCAGAATAGCCTTGGCAATCAGCATGGTTGGGTCACCATTCAGACCATCGTTTAATGCACCGACAATTGCCATTGCACCGACACAAAACAGAAGAGATGCGGTAACGAAGCCTTCAACAAATCGGCTGTCCCCTTTGGCAGCAAAGTGTGATTGACAGAATGCACCGAAATCCTCCAGTCGCTGCTCGATATTCAGCGCTTCACCGATGACAGCGCCGAGTGCCAGACAGAGTATAAGCAGCATGGTATGCCGGGTGCCGATTTCGCCATCCTGTATGGTCAATACTTCGCTGAGTGTTCCGCCTATACCGATAAAGCAGGTGGTTAGTCCCAGTCCCTGCATGACCGTTTTTTCAAAGCGTTTCGGCAGACCGTTTTTTAACAGTATACCGATAGTAGTGCCGATAAGCACCGTGCCAACATTTACAATGGTTCCAAGACCAATCATAAAATCCCCTCGTTTCACTTTACAACGCTAAAGTTTATTGTAAAGCAAAATGAGAGGATTGTCAATTCAGCGCAGACAGAACGGCGTTTTGCGGAAATGCCCACCGCCGATTCTCCGTTCGGGATCGGGAAGCGCAAGCGCAAACAGGTCGTCCGCGAAGGCATCGCGGCAGAGTGCCGCTTGCAGATTTGCGGGCAGCCGTTTTTCCGTTGCCGGTTTGACAATAACGGGCAGGGCAGCCTGCCTGAGCGCCGCACGTCCGCGCACGCCGAGTGCCAGCACGCGCAGATAAGCAGGGGAGACGGGTGCGTCTGCCTCCACACCGAGCACCGCGCGCAGCAGCGTGCGGCGCACCCGCGCCGCCGGAAAACGGCGTGTCCGTGCCTTTTCTACGGCATCCAAGAACGAATGTGACGTATAGACCGCCTTGCACAGCCGCTCATCAAAGCCGTCTGCCGAGCCGGTCCGCAGTCTGCCCTGATAGAGTGCCGTCCGCAGCAGCGCGAGCAGTGTGTCCTCCGGCAGAGCGACCGGCGCTTCACCGCAATCTGCGGCTTTCGTCCACACGGCGCGAGACGCAGGCGGCAGGAACGGTGCGCAGAACGCAAAATCGCCGTTTCGCAAATGCGCTCTCAGCAGACTCGCCGAGGCAAAGCCACTGTGCGGCGCGCATGCATCGTGGGCCGCGCCCTGCCGGAGCACCGCAAGCGGATGCATCCCGAGCGGGAGCAGGAAGCGGCAGTATTCCACGGCAAGCGTGTTGTTTGGATTGTCTAAAAGAGCTGCAGCCTGTTTGTGAACTTTCGATAATTCCTCTTGCCGTCTGGCGGCGTAGGACAGGTGCGGAGAACCGGATTCACCCTCCATCGGCAGGCTGTTCAGGAGTTCTGCCGCCTGTAAAAGCAAATCCGTATCCGCAGTCTCCGCGCCGAACGATACCGTGCCGCACCCGAGTGCGTGCAGCGTCTGCACCGCACCCTTGGCGAAGCCCTCCGCCGAGGACAGCGCCGCAGCAAGCGGCAATTCAACCACGAGGTCAGCGCCGCAGCGCACGGCCATTTCGGCACGCGCGTACTTATCCAGCACGGCAAAATCGCCGCGCTGGACGAAATTGCCGCTCATCACGCACACAATCACGGCGTTTTCGCCGAGGCTGCGCCGGGTTTCGGCAATATGGTGCAGATGGCCTGTGTGAAACGGATTATACTCGGCGGTGATGCCGCATACGGTCATGACGGTGCTCCTTTCAGCGAGATGACAGCGGTCTGCAAGGTAAAAACCTCGAAAAAGGGGTTGTACATTTGCAAAGAATCGTGTAGAATAAAAATATAGCATTATTATATAGGCTTCCGCGGCTTTATGCAAGCCGCCAAATACGGCATAAGGGAGTTTTCACAAATGAAAGTATTGGTAATCAACGCTGGCAGTTCTTCGCTGAAGTACCAGCTGCTCGACACCGAGTCGGGCGAGGTAATGGCGAAGGGCCTGTGCGAGCGCATCGGCATCGACGGTGTGCTGACCCACACCGGCAACAAGTCCGATGAGAAGTTCAAGTTTGACATCGCAATGCCCACCCACAAGGAAGCGATCCAGTCTGTTATTAACATTCTGCTCGATCCGGAAAAGGGTGTCATCTCCTCTATGAGCGAGATCGACGCAGTAGGTCACCGCGTTGTACACGGCGGCGAGTTCTTCTCGGACAGCGTTATCATCACCGAGAAGGTCCTCAAGGCTATCGAGGACTGCGTACCGCTGGCACCGCTTCACAATCCGCCTAACCTGACCGGCATCGAGGCTTGCCGCGAGGTTATGGGCCCGGATGTTCCGATGGTCGCAGTATTCGATACTGCATTCCACCAGACCATGCCGCAGTCCCACTACATGTACGCTGTACCGTACGAGTACTACGAGAAGTACAAGATCCGTCGTTACGGCTTCCACGGCACCAGCCACAAGTACGTTTCTCAGCAGGCTGCTGAGATGCTCGGCCGTCCGCTCGAGGAGCTGCGCCTGATCACCTGCCATCTCGGCAATGGTTCTTCTATCTGCGCAATCAACGGCGGTAAGAGCTTCGATACCTCCATGGGCTTCACTCCGCTGGACGGTCTGCCGATGGGCACCCGTGCCGGCAACATCGACCCGGCTATCATCGAGTTCCTGGCTGAGCACGAGCACATGGACGCACACGAGGTCATCAATATCCTGAACAAGAAGTCCGGTATGCTGGGTATCTCCGGCGTATCCTCCGACTTCCGCGATCTGGATGCTGCTGTTGCTGACGGCAACGCGCGTGCTGCTCTGGCGAAGGATATGTTCAACCTGTCCGTTAAGAAGATCATCGGTTCCTACGTTGCTGAGATGGGCGGCGTAGACGCTATCATCTTCACCGCAGGCGTAGGTGAGAACGACCGTTCGGTTCGCTGGGATGTCTGCGAGCACCTCGAGTACCTCGGCATCAAGATCGACCCGGAGAAGAACAAGTACCGCGGCAAGCAGATGGATATCTCCATCGACTGGGCACGCGTTCGCGTTCTGGTTATTCCGACCAACGAGGAGCTTATGATCGCCAAGGATACCGAGCGTCTGGTAAACGAGGCCAAGGCTCAGTAAGCCTTTCGTCAATTAGACAAATATGGGGGCGGAGCATAGGCTCCGCCTCTGTTTTTGCCCGGAGAGGAAACTTTTATGGAGCAAATTGATATCCCGCAGGAGCGCCGCTACTGCTCGAAGCTGGGATTTTCCGTGCTGGCGATCATGCTGTGGTCGATCCTTTGGCAGTTCGGCCTGTACTGGCTGGATGGTTGGATCCTGCCGTTCCGCATACCGGAAACGCTGTATTACCTGCTGCTGCTCGTCGGACATTATGCGGTATCGCTGCCGATTGTGTTCTGTTTGTGGCGCAAAACACCGCCGATGCCGTTCTGCAGGGAGCGGGCAGGCGCAAAGCGCATGGGCCGGTGGTTTGTCATCGGCTGTGCGCTGATGTGGCTCGGTTCGCTCATCGGCACGAATATCAACGACATGGTCTACACCTTGACCGGACGCGATCCGGTCGGCATGGTGGACGAGAGCTTTTCGCAGATGTCCATGACGGCCATCGTTCTCGGTGCCTGCATTATCGGTCCGCTGTGTGAGGAGCTGGTGTTCCGCGGCCTGCTGGCCGGCCGTCTCGCGCGGTACGGGCAGAAGCCGGGCGCCTTCATTTCTGCGCTGCTGTTCGGACTGTATCATGCCAATCTGGAGCAGTTTTTCTACGCCTTTGCGCTCGGTCTGCTGCTGTCCTATGCGTACTACCGCACCGGACTGCTGCGCACCTCGGTGCTGCTGCACATGCTGTTCAACATCATCGGCTCAGTGGTGCCCATGCTGCTGCTGGATACCATAGCCGCGCAGTCGGCGCTCGGTCTGTTCTGGATGGCAATGCTGGTGATCGGCATGATCCTGCTCGTTCGCGGCAGAAAACAGCAAGTCTGGCTGCACGGACCCTGTGCGCCGTCGCTCAAAGCCGTTTTGCAGAATGCAGGCATGTTTCTGCTGATCGTCGCCTGCTTTGTGCAGACCGTGTTCAATTATCTATAAGGAGGAACGTCCATGCGGGTAGACCTGCATATGCACACCGGATATTCGGCCGATGCCCAGTATCCGCAGTCCATCGACGATAAAATCCACGCCTGCGAGCAGGCCGGACTGGACATCATCGGCATTACCGATCATCTGGATTTTCTGCGTTCGGGCAGCACGCGCGACAACCGTGACCCGGAAGCCTGTGCGCGCGAGGTATGGGAAAAGCGCCGTCCGGCAGGGAACGGCGGTATTGAGGTTCTGGCGGGTATGGAGATCGGCCAGCTGCACGCCACACCGGATGCGGACGATTTTGTCCGCACGCATCCGTTCGATATGGTCATCGGCTCGCTGCATGCCATGCCGAACGATCTGGATATCTACTTTCACGACTTTCCCAATATGGACTGCGACAAGTTCCTGCACGAGTATTTCGATCAGCTGCTGCTGCTCGAGGAGCACGGCGGCTTTGATGTGCTGGCGCACATTGACTATCCGCTGCGAGTGATGAAGCACGGCGACTATATCCCGTCGTTTGACAATTATATGAACCGCGTACAGCAGGTGCTGCGCTCGTGCATCGACCACGGCTACGCGCTTGAGCTGAATGCTGCCGGCATTGCGGGCTGGCAGAAAAAAGTCGGTCCACCGCAGAATATTCTGTACGAATACAAGCGCATGGGCGGCGAGCGCATCTCGATCGGTTCGGATTCGCATACGCTGGACACTATGGCACGCGGCGTAGACGACTGCGTGAAGAATGCACTCGACGCAGGCTTTACCCACGTTACCGTGTTCCGAGAGCGCAAACCGGTGCAGATCGCACTGAAATAAATGTAGAGGCTGAAATAACATGTTTTTTGGAAGAAAGCAGGAAATTACACACACGGATACGACTGTTCGTGCCCGTGCAAAGATCAACTTGACGCTTGACGTCACCGGACGGCGGGAGGACGGCTACCACACGGTGGAGATGGTCATGCAGTCGATCGCACTGCACGATACCGTGCGCGTTACCACCATTCACGGCGAGAAAAAGCCGCGCGGCATCGTGCTGAGCTGCAGCCTGCCGTTTCTGCCGACCGACGAGCGCAATCTGGCGTATCGTGCGGCGGAGCTGTTCTACAAGGAGACCGGCGCACTGCTCGAAACCTGCGAGATTCATATCGAAAAGCGCATTCCGGTTGCGGCGGGTCTGGCAGGCGGCTCGACGGACGCGGCGGCTGTACTGCGTGCGCTCAACGCATTGCATACAGCCGGTCTGACCGACGACGAGCTGTGCGAGATGGGACTTAAACTGGGTGCCGATGTGCCGTTCTGCCTGCGCGGCGGCACCATGCTGGCGCAGGGCATAGGCGAGGAGCTGAGCCTGCTGCCCGATATGCCGCACTGCTGGGTCGTGCTGTGCAAGCCGCCGTTTGCGGTGCCGACCAAGGAGGTCTATCAGGAAATCGACAGCGTGGATATCCTCGAGCATCCGGACAACAAGGGCATGATGGCCGCACTCGATCAGGGAGATTACGAGGGCGTGTGCGCGTACCTGTCCAACGTGATGGAGACCGTTACGGCGGCAAAACGCCGTCAGATCGGCGAAATCAAGTCGTTTCTCGCAGAAAACGGTGCGGACGGTACGCTGATGAGCGGCTCCGGTCCGACCGTGTACGGCCTGTTCTCGGATGAGAGCCGCGCCAAAACGGCAGCGAAAATGCTGCGCCGCCGTTTCGCGGACACGTTCCTGACCGAAACCTGCAATTAAACGGGTATAGAAAGCCGCCTTTCGGGCATACTGGGTACACCGGATGCAGAAAGGCGGTTTTGTTATGCAGAAACAGGATAGAAAGGCTCTCGCGGCAGTGCTGACAGCGGTTTATGTGCTGTTCTGGTCGGCGTTTGCGCCGCAGAGTCCTCGTGCGGCATGGTGGTGTACGGCATTTTCCATCACCTGCGAGGAGGCGGCAGCAGGAAAGGACGCGGGAAACAGCGAGAAAATCGAGTTCCGCTCTTTCCTTGTTGATTTGTTTCGACACAAAGATAACACTTAACTTTTAACGCTCCCTATGGTATAATGACACAGTGAAACACGAAATTCATTTGCCAACGGAGGAAATTTATGAAGATCATTAACGAAAAGGGCAAGCTGTTCGGCATCATCAATGTTGTCGATCTGCTGGTGCTGGTCGCTGCGATCGCTGTCGTAGCGGGTGTCGGCTACAAGCTGTTTGCCAAGCAGATCAAGGAGGTTGCGTCTCCGCAGGTCTCCCTGACGATGACCGTCCGCGTACGCGGTGCAACGCCGTTCCTGGTAAACGAGGTGCAGCGCAACAGTCAGGTAGGCAAGTCGCTGGTAAACGGCAACAGCTATGTCAATGCGCAGATCACCGATATGAAGATCGAGGATTACAATCAGCAGGTTACCACCGCTGACGGCCGCATTGTAACGGCAACCGATCCGGAGAAGAAGGATCTGGTATTCACCATCACGACCAAGGTTTCCAAGGGCACGCCTGCACCGGCCATCGGTACGCAGGAGGTGCGCGCAGGCCGTACATTCATTGTAAAGACCAACGATTTTGAGACGACCGGCAACATTGATTCGGTCGATATTGCGGATAATTAAAGCCTATGAAAGCGTTATTTGAAAACAGTCTGTTCGTGCGGCTGTTGATGTGTCTGCGCGCATGGTACCACGAGGGCGCTATCGCGGGATTCTTTAACCGTATCCGGCAGGCGTACCCAAGCTCAGTGTTCTGCCGTCTGTGGAATAAATTCTGCGCGGCACCGATATGTACCTCGGCGAACAGCATCTAT
This sequence comes from Butyricicoccus sp. AM05-1, assembly GCF_003474415.1. Lineage (NCBI taxonomy): Bacteria > Bacillati > Bacillota > Clostridia > Eubacteriales > Butyricicoccaceae > Butyricicoccus > Butyricicoccus sp. AM05-1. Next base: position 288,705 of record NZ_QUDG01000002.1, on the reverse strand, counting down.
GCGCGGATTCTGGCAGCGCTGCGCCGGTTTGTCGAAAAACTGGGCGGAATTGCGGCAAACAGCCTGATCTACCGCATCTGCCTTGCCGTCTGGCGGCCGATTGAGCGTGTCGCAGGCGGCGGCCTGATCGGCAGAGCCTGCAGGTTCGTCGGCATGCGCGGTCTGCTGCTGATTTGTCTGGCGATGTATCTGCCGCTCGATTCCGCTGTCCGCTGGGTGTCGGATGCCGGCTATCTGCCGTCGTTTGTGGCATCCGTGTGGGATGAGTGCCTGATGCTTGCTGCATTTGCGTACATCCTGTGGCACATGGCGATGAAGCGTGCGCCGCTCGGATCGCGTGCTACGCCGGTGGATGCCTATCTGCTGCTGTTCATCGCGGTCGGCTTTTTCCTGATGTGTGCGGTTTCGCCGAATACGCATATCGCGGTAGCGGGCTACCGTGCGGTTGTGGAGTACCTGTTCTGGTTCTTCCTCGTCACCCGCCTGATTGAAAACGACCGCGATTTCGCGGTATTCTACGGTGCGCTCGTCGTGATGGCGCTCTGCATTGCGGCACACGGCATTTATCAGTATATCGTAGCCGCGCCGATCCCGTCGAGCTGGGTCTCCCAGACCGAGGCCAGCGTGCGTACGCGTGTGTACTCGCTCACCGGCAGCCCGAATATCATGGGCAGTCTGCTGGTGCTGTTTGCCCCGATGGTGGCAGGACTTGCATATTACAGCAGTAAAATGTGGGTCAAGGTGCTGGCTATCTGCGCGACCGGCATGATGTGCCTGAGCTGCATTTTCACCTTTTCCAAGGGTGCCTGGGGCGGTCTGGCAGTAGCCGTTGTGATTTTCGCCATCTTTCTGGACCGTCGTTTGATCGCTCTGATGGGCGTGGCCGGTGTCGGTGCACTGCTGGCAATCCCGTCTATTGCGAACCGCATTACCTATCTGTTTACCGCGGATTACCTTGCAGCAAGCCGCCGCGCAGGTCGTGTCATTCGCTGGTCCAAGGGTCTCAAGCTGCTGCAGGAGAGCAATCCGGTGCTCGGCTTCGGCCTCGGCCGCTTCGGCGGCGCGGTTGCCATGCAGAACAAGGTCATCGAGGAGACCAAGGATTTCTCCTACTTCTACATGGATAACTATTATCTGAAAACGCTGGTTGAGATGGGTTATCTCGGTCTGGCGTTCTTCATCCTGCTGTTGTTCGGTCTGGTGCTGTGGAGCCTGCGCTCGATCGGCCGTACCGGCTACACCAAGGGCGACCGCACGCGCGTGCTGGCAGTTTCCATGTTCGCAGGTATGTGCGGCGTGCTGGTGCACTGCTACTTCGAGAATATCTTCGAGGTGCCGTATATGATGGCGTATTTCTGGAGCATGGCGGCAGCGGTTATGTACCTCGGGTACTTCCGAAAACGAAAAACCTGATTTTTTAGAGAACCTTCGTGAGAGGGTTCTCTTTTTTTCTCGGCACCGACTCGGCGGGGCATACGAACTGCGTTAGCGTGTTCGCCCCTGACGGGCGGGGAGTTTTCGCTTGCGATCAAGCGGGGAGTTGCGCTCTGCGGAGCGCGGGATTCGCCGCGCCCCGCGGCGGGGCAAGAGGGTAGACACCTACGGTTTCTACCCTCTTAACTCCTGTTTCCCTTTATTTCTTAGTCTGGCGCAGATTGCCTACATGTGACCGCTTCGAAATGGGGGAACGGCAGAGGATTTTTTCTACCGTAGGGGAGCACAGTGTGCTCCCATGCCGAAATCTATACGCAGTGCCGGATACCGTTCTGCTACACATACGGGCTACTCTGCGCAGGCGCGGCATGACCGTGCCGCGCAATTCGTGAGCGCGTTATAATAGACAGGGTCTGCGAGGATAAATTGTACCAAACGTCTAAATTCGCAGGTGCCGTGCGTTACAACGTGCCAAAGAGTTGCGCGGCACTGCTATGCCGCGCCTGCTTAGATGAAATCACATGTGTAGCAGTATGGTATCTGACCCTGCGAACAGGTTGAGAAAGACACGGAAGAAAAAATCCTCTGCCGTTCCCCTATTTCGCAGCGGTCACATGTCGGCAATCTGCGCCAGACTATTTAACAAGGGAAAGGTAGGAGTCCAAAGAGGAAGGAAAACCGCAGGTTGTCCTTCCTTTTTGCCCCCGCGGCGGGCGCCGTACTCTCCTGCGCTCCGCAGAGCGCAACTCCCGCTGAATCGCAGGCGAAAATCCGTATTTAACAAAGATTTTACCAGAAAAAACACACTTTACTTAAACTTAACGAACTCTCGCTTTTGCATTTTACAAAACTTCCGTAAGATAATCTTGTAACAAAAAACGAAGACGAATGTAAAAGGAGAACAAATTATGAAAAAGAGCATTTCCATGCTTCTGGCAGCACTGATGCTGACCGGTGCACTGAGCGGCTGCGGCGGCAGCTCCTCTTCCGATTCTTCGGATTCCCAGGCAAGCGGTAATGACAGCGGCGTATCCGGTGCGATCACCGTTATCTCCCGTGAGGATGGTTCCGGTACGCGCGGCGCGTTCATCGAACTGACTGGTGTAGAGGAGAAGAACGACGCAGGCGAGAAGATCGACAATACCACCGCGGATGCCGAGATCGCCAACAAGACCGATGTTGTACTGACCAGCGTAGCAGGCAACGAGAAGGCTATCGGCTACATTTCCCTCGGTGCGCTGAACGACACCGTAAAGGCTGTCAAGGTAGACGGCGCAGAAGCTACCGTAGATAACGTAAAGGCAGGCACCTACAAGCTGTCCCGTCCGTTCAATATTGCAACCAAGGGCGAGCCGACCGGCGTAGCCAAGGATTTCATCAACTTCATCCTCTCCAAGGAAGGTCAGGCTGTTGTAACCAATAACAAGTACATCGCTGTTGACGACAATGCAGCAGCCTTTACTTCCGACGGTTCCTCCGGTCAGATCGCAGTTGGCGGTTCCTCCTCGGTATCCCCGGTTATGGAGAAGCTGATCGAGGCGTACAAGGCTGTAAACCCGAACGCAAGCATCGACCTGCAGACCTCTGACTCCACCTCCGGCATGACCGGCACGATGGACGGCACCTTTGCCATCGGCATGGCATCCCGCGAGCTGAAGGACGACGAGGCTGCACAGCTGACCGGCACCGCCATCGCACTTGACGGCATCGCAGTAGTTGTAAACCCGGCAAACACCGTTGACGACCTGTCTATGGATCAGATCAAGGGTATCTATGTCGGCGACATCACCGACTGGAGCGACCTCGCGTAAGCGAATCCACAGACTGATAAAACAGGGCGAAGCGATTCGCCCTGTGCCTGTATAGGAGATAGATTTATGAAAAACCTTCGGGAAAACCTGATGCACATGGTATTTTTTCTCTGTGCGCTGACCTCCATCTTTGCGGTGGTGCTCATCTGTATTTTCCTGTTTGCGAACGGTGTGCCTGCCATGAAGGAGATTGGCCTGCTGGATTTCCTCACAGGCGCGAAGTGGAAGCCGGGCAACGACATTTACGGCATCCTGCCGATGATCCTCGGCAGCCTGTACATCACCGCCGGTGCGATCGTTATCGGCGTGCCGATCGGTCTGCTGACGGCGGTATTCATGGCATTCTACTGTCCGAAAAAGCTGTACGGTCTGCTCAAGCCGTGCACCGAGCTGCTGGCCGGTATTCCGTCTATCGTATACGGCTTCTTCGGCATGGTCATTATCGTACCGGCAGTCCGTGCGGTGGCAGGCGTGTTCGGTGCGGATATCTCCGGCTCGTCCATTCTGGCGGCGTCCATCCTGCTCGGCATTATGATTCTGCCGACCATCATCGGCGTGTCCGAAGCGGCGCTGCGTGCGGTTCCGATGAGCTACTACGAGGGCGCCGTCGCCATGGGCGCACGGCATGAGCGTGCCATATTCACGGTTATGGTACCGGCTGCCAAGTCCGGCGTGCTGGCTGGCATCGTGCTCGGTATCGGCCGCGCCATCGGCGAGACCATGGCGGTTATCATGGTAGCGGGCAACCAGCCGCGACTGACCGGCAGTATGCTCAAGGGCATCCGCACCATGACGGCAAACATCGTGCTTGAGATGGGCTACGCCACCGGCCTGCACCGTGAGGCGCTTATTGCGACCGGCGTTGTGCTGTTCGTATTCATTCTGCTCATCAATCTGGCATTCTCGGTTCTCAAAAGGAGGAAGGAAGCATGACAAGAGAAGCTGTCTCTGCTGCAAAACCGGCAGTGCGCGTACAGGCAAAGACCGGAAAGGTGCACGGCGCCGCATCTGCGGCTGCGCTTAAGGGTCTGGTGTACGGTGCGGCTGTGCTGACCTTTGCGGTGCTGCTGTTCCTGCTCGGCTATATTCTGGTGACGGGCATTCCGCATCTCAAGCCGTCGCTGTTCCAGTGGAATTATACCTCTGAGAACGTCTCGATGATGCCTGCCATCCTCACTACGGTTGAAACGACCGCGCTGGCACTGCTGCTGGCCGTGCCGCTCGGCCTGTTCACCGCCGTGTACCTGAATGAGTACGCCAAGCGCGGCAACAAGCTGGTAAACGTCATCCGAATCACGACCGAGACGCTTTCCGGCATTCCGTCCATTGTGTACGGCCTGTTCGGCATGCTGTTCTTCGTCACCAGGCTGCACTGGGGATACTCGCTGCTGGCCGGTGCGATGACGCTGGCGATCATGATCCTGCCGCTCATCATGCGTACCGCTGAGGAAGCACTGATAGCAGTTCCGGATTCTTACCGCGAAGGCTCGTTCGGTCTGGGCGCCGGACGTCTGCGCACGGTATTCCGCATTGTGCTGCCTGCTGCGGGTCCCGGCATCCTGTCCGGTGTTATCCTCGGCATCGGCCGCATCGTCGGTGAGACCGCGGCGCTCATCTTTACCGCAGGCACCATGGCACAGATTCCCGGCCTGTTCCAGTCCGGCCGTACGCTGGCTATCCACATGTATGTGCTCTCGGGTGAGGCGCTGCACATGAACGAGGCAAATGCTACCGCAGTCGTTCTGCTGCTGGTGGTCCTGCTGATGAATACGCTTTCCGCTCTGGCAGCGAAAAAGCTGACCAAGAAGTAAATGGAGAATGAACATGGAAAATAAGATCGAAATTCACAATATGAATCTGCATTACGGCGATTTTCACGCCCTGCACGATATCAATCTGGATATCAAGGAGAATGAGATCACCGCATTCATCGGACCGTCCGGCTGCGGCAAGTCTACGCTGCTGCGTTCGCTCAACCGCATGAACGATCTGGTGGAAAACTGCCGTATCACGGGCGATATCATGCTTGACGGTCAGGATATCTACAGGAACTGTGACGTCAATCTGCTGCGCCGCCGTGTCGGCATGGTATTCCAGAAGCCGAATCCGTTCCCGATGTCGATTTATGACAACATCGCCTATGGTCCGCGCACGCACGGCATCAAGAGCCGTGTGCAGCTTGACGAGATCGTCGAGACTTCGCTCAAGCGTGCCGCTATCTGGGAGGAGACCAAGGATAACCTCAAAAAATCCGCGCTGTCCATGTCCGGCGGTCAGCAGCAGCGTATCTGCATCGCGCGTGCGCTTGCCGCAGACCCGGAGGTGCTGCTGATGGACGAGCCGACCTCTGCGCTTGATCCGATCTCCACCGCGAAGATCGAGGACCTTGTGCTCGAGCTCAAAAAGGATTATACTATCGTTATGGTAACGCATAATATGCAGCAGGCCACCCGTGTTTCGGATACGACCGCGTTCTTCCTGCTTGGCGACATGATTGAAGTGGATGACACCGAAAAGCTGTTCTCCATGCCGTCGGACAAGCGCACGGAAGACTACATTACGGGGAGGTTCGGCTAATGAGAAACCGTTTTGACAATCAGCTTGCGGAGATGAACAATGAGCTGATCTCGATGGGAGCACTATGCGAAAACGCAATCGCCAGTGCGGTAAAGGCTCTGCTTGAGGGCGATATCAAGCTGGCGGCGGCCGCCATCCGCATCGATCAGGAGATCGACCGCAAGGAACGCGAAATTGAGTCCATGTGCCTCAAGCTGCTGCTGCAGCAGCAGCCGGTGGCAAGCGATCTGCGTCTGATCTCCTCCGTGCTGAAAATGATCACGGATATCGAGCGTATCGGTGATCAGGCAAGCGATATTGCGGAGATTGTAACGTATCTGTCCGGTGCGTGCGGTCACAACACGCATATAGACCAGATGGCGCAGGCAACCATTAAAATGGTGACCGACAGCCTGGACGCGTTTGTCCGCCGTGACCTGACCCTTGCATGGAGCGTTATTGAATATGATGACGTGGTAGACCGCCTGTTTGACGAGTGCAAGAGCGACCTCATCGCGGAGATCGCGCAGAACCCGGAGGACGGCGAGCGCGTACTCGATGTGCTGATGATCGCCAAGTATCTGGAGCGTATCGGCGACCACGCGACCAATATTGCCGAATGGGTGGAGTTTTCCATCACCGGCTCGCATAAAAGTGCAATGCACGGCGCGGAAGCGGCGGCACGCTGACAGAAATCGGAGTGTAATATATGATATACTGTGTGGAAGATGATGCGGGTATCCGCGAACTGGTGGTGTATACACTGCGCAACACCGGTTTTGAGGCTGACGGCTTCGAGGACGGTGCGGCGCTGACCGCTGCTCTGAAAAAATGCAAGCCGCAGCTGATTCTGCTGGATATCATGCTGCCCGGCGAGGACGGCATCACTATTCTGCGTCGTCTGCGCGCAGCGCCGGATACGGCGAGGGTTCCGGTCATTCTGCTGACTGCGAAAAACACGGAGTACGACAAGGTAGTCGGTCTGGACACCGGTGCGGATGATTACATTCCCAAGCCGTTCGGCATGATGGAGCTGATCGCGCGCATTCGTGCGGTCCTGCGCCGCACCGAGGATATGCAGGACAAGGATGAGCCGCGTCCGCTGGTAGCCGGCGGCATCTGTGTGGATGAGCGTGCTCACACCGTATTCGTTAACGGGCAGGAGGTGCAGCTGACACTCAAGGAGTATCAGCTGCTGTGCCTGCTGATGAAAAACCGCGGTGCCGTGCTCACGCGCGATGTGCTGCTCGAGAATATCTGGGGCTATAATAATGAAAGCGAAACCCGCACGGTCGATGTGCATATCCGCACGCTGCGGCAAAAGCTGGGCGCGGACGGTGCGCTGATCGAGACTGTCCGCGGTGTCGGCTACCGCATGGGAGAGCACACATGAGAAAGCGCGTATTCGGCAGCATTTTTCTCACGTCGCTTGTCACGCTGCTGCTGACGACCGGGCTGCTGCTGCTGGCAGTTCACGCCGGTCTGACCAATGACATGCGGCGGCGGCTGGTGACGGAGAGCAGCTACCTGTCTGCGGTGGATAATATCCGGGAGAAGCTGGAGAAGTTCGGCTCGGTATATGCCGACCGTTTGACGCTGGTCGCGCAGGACGGCACGGTGCTGTACGACAACCGCACGAATGCCTCCGAGATGGAGAACCACGCCGTCCGTCCGGAGATTGCGGCGGCAGAGCAGAACGGCACGGGCGAGGACAACCGTCTGTCCGAAACCTTCGCTGAGCAGACGTTTTATTACGCGGTCCGTCTGAAAAACGGCGATATTCTGCGCATTTCCGCAACTGCGGACAGCGTGTTCGGCGCACTGTCGAATGCGTCACCGTGGATTGTGCTGATCATCCTGCTGACGCTGCTGGTTGCAGCTGTGCTGGCAGGCTGGCTGACCGGTCTGTTCCTCAAGCCGATCGAAGCGCTCGACCTGCATGATCCGATGAAGGGCGATGCCTATGACGAGCTGTCGCCGCTGCTGCACCGTATGGACAAGCAGAACCGCAAAATTCAGGCGCAGATGGACGAGCTGCAGCGCCGCCAGGCTGAGTTTGACGACATTACGGCCCGTATGGACGAAGGTCTGGTGCTGTTTTCCGGCAAGGGCATGATTCTGTTCGCCAATCACGCTGCGCGGGCGCTGTTTCCGCATGACAGTGCGGAAGGCAGCTATCTGACGCTGTGCCGCGATGCGAATTACATTCAGGTGGTCGAGCAGGCGCTCGACGGCAAAGGCGCGCACGGAAAACTCGAGCGGAACGGCCGCATTTATGAACTTACGGCAAGCTCGGTGGAGGAGAACAGCGCATGGCACGCGGCCGTGCTGCTGATCGTGGATATTACCGAGCGCGAGCGTGCCGAGCAGCAGCGGCAGGAATTTACCGCCAACGTGTCGCACGAGCTGAAAACGCCGCTGACCAGCATCATGGGCTACGCGGAGATCATCGCGGGCGGCATTGCCAAGCCGGAGGACGTGGCGCCGTTTGCGGGCAAGATCCGCACGGAAGCGCAGCGGCTGCTGGCGCTCATCGAGGATATCATTCACCTGTCCCGGCTGGATGAAGGCGGAGAAACGGTGGTCTTTGAGCCGGTGGAGCTGTCCGCACTCTGTGATACTGTGCGCGACCGCCTGCAGAGCAAGGCAGCAGGCAAGGGCATCGCGCTGCGCATCGAGGGAGAACCGGCTGCGGTTTCCGGTCAGCGCCGCACGCTTGAGCAGATGATCTTCAATCTAACGGATAACGCTATCAATTATAATAAGCCGCAGGGCAGTGTGACGCTTGTGACCGGCACAGAGAACGGCCGGCCGTTCGTGCAGGTGGCGGATACCGGCATCGGTATCGCGCCGGCGGACCAGCAGCGCGTGTTTGAGCGGTTCTACCGCGTGGATAAGAGCCACAGCAAGATGACCGGCGGCACCGGACTGGGGCTTTCGATTGTCAAGCATGGTGCGGCGCTGCATCATGCGGAGGTTGAGCTGAAGAGTGCGCTCGGCGAGGGGACTTGCATTACTTTGCGGTTTCCTAAAGAATAAGCTGCGCTCTGCGGAGCGCGGGAGACTGCCGCATCCGCGGCGGGGACAAAGAGGAAGGGACACCTGCGGTTTCCCTTCCTCTTTGAACTCCTGCCTTTCCCTTGTTAGATAGCCCGGCGAAAATCGGAGAGCGGCGACCGCTTCGAAAATAAGAGTACGGCAGAGAATTTTTTCTTCCGTGTCTTTCTCAACCGATTCGCAGTGTCAGATAACGTACTGCTACACATACGGTTAAATCTACGCAGGCGCAACATGACCGTGTTGCGCAATTCGTTAATCTGGAGTTTGCGCACGGCACCTACGGATTAGGCGTTTGGTACAAGTTATTTTCGCAGGCCATGTCTGTAACAACGCGCTCACGAATTGTGCGGCACGGTTATCCCCCAGGGGACCCTCTCTTGCCCTGCGGGCAATTCACCTTGTGTCGCGCCCAGCGTAGAGTAGCCGGTCTGTGTAGCAGAATGGTATCTGACACTGCGGATATGCGGATACATGGCGCACGAAGTGCGACCATGCGGAAGAAAAGATCCTCTGCCGTTCCTTTATAGTCTCAGCTCTGCAAATTTCGCCGTGCTAAATAGGAAGAAGGATGATTCACAAGAAGGAGGGAACCTTGGTTCTCTCCTTCTTGTGCCCCTGCCGGGCAGGCAAGTTCCGTTCGCCTCGCAGGCGAAATCACCTCAAAAAAGAAAATCTCAAAAAAATTAAGAATTTTTGAAAAAACACTTGCGCGATACACCCGGTGTAGTGTATACTAATTACAGTTGCGCAAATGCGTAACCGAATTGCCGCGCAAAGGAGTTTCTCCCGCGCACGCCCATTGGCCATTAACCGGATTTTCCCGGCGTGGTCCCTGGTGCGGTCCAAAAACGGCCGACCTGCCGTTATACCGGGTAATCAAGCAATTTGACTGCAAAACAGGCTAAAACTGCGTAAAAATCAGCACTTTTTCCGATTGCAGCCATTGGTTTCTCGTGCTATAATTAACGCTGGTCTGGTTGAGTACTGGACCGGCGATTTTTTATCCCCGCCGCTGTCCGTGGAAGGGCCACGAACAGTGTAAAGAAAAGTGGAGGGCAAACAGACAAATCAGAACCGGATTAACCCACCGGCGCTCGATTGCTGCACTACCCCCAAACTTCTTATATTAAAGGAGAGCATTTTATGCAGATCACTGATCCTATCGCGGATATGCTGACTCGTATCCGCAACGCTGGCAATGCTCGTCATGCCAGTGTGGATGTACCCGCATCCAAGATGAAGAAGGCTATTGCCCAGATCCTGCTCGATGAAGGCTACATCAAGTCTTTCGAGGTTGTAGAGGGCAACACCCAGGGCATTATCCGCATCGCACTGAAGTACGTTGATAACCGCCAGAAGGCTATCACCGGCATCAAGCGTGTGTCCAAGCCGGGCCTGCGTGTATACGCTGGCGCACAGGAGCTGCCGAAGGTACTCCGCGGCCTTGGTATTGCCATCGTTTCCACTTCCAGAGGCGTCATGACCGACAAGAAGGCTCGCGAGCTGAACGTCGGCGGTGAAGTTCTCGCATTTGTATGGTAAGGGAGGTATAAACAATGTCTCGTATTGGTAGAATGCCGATTGCCATCCCGGCCGGCGTTGAAGTCAAGATTGACGGCAGCGTTGTTACCGTGAAGGGCGCTAAGGCAACCCTTACCCGCGAATTTCATCCGAACATGACCATCGCGGTAGAGGGCAACGAAATCCTCGTAACCCGTCCGAACGACGACAAGCACAACCGCGCACTGCACGGCCTCACCCGCAGCCTGGTTCACAACATGGTTGTTGGTGTTACCGATGGCTTCAAGAAGGAGCTGAGCGTTCAGGGCGTTGGTTACCGTGTCGCTAAGCAGGGCAAGGATCTGGTTATGAACCTCGGTTACTCGCATCAGGTTACCATGAGCGAGGTGGAGGGCATCACGATCGACGTTCCGAACCCGAACACGATCATCATCTCCGGTCCTGACAAGCAGAAGGTTGGCCAGTTTGCAGCGGAAGTCCGCGAGAAGCGTCCGCCGGAACCCTATAAGGGCAAGGGCATTCGCTACGCTGATGAGTATGTCCGCCGCAAGGAAGGCAAGACCGGCGCTAAGAAGAAGTAAGGAAAGGAGAGGCGAAAATAAATGGTTTCGAAGAAGGATTCCAACAAGGCGCGCCTTCAGCGCCACAAGCGCGTACGCGCTAAGATCAGCGGCACCGCTGAGCGTCCCCGTCTGGACGTATTCCGTTCTGCAAAGAACATCTATGCACAGGTTATTGACGATGTAGCCGGTGTAACCCTCGTATCCGCCTCGACTGCAGAGAAGAGCTTTACCGAGTACGGCGGCAACAAGGAAGCAGCCAAGAAGATTGGTCAGATCGTTGCCGAGCGCTGCAAGGCTAAGGGCATTGAGACTGTCGTGTTTGACCGCGGCGGCTATGTGTTCCACGGCCGCGTGAAGGAGCTCGCAGATGGCGCCCGTGAGGGCGGCCTGCAGTTTTAATCGGGAGGAGGTAAAACATGGCTCAGTTTAACAGAAACGATAAGCGTGAGGACGAGTTCTCCGAGAACGTTGTAGCGCTCAACCGCGTTGCCAAGACCGTTAAGGGCGGCCGAATCTTCAAGTTCGCAGCTCTGGTCGTTGTAGGCGACGGCAAGGGTACCGTTGGTTTCGGCCTCGGTAAGGCTTCCGAGGTTCCGGACGCTATCCGCAAGGGCATCGAGGACGCCAAGAAGAACCTCGTTAAGATTTCTCTGAAGGGCACCACCATCCCGCACGAGGTTATCGGCGAGTTCGGTGCAGGCCGCGTTCTGCTCAAGCCTGCTGCTCCCGGTACCGGCGTTATCGCCGGCGGCGCTGTTCGTGCAGTAGTTGAGGCTGCCGGCATCAAGGACATCCGTACCAAGTGCCTGCGTTCCAACAACCCGCAGAACGTTGTTACCGCAACGATGGAAGGCCTGAAGAGCCTGCGCGACGCAGCTCAGGTAGCTGCTGTACGCGGCAAAGCCGTAGAAGAACTGTAAGAAAGGGGTAACTGACAATGGCTAACATGAAGATTACCCTGAAAAAGAGCCTGGCTGGTCGCTTGGAGAAGCACATCGCAACGGCTCATTCTTTGGGGCTTAAGAAGATCAATGACGTAACCGTTCAGCCGGACAACGCGCAGACGCGCGGCAAGGTAAAGCAGATCGGTTACCTGCTCGAAATCGTAGAGGAGGCGTAACCCATGAAGCTGCATGAATTGACGCCTGCCGCAGGCGCTACCAAGCCGGCATACCGTAAGGGCCGCGGCGCTGGTTCCGGCAATGGCAAGACCGCAGGTCGCGGTCACAAGGGCCAGTGGGCCCGTTCCGGCGGCGGTGTCCGTCCGGGCTTTGAAGGCGGCCAGATGCCTCTGGCACGTCGTCTGCCGAAGCGTGGTTTCCACAACATTTTCGGCACCACTTACGCACCGGTCAATGTTTCCGCACTGGAGAAGTTTGAAGACGGCGCTGAGGTAACTGCAGAGATCCTCTGCAATGCCGGCATCGTTAAGAATGCTCTCGACGGCATCAAGATCCTCGGCACCGGCACGCTGACCAAGAAGCTGACCGTTAAGGCAGCTGCTTTCTCGGCTTCCGCAAAGGAGAAGATCGAAGCCGCAGGCGGAAAGGCCGAGGTGGTTTAAGGTGTTTCAAACCCTTAAAAACGCCTGGTCTATGCCCGAACTGCGCAAGAAGATGCTGTACACTCTGTTCATCATCCTGATCTTCCGCTTTGGTTCGTGCATTCCGGTTCCGTTTATTGATACCGCGCTCCTGTCTCAGTACTTTGAGCAGGCATCGGTGAACGGTTCGATGCTTGGTTATCTGGATATGTTCACCGGCGGTGGTCTGTCTCGTGCGACCATCTTCGCAATGTCCATCACCCCGTATATCAACGCATCCATCATCCTTCAGCTGCTGACTGTTGCCATCCCCACTCTTGAGCGTATGGTAAAGGACGGCGGCGAGGAAGGCCGTGAGAAGATCGCAAGCTGGACCCGTTACCTCGGCGTTCTGCTTGGTCTGCTCCAGGGTCTGTCCTACTACGCACTGCTTCGCAACGGTTTCGGCGGCCAGACCATGCTGTCCAACACCGGCGCGCTTGCAGCCGTAACCATTATCGTAACTTTCACCGCAGGCACCGCGCTGATCATGTGGATGGGCGAGCATATCACCCAGAAGGGTATCGGCAACGGCATTTCGATCATCCTGTTCGCAGGTATCGTTTCCCGCGGTCCGTCGCTCATGCGTACGCTGGTTAACCTGTTCCAGACCGGCACGAGCGGCATCGTTTCCGGCATTGCAATGATTATCGTCGGTCTTGCGATCGTTGTATTCATCGTTTATATGTCGAATGCAGAGCGCCGCATCCCGGTTCAGTACGCAAAGCGCGTAGTTGGCCGCAAGATGTACGGCGGTCAGTCCACCCACCTGCCGATCAAGGTCAATGCGTCCGGCGTTATGCCGATCATCTTCGCATCGTCCATCCTGTCCCTGCCGCAGACCATTTCGATGTTCTGGCACCCAGAGAGCGGCTCGGTTGGTGCGCATATTCTTAACCTGTTCTCTCAGACCAGCGTGTTCTACATTGTACTGTACGCACTGCTGATCCTCGCATTTGCATACTTCTATGCATCCATCCAGTTCAACCCGATCGAGATTGCCAACAACCTGAAGAAGAACGGCGGCTTCATCCCGGGCTTCCGTCCCGGCAAGCCGACCAGCGACTTCATCACCAAGGCACTCGGCAAGGTCACCTTCGTTGGTGCGCTGTTCCTCGCTGTTGTAGCACTGCTCCCGCTGATCGTAGGCGCAGTAAACTCCAGCCTGAGCAACGTAGCACTGGGCGGCACCTCGGTTATCATCGTAGTAGGCGTTGCGCTTGATACGGTGAAGCAGATGGAAGCACAGATGCTGATGCGTCATCATAAGGGATTCCTGGAATAATTCTGGAGGCTGTGTTCAAATGAATTTAATTCTGCTGGGCGCTCCGGGCGCCGGTAAGGGCACGCTTGCTTCTTACCTGATCGAGCAGATGGGTGTACCGAGCATTTCCACCGGTAACATCCTGCGCGAAGCGATTAAGAACAATACTCCGCTCGGCCAGTCCGCTAAGGAGTATATGGATGCCGGCAAGCTGGTACCCGATGAAGTGGTTATCGGCATGCTGAAGGAGCGTATCGCTAAGCGCGACTGCAAGAGCGGTTTCATCCTCGACGGTTTTCCGCGTACGATTCCGCAGGCGGAAGCACTCGACGAGATTGCTCGCATCGACTGCGCTCTGTCCCTTGAGGTTGCAGACGACGTCATCGAAAAGCGCATGACCGGCCGCCGTGTCTGCCTGCGTTGCGGTGCAACCTATCACGTTGAGGCAAATCCGCCGCGCGTGAAGGACGTTTGCGACATCTGCGGCGATAAGCTGGTCATCCGCAGCGATGATCAGGCTGAGGTCGTTCGTCATCGTCTTGAAACCTACCATGAGCAGACCGAGCCGCTCAAGGGCTACTATGAAGCCCAGGGCAAGCTCAAGAGCATCGATGGTGCTCAGGGCATCACCGCTACCGAAAAGTTTGCAGTAGAGGCACTGGGTCTGTAATATGATTCATATCAAGACGGAAAAAGAGCTTGAAAAAATGCGTGTTGCCGGCCGCCTTACCGCTATTGCGCGTAAGGCGGCGGCAGACGCCGTAAAGCCGGGTGTTACCACCTGGGAGATCGACCGCATCGTCCGCAAGACGATTGAGGATGCCGGCGCCAAGCCGTCCTTCCTCGGCTACGGCGGCTTCCCTGGCAGCGCCTGCGTATCGCTGAATGACCAGGTCATCCACGGTATTCCTTCCAAGCACGCAGTTGTCAAGGAAGGCGATATCGTTAAGGTTGATGTTGGTGCATACATCGGCGGTTTCCACGGCGACTGCGCCTGCACGGTTCCGTGCGGTGAAGTAAGCGAAGAGGCGAAAAAGCTGATCGCTGTAACACGTCAGAGCTTCTTTGAAGGCATTAAATTTGCCCGTGAGGGCTACCGCGTATCGGATATCGGCGCAGCCGTTCAGGCTTACGTCGAGGCCAACGGCTTTTCTGTCGTGCGCGACTACGTCGGTCACGGCGTAGGCGCTGCGCTGCATGAGAGCCCGGAGGTTCCGAACTACGGCAAACCGGGCCACGGCATTCGCCTGCAGCGCGGTATGGTCATCGCGGTAGAGCCGATGGTCAATGTGGGTGTTTACACGGTCAAGGTCCTGCCGGATGGCTGGACGGTTAAGACCAGGGACGGCAAGCTGTCCGCTCACTACGAAAACACCATCGCTATTACGGATGGAGAGCCGGAGATTCTTACGAATATCGACGGCGAAGTGCTGTAATGGCAGAGATTCGTACCGCCGACATTGTGCTGTCGCTGACCGGAAGGGACAGAGGACAGCTGATGCTGGTCGTCGCAGAGGAGGGGGATTTTCTTCTGCTGGCGAACGGACGTGCGCGCCGGGCCGAAAACCCGAAGCGCAAGCGCCGCAAGCATGTGAGCCTGCAGGGCCCATGCGACGAGCGCACACGGCTCAAGCTGCAAAGCGAAAGCCGGCTGACAAACAGCGAGATCCGCAAGGCGCTCGCCCTCTGGACAGGGGACGAGAACGCAAATTGACCGAGGAGGATAAACCACAATGGCAAAAGATGATGTGATTGAGCTCGAGGGTACCGTCGTAGAGGCGCTGCCCAATGCAATGTTTCAGGTAGAGCTTCCCAACGGCCATAAGATTCTGGCGCATATCTCGGGCAAGCTCCGCATGAACTTTATCCGCATTCTTCCCGGCGACAAGGTCACCGTTCAGATGTCGCCTTACGACCTGACCCGCGGTCGTATCACTTGGCGTTCCAAGTAAGATAAAAAGCGGGCGGAGGTACGCATGTGACCTGCGCGCCAGTGGTCGCCGGACAGGTTTCCGGTGTCCCATCCCACCAAAAATTTGATGGAGGTAAAATAACATGAAGGTAAGACCGTCTGTAAAGCCGATCTGCGAGAAGTGCAAGATCATTCGCCGTAAGGGCAAGGTTATGGTTATCTGCCAGAACCCGAAGCACAAGCAGAAGCAGGGCTAAGAGCACCTGACGGTGCTTATAGGGACTTTCAAAAAGTCCCTATATACAAAAACAAGTTCCTGACGAAACTTGTTTTTGATACCCGAACGACGCGATCCAAGATCGCTGAGTCAAGGTATAAAAAGTACGGGCAAAGCTCGCACTTTTTATGGAAACTGCAAGCAGTTTCCGAATAAATGCGCACCCAGGGGTGCGGATCATGGTTTACGCGAGCACGACAAGCACGCACGGCGAGTGCGGCGCTGCAGGAGCGGAGGCGGCTCCTATACTGTGTTTGCAAACACGCCTCAGTGTGTAACTATGGAGGTTATAATAGTATGGCACGTATTGCCGGTGTTGACCTTCCCCGCGAGAAGCGCGTGGAGATCGGCCTGACCTACGTTTTCGGCATTGGCCGCAAAACGTCCAACGAGATCCTTGCTAAGACCGGTATCAATCCGGATACCCGCGTTAAGGACCTGACCGAAGAAGAGGCTGCTAAGCTGCGTGAAGTCATCGAGCGCGACTACAACGTCGAGGGTGACCTGCGCCGTGAGATCGGCCTGAATATCAAGCGTCTGGTTGAGATTGGCTGCTACCGCGGCCTGCGCCATCGCCGCGGCCTGCCGGTTCGCGGTCAGCGCACCAAGACCAATGCTCGTACCCGCAAGGGCCCGAAGAAGACCATTGCGAACAAGAAGAAGTAAGGAGGGGAACGTATAAATGGCTAAGGTACAGAAGAAGGGCGCTGCGACCCGTACTCGTCGTCGTGAGCGCAAGAACATTGAAAAGGGCGCGGCACATATCCGTTCCTCTTTCAACAACACGATCGTTACCATTACCGACCTGAACGGTAACGCTATTTCCTGGGCTTCCTCCGGCGAAATGGGCTTCCGCGGTTCGCGTAAGTCCACTCCGTTCGCTGCTCAGACTGCGGCTGAAACCGCTGCTGCTGCTGCAATGGAGCACGGTCTGAAGACTGTTGAAGTATACGTTAAGGGCCCGGGTTCCGGCCGTGAGGCTGCAATCCGTGCACTGCAGGCCGCTGGCCTCGAGGTTACCATGATCAAGGACGTAACCCCGATCCCGCACAACGGCTGCCGTCCGCCCAAGCGTCGTCGAGTTTAATAGAGGAGGAACCAATAAATGGCTAAGAATACCCAGCCCGTTCTCAAGCGCTGCAAGACGCTTGGTCTTTCCCCTGCGGTACTTGGTTACTCCAAGTCCACGAAGCGTCAGCCCAAGCAGAGCCGCCGCAAGCAGTCCGAGTACGGCATGCAGCTGAACGAAAAGCAGAAGGTAAAATTCATCTACGGCGTACTCGAGAAGCAGTTCCATGCTTACTACGAGAAGGCTGAGCGCAAGCAGGGCATCACCGGTGAGATCCTGCTGCAGGAGCTCGAGCGCCGTCTGGACAACGTAGTTTTCCGCATGGGCTTTGCTAACACCCGCCGTGAGGCTCGTCAGCTGGTTAACCATGCACACTTCACCGTAAACGGCAAGCGCGTTAACATTCCGTCTTACCAGGTTAAGCCGGGCGACGTAGTTGCAGTTTCCGAGAAGTCCCGTTCTACCACCAAGTTCAAGTCTCTGCTGGAAGAGAACGGCAAGAAGGCTTGCCCGAAGTGGATCGAGAAGGCTAACGATTCCTTCGAGGGCAAGATCGTTGCGATGCCTGCACGTGACGACATCGACTATGATGTTGCCGAGCACCTCATCGTCGAGCTGTACTCGAAATAATAGACCCTCGCTTTTGGAACAGGCGCGGCGTCTGCTTCGCCTGTTCTATCTTAAGTTTCCAACCAACGTGAAGGAGGGTACCACATGATCGAAATCGAAAAACCGCGTATTGACTGTGAACAGCTCGCGGAGGACGGTTCCTACGGCAAGTTTGTCGTAGAGCCTCTTGAGCGCGGCTACGGCACCACGCTGGGCAACTCTCTGCGCCGCATCCTGCTGTCGTCTCTGCCTGGCACGGCAGCGTCCAGCATCAAGATCGCTGGTGTGCAGCACGAGTTTTCTACGATTCCGGGCGTTAAGGAAGACGTTACCGAAATCGTGCTGAATGTTAAGGGCATTATTGCCAAGCTGCATTGTGATGGTCCCAAGACGGTCTACATCGAGGCCGCCGGCGAGGGCGAGGTCAAGGCTGGCGATATCCACGCAGACGGCGAGGTTGAGATCCTCAACCCGGATCTGCACATCGCTACCCTGATGAGCGACGCGCGTCTGTCCATGGAGATCACGATGACTTCCGGCCGCGGCTATGTTCCGGCTGAGAAGAACAAGCAGCATCAGACCTCCATCGGCGTCATTCCGGTGGATTCGATCTACACGCCGGTTTACAAGGTAAACTACACGGTTGAAAACACCCGTGTACGCGACCTGACCGACTATGACAAGCTGACGCTCGAGGTATGGACCGATGCAACCATCAACGCACGCGACGCGGTTTCGCTCGGTGCAAAGGTTCTGCGTGACCACCTCGATCTGTTCGTAGACCTGTCCGAGGAAATCGGCTCCAAGTCCACCGTTGTTGAAAAGGCTGAAGCGCAGCACGATAAGGTGCTTGAAATGACCATTGAGGAGCTTGACTTCTCCGTGCGTTCGTTCAACTGCCTCAAGCGCGCAGGCATCAACACGGTTGAGGACCTCATCAACACCTCCGAGGAGGACATGATGAAGGTTCGTAACCTGGGCCGCAAGTCCCTGGAAGAGGTTATCGGCAAGCTGGAGGCAATGGGTCTCCACCTCGCCAAGTCCGAAGAATAATCTGCGTCTTTCCGCCCGCAGCTTCGTCAGAAGCACGATTGCGTACCTTTGTACGCGGCACGCGCTTCTTCCTTGCTGTGAACGAAAATACTTGATTATTTCAAAGAGGAATTACTTGAACTGTTGCGGCGGTACGATTACCGCGCCGCCGCTTTACTTTAATTTGGAGGTAAACTCACATGGCTAACAATCGCAAGCTCGGCCGTGCTACGGATCACCGTATGGCTATGCTGCGTGCGCTGGTAACCTACCTGCTGGAGAACGGCAAGGTTGAGACCACGCTCGCTCGTGCCAAGGAAGTAGGCCCGCTGACTGAGAAGATGATCACCCTGGGCAAGAAGAACACCCTGGCATCCCGCCGTCAGGCTATGGCTTTCGTAACCAAGGAAGCTGTTGTTGCTAAGCTGTTCTCTGAGATCGCTCCGGAGTACGCTAACCGCAACGGTGGCTACACCCGCATCATCAAGACCGGCCCGCGTCGTGGCGACGCAGCTGAAATGGCGATCATCGAGCTGGTTAAGTAAGTTAAATTTTAACTTCTGACGACTCGATCTGTTCCAAAACAGAAAAATGATCCTAAAAAGGTTATCCAGTAGCGTGCTTATTGGATAACCTTTTTCTTTTTGCCTTTTTGGAATACCTATGATACTATGTAGGTAGAACGTAAATTGTTTGATCGAAAATTGGAACGCCGAAGGAGGGCCGGAAGATGTTTGCAATGCAGATGTTTGATATATTGAGTTTCATCGTCCCCATCATGTTTATTGTCGTATTTGGCATCATCATTTTTTCAATCATACAGGGGATAAGCACATGGCATAAGAACAATAATTCGCCCAGATTGACCGTACCGGCGGTGATCGTTGCAAAGCGGACAGATGTATCACATCACCAGCATGCCAATGCAGGCGACATGAGCGGAGCACACGGCTTCCACACAACGTCGAGCACGACTTATTATGTCACGTTTCAGGTGGAAAGCGGGGACCGGATGGAGTTCCATGTTTCCGGCTCGGAATATGGTATGCTTGCAGAGGGTGATACCGGCAGACTGACCTTTCAGGGGACGCGGTATCTGTCGTTTGAGCGATAGTTTTTATTCGAGAGGGGCTTGCGTATGCCGGAAAATATTCAAATAATCTGTTTGGTGCGGCTGTCTGCGGTCTGCTGATCGGTGTGGAGCGGCGAGAAAAAATGCAGGTGACCGAGCCTGCGGTCGGTCTGACAGACGGAAAGGCGACCTTGTGCGTCTGTACGACTGGCTGGAGCAGAAAAAAATCATCGTGCGAGAGATCAATCTCAAGCGGCAGGAAGGCAGTTCGGTAAAAATCGTGCTGTACATTGCCATGCCGCGGCATTTCGATAAAGCGGATTTCCTGCGGCTGCAGGAGGACATTCCGGGTGTGCAGTCGGTTGAGATATAAACGGAATAGAAAAGCCGTTCGGCAGAAATGCCGGACGGCTTTTGTGCTGATTGGATAATATAGCATTGAAATACAAGGAATTGTTTGGTATACTGTAACAAACAAATAAAGGGAGGTCACAATATGAAAAAGAGAATCCCCGCAATCATCCTGATGTTTGCCCTGTTCCTGACCACATCATATGCGGCAAACACCTATCGCAAGACGATCACCGTCACGTCCGGCGTCAATGTGGAATTCAACAACGAAGCAATCGACATGACAGACGCCAACGGCAAAGCGGTCGAGGCGTTTATCTACAACGGCACGACCTATGTGCCGATTCGTGCGGTGTCCAATGCGTTCGGCGCGGATATCGGTTATGACCGCAATACGCAGACGATTTCGATTTATGATGATTTCTCTGAAGTATGTGCAGTTGCACATGAAATGAGTAGTATTCTTTCTGATTATTATAGTATTGTACTAATGGAACTGACAGGTGTGGCGAATGAAAACGCTGCAAATAGTATGAAAGATGCTGTTGCAGAATTGGATACACGTATTGATAACATGTATGATACATTCATATATCTTAATTCGGAAGATGGCAGTAATACGAATTTTAACCTTTTGAGTGAGCCAATTAACAAATATCATACTGCTATTCTGTCTTGCCTTACAGCTACACAGTCATACGAGACATTTGTTGGTAATCAGAATAGTTATAATGCTAACAAGTTCATTGATAATTTTCATGTTGTAGTTGATGACTATGCGGCAGCACAAACAGCGATTTCTGATGTGTTTGAAGAATATTCGCTGTGGAGAGATTTAGGTTTCTAAAGCGATTATTGATGAAAGGAGATAGAGATCATGTACCTAAAAGCAGCCGCACTCACTATATTAGGCTGGTTTATTGGCCTGCTGCTGGATGCAAACATCGACTTCGGTGACCCAATGGGTTTCCTCAGTCTGCGCATCCTGTTTCCCATCTTGGCCATGGGACTGTGCATCCTGCATGAGCTGAGACACGGCAGCAGCCGCTAATCTGCAAAATTTGCGGCTCACACGCCTAAATTTGTGCATTTTCACGGTAAAAACGGATATTTTTATTGCAAAAACGCTTGCAATGTACGGCAATGCGTGATATACTATCAGTGTAAGATGATAAGTAACCGTAAGGAGTGGCCAAGTGCCACTCCTTACGCTTTGCTCGGAGAAAATTTTTCAGTAAGGAGGGACGGCTTTGCAGGCAAAGCAGATCGTAGCCCGCGTAGAGGAACTGGTAAAGCCTTTGTGTGAACAGGCTGGTGTTTCCCTGTGGGATGTGGAGTTTGAAAAAGAGGGCGGACAGTACATGCTGACCGTCACCGTGGATCGTCCGGAAGGCGTTAATATCGACCAGTGCGAGCAGGTTTCGCGCGCACTCGATCCCATGCTGGATGAAAAGGAATTTGACGATATGCCGTCCTACACGCTGTGTGTTTCCTCGGCCGGTATGTCGCGCCGCCTCAAGCGCCCGGAGCATTTCCAGGCGTTCATGGGTCAGACCGTCGAAGTCGGCTTCTACAAGCCGATGAACGGTATGAAGCAGATCGAGGGCACACTCGCCGGCTATGACAACGGCGCTGTAACGCTGGAAGTGAACGGCGAGACCACTGTATACGAACCCAAAGACATTGCCGCAGTTCGACTGGCGGTAGAGATATAAGAAGGAGCTGAGTTGGAAAAAATGGTTAACGCAGAATTTTTTGACGCGCTGGAACAGCTGGAAAAGGAAAAAGGCATTCCGGTAGACTATATGCTCGACCGTGTAGGTCAGGCGCTGATCACCGCCTACAAGCGCGATAACGACGGCATGACCGACAATGTTTACGTTGAGCCGGATCGCGACAAGAAGACCATTCACATGTTTGTCCGCAAGACGGTTGTCAAGGCGGAGGACCTGTACGAGCCGTACGAGGAGATCACCCTCGAGGAGGCTGCCGAGTACAAGAATAACCCGATGGTAGGCGATATCATTGATATCGACATCCCGACCAAGTCCTTCGGCCGCATTGCGGCCCAGACTGCAAAGCAGGTTATCATTCAGGGCATCCGCGAGGCAGAGCGCGGCATGGTTATCTCCGAGTTCGAGAGCAAGGAACACGAGATCCTCAACGGCGTGGTTGCCCGCATTGATCCGCGCTCCGGCACCGCTTATCTGGATGTTGTTTCCGGCGGTGAGAAGAGCGAGGCTGTTCTGGCCGCTTCCGAGCAGGTGCGCGGTGAGGTTCTGACCGAGGGTCAGCGCCTGAAGGTTTATCTCATCGAGGTCCGCCGCGGCACCCGCGGCCCGCAGGTCGTTGTTTCCCGCACCCATCCGGGTCTGGTTAAGCGTCTGTTTGAGCTGGAGGTGCCGGAAATCCACTCCGGTATCGTCGAGGTCAAGTCCATCGCGCGTGAGGCAGGCAACCGCACCAAGATCGCTGTTGTTTCTCACGATGAGAACGTGGATCCGATCGGCGCATGCGTTGGTACCCGCGGTGCGCGTGTTGCCAACATCACCGGCGAGCTGAACGGCGAGAAGATCGACATCATCAAGTGGAACGAGGATATGGCGCAGTTCGTTTCTGCGGCACTCGCTCCGGCTGATGTTATCAATGCCACCATGCAGGCGGACAACAAGTCCTGCCGCGTCATCGTTCCGGACGATCAGCTGTCCCTCGCCATCGGCAAGGAAGGCCAGAACGCGCGTCTGGCTGCCAAGCTGACCGGCTGCAAGATCGATATCGCTCCTGAGTCTCAGGGCGAATAAGCAAGCGGAGGTGCGGCAGAATATGGTACAGAAGAAGATTCCCATGCGGCAGTGCCTCGGCTGCCGTGAAATGTTCCCGAAACGGGAGCTGATCCGCGTGGTGCGTTCGCCGGAAGGCGAGCTTTCGCTGGATTTCAAGGGCAAGGCACCCGGCCGCGGCGCATACCTGTGCGGCAAGCCGGAATGTCTGAAAAAGGCCCGCAAGAGCCGTGCGATCGAGCGTGCGCTCAGTGTAGAGGTGCCCGATTCGGTTTACGACCAGCTTGAGCAGCAGATGGAACAGGAGGGTGCAAATGGCAACTGATCCGGTTCTGAGAATGCTCGGTCTGGCACGCCGTGCCGGCAAGCTGGCCTACGGCGACGAGTTGGTGCGAGAGGCGTGCTTTGACCACAAGACCCGATGTGTGTTCATTGCGGGTGACGCAGGCGCAAATGCAGCGAAAAAGGCCGCATTTTACGCCGATAAGGCCAATGTTCCGTGCGTGACGCTGCCGCACGGCAAGCTGGAACTCGGCAGCGCGATCGGCAAGGCAGGCTGCGCGATGTGCGCGGTAGCGGACATCGGTATGGCGGCAGCAGCCGTAAATAAGCTGGCGGAGCAGGATCCTGCATACGCCGAAGTGGCGCAGCAGCTTAGCGAAAAAAACGCAAAGATCCAGTCCCGCAGGGGCGTCAAAAAGCATAAGGATAAGGCGGAAAAGACCGAGGAAGCGCCGGTCAAGACCGAAAAATCGGCAGAGGAGAAGCCCAAGCGCACCTACCGTAAGCCGTCCGGCGAGAAGCGCCCGTTCCGCAAGGACGGCGAATACCGTCCGTATCGCAAGAACGACGGCGAGAAGCGCCCGTTCCGCAAGGACGGTGAATATCGTCCGTATCGCAAGAATGACGGCGAGAAGCGCCCGTTCCGCAAGGAAGGCGACCGTCCGTATCGCAAGAATGACGGCGAGAAGCGTCCGTTCCGCAAGGACGGCGACCGTCCGTATCGCAAGAACGACGGCGAGAAGCGTCCGTTCCGCAAAGACGGCGAATACCGTCCGTATCGTAAGAACGACGGTGAGAAGCGCCCATTCCGTAAGGACGGCGACCGTCCGTTCCGTAAAAGCAGCACAGGCAAGCCGAGCTTCAACAGCGGCAAGCGCAGCTTCCGCAATAAAACGTAATTTCCCGCGCCGCAGCGCGCATTCCAATAGCAAAGCATAGCTTTGCATCAAATGTGCGAGCTTTGCCCGTGCATTTGATACCAGAGCGGAGAAAAGTTTTGACACAGGAGGAACTTTTCGCAGCTTTGGGCGTATCCGAACGCAGTTCGGTACGTCCTCTCTCGTTCAAAACCGTGGTTTTGAACGAAGAAATAAAGGAGGTTATTGCCCATGGCATTAGACAATAAATATCGGGTACACGAGGTCGCTAAGGACTTCGGCGTATCCACCAAGGAGATCACCGAAATCCTGACGAAGTATCGCTCTGCACCGAAGAATCACATGCAGGTGCTTGACGATACCGACCTGTCGGTCATTTTCGAGTATCTCACCCAGCATAATCAAGTAAGTGACATGGAAGGTACGCTGAACGCACAGGGCGCATCCCGCAAGAAGCCGGAGCAGTCCAAGGCGGAAACCAAACAGCAGACCGAGTCCAAGAGAGAGGAGCCTATCGTGCAGCAGCAGCCGACACAGAGCAAGGTAAAGCAGGTTCACCGCATTGATACCCGCGGCACCGGCGATGTAAACCTTGCAAAATATGATGATCATGTAGATAAGCTGGTTGACGCAAAGGCCGAGCGAATGGAGTCCAAGGGCAGCAAGAAGCAGAAGCTGACCAAGAAGTCCGACCAGCGCTCCAAGCCGTTCGGCAACAAGCGCCGTCAGGAGGAGCAGGAGAAGATGCGCCGCCTGCAGCGCCAGCAGCAGATGGCAGCACTTAAGAAGATTCCGGTTAAGGTAATGATTCCGGAGGAGATTTCCGTCGGTGAACTGGCTTCCCGTATGAAGCGCACCGCAGCGGATGTTATCAAGGGCCTTATCAAGCTGGGCGTTATGGCGTCCATCTCTGAGGTGATCGACTACGATACCGCAGCCATCGTTGCAGAGGAAATGGGCTGCAAGGTGGAGAAGGAAGTACACGTTACCATCGAGGAGCAGCTGTTCGACGAGCACGAGGACAAGGAAGAGGAGCTGCAGCCGCGCGATCCGGTCGTTGTTGTTATGGGTCACGTTGACCACGGCAAGACCTCTCTGCTCGACGCGATCCGCAAGACCAAGGTCATCGAGGGCGAGGCCGGCGGCATTACCCAGCACATCGGCGCATACCGCGTTAAGATTGGCGGCAAGCCGATCACCTTCCTCGATACCCCGGGTCACGCTGCGTTTACCTCCATGCGTGCACGCGGTGCGCAGGTAACCGATATCGCCATTCTGGTCGTAGCAGCCGATGACGGCGTTATGCCGCAGACCATCGAGGCGATCAACCACGCCAAGGCAGCAAACGTGCCGATCATTGTTGCCGTAAATAAGATCGACAAGCAGGGTGCAAACCCGGATCGTGTGCTCCAGCAGCTGACCGAGTACGAACTGGTACCGGAGGAATGGGGCGGTCAGACCATCGTCTGCAACATCTCCGCAAAGTTCGGTCAGGGCATTGACAACCTGCTCGAAATGGTACTGCTGACCGCTGAAATGGCTGACCTCAAGGCAAACCCGAACCGTAAGGCACACGGTACCGTTATCGAGGCAAAGCTGGATAAGGGCCGCGGTCCGGTTGCAACCCTTCTGGTACAGAACGGCACCCTGCATGCAGGCGATACCGTTATCGCGGGCACCTCTGTCGGCCGCGTTCGCGCAATGACCAACGACGACGGCAAGAAGATTGAGTCCGCAGGCCCGTCCGTTCCGGTCGAGATCATCGGTCTGGCTGAGGTTCCGGGTGCAGGCGACATCTTTGACGCCGTAGACGACGAGAAGATGGCTCGTGAGCTGGTTGAGCAGCGCAAGGACAAGGAGAAGGAAGAGCGCAACAAGCTGTTCCACAAGGTAACGCTCGATAACCTGTTCGATTCCATCCAGCAGGGCGAGATGAAGGAGCTGAATATCATCGTCAAGGCAGACGTTCAGGGCTCTGTCGAGGCGGTTCGTTCCTCTCTCGAGAAGCTGACCAACGAAGAGGTTCGCGTGCGCGTTATCCACGGTGCCGTTGGCGCCATCAACGAGTCCGACGTTATGCTGGCTGCTGCTTCCGGCGCGATCATTGTTGGCTTTAACGTTCGTCCGGACCGCACCGCTACCGACTCCGCTGCACAGCAGGGCGTTGATATGCGTATGTACCGCGTTATTTATGATGCCATCGAGGAGATGGAGCAGGCCATGAAGGGCATGCTCGAGCCGAAGTTCAAGGAAGTTGTTCTCGGCCACGCAGAGGTTCGTCAGGTGTTCAAGATCACCGGCGCAGGCGCGGTTGCAGGCTGCTATGTACAGGACGGCAAGATTCAGCGTAACGCTGAGGTTCGCGTAGTCCGTGACGGCATCGTATTCCACGAGGGCCACCTGAATACCCTCAAGCGCTTCAAGGACGATGTGAAGGAAGTTGCAACCTCTTATGAGTGCGGCATGAGCATCGAGAACTACAATGATATCAAGGAAGGCGATATCATTGAGTGCTTTGTTATGGAAGAAGTGAAGCGCTAAAACACTTTATAGGGGGGATTCCATCCCCCCTATATACGAAAAAAGTTCCCGAGGAAACTTTTTTCGATACCCCCCTCTCGTTTGCACGGCAAACGAGGTTCCGGACACTTGTCCGGAAGCAGTAGTATAAAAGTCCGGCGGAGCTGGACTTTTATGGGGAATTGAATCACGCACTGTGGTGCGTGTGAAAATGCGCGATAGCGCATTTTCCTATACGACCGGAGGGAATGTGCAGAGTGGAAATAGAGAATCATTCTCCATTTTCCATTCTCAATTCTCCATTATTTAACCAATCCTCACGAAGGAGGTTTGATTTGTAAAATGTCTACTCGAATTGATCGTATTTCCGAAGAAGTGATGAAGGCTCTGGCGGAGGCGATGCGCTCTGTCAAGGACCCGCGTGTACAGGAGGCTATGGTTTCCGTGGTACACTGCGATGTTACCAACGATCTGCGCTATGCGAAGTGCTATATTTCCGTACTCGGCAGTGAGCAGCAGACCAGGGACGTGATGAAGGGCCTGAAGTCCGCTGCAGGCTGGCTGCGCCGCGAGGTTGGCCACAAGGTACAGCTGCGCTATGCGCCGGAGCTGGTATTTGAACTGGATCAGTCCATCACCCACGGTGCACACATCTCCGAGGTGCTGCACGAGCTGAAAAATGAAGGCAAGCTGGGAGAGGAGGACGCAGAATGATCGTTGACGTTGCTGGCGCTGCTGCTGCGCTGCAGGCAGCGGACGACATTCTCATCCTGACTCACCGCAGACCGGACGGCGACACGGCAGGCTGTGCCGGTGCGCTCTGCCGCGGTCTGCAGCAGATTGGCAAACGCGCATATATTCTGGAAAATCCGGAGATCACCAGGCGTTATGCGCCGCTGATCGTGCCGTATTATCCGCCGGAGGATTTCGTTCCGGCGTATGTGGTTTCGACTGATATCGCTGAGGAGAAGCTGTTTCCGGACACGGCGGAGCCGTATAAGGGCAAGGTCGATTTGGTCATTGACCATCACGGCTCGAACGACGGCTTCGGCAAAAAAAACCTCATCCGGCCGGATGCAGGCGGCTGTGCCGAGGTGCTGTACGATGTGCTGACCGCGCTCGGCGTTAAGTTCACATCCGACATTGCAGAGTGCATTTATATCGGTGTTTCGACCGATACCGGCTGCTTTAAGTTCTCGAATACGACCGCGCATTCGCATGCGGTAGCGGCGGCCTGCCTGACTGCCGGTATCGACGGCGGTGAGATCAACCGCGTGCTGTTTGAGACCAAATCGCGTCCGCGGTTTGAGATGGAGCGCATTGTATTTGATACGATGGAGTTCCACGAGAACGGTGCGATCGCGGTTGCCGCGCTCTGGCGCAGGGATATCGACCATGCAGGCGCGGATATGGACGATCTGGACTCGATTGCATCGCTCACGCGCCAGATTGAGGGCGTACAGATCGGCATCACGCTGACCGAGAAGCCGGACGGTACGGTTCGCGTTTCCGTCCGCACCACCAAGGAGATGGACGCGGCTGCTATCTGCAAGAAGGTCGGCGGCGGCGGTCATGTCCGTGCGGCAGGTGCAAGCTTCACCTGCGGCATGGCGGAAGCCAAGGCTGCTATGCTGAAGGCGGCAGAGGAGCAGTTTCATGCAGCAAAGTGACCTGAACGGCATCCTGCTGATGAACAAGCCGCAGGGCTTTACCTCACATGACGTGGTAGCCAAGCTGCGCGGCATTCTGCATACGCGCAGGATCGGTCACGGCGGCACACTGGACCCGATGGCGACCGGTGTTCTGCCGGTATTTGTCGGCGGTGCGACCAAGGCGGCAGATTTTGCCGCAGCGCAGGATAAGGAATACGTTGCCGGGTTTACGCTCGGCTACTGCACAGATACGCAGGATGTCACCGGCGAAATGCTCCAGACCAGCGAACGCTACGCCGCGGAATACGCAGTAAAGCAGATGGTACGGCGCTTTGTCGGCCCACAGCAGCAGGTACCGCCCATGTATTCGGCGGTCAAGGTGAACGGCCAGAAGCTGTACGATCTGGCCCGCAAGGGCAGGGAAGTCGAGCGTCCGGCACGCGATATCATTGTGCACGAAATGGACCTGCTCGACTTCGATGAGAATGCCCAGAAGGGCACGCTGCGGTGTAAGGTCAGCAAGGGCACCTACGTCCGCACACTGGTCAATGACCTTGGCGAAAAGCTGGGCACGCTGGCCGTGCTGCACAGTCTGGAGCGTACCCGTTCGGGCGCGTATGAGCTGGCGCAGTGCCATACCTTTGCCGAGTGTGAGCAGGCGATGGCAGAGGGTACCATGCAGCAGCTTCTGCTGCCAACCGACAGCCTGTTTACCGATAGACCCGCCGTTTCGCTCACCGACGAGGGCGCAGAGCGCATTGCGAGAGGTGCAGTTGTGTTTCCGCGCCAGACCGACGGTCTGCCGGAGACCGCAGATACCATCTGCCGTGTGTACCATCAGGATAAATTCCTCATGCTCGGTCAGGTGAGAGAGCTGGATAAGGGCGGTTTAGGTCTGTTTGTATACAAAAACTTTCGATAAGTTTTTGCATACAAACAGAAATGGAGAATTGAAAATGGAAAATGGATAATGAAGGTATCGCGCCTTGCGCGATGATTTAATAAGCGCAAAGCGCCGCATTCATTCTCAATTCTCAATTTTCAATTATCAATTTTTTTCAGGGGGATTCCCTTATGATAGAAGTTACAAAGCCGCGTGCCATCGCGCTCGGCTACTTTGACGGTGTGCATCTGGGCCATCGGGCGCTCATGCAGCGTGCGGTCGAGCGTGCCAAGCAAATCGGCGGCACGAGTGCGGTTTTCACGTTTGATGTGCATCCGGATTCGGTTGTCATGGGCCGTCAGGTGCCGCTGCTGACCGCAAATGCATATCGCACCGAGGAGATCAAAAAGCTCGGCGGTGTGGACGAGGTTATTTTCGGCCATTTTGACCATGAAATGCAGCACATGGACTGGCGCGATTTTATCCACAAGCTGCTCATCGGTCGCTTCAATGCGGGCTGGATCATCTCGGGCCGCAATAACCGTTTCGGCTATAAGGGGCAGGGTAACGCAGAAGGCATGGCTATCGAGTGCGAAAAGGCCGGCATCGGCTATGACTGCATCGAGGATGTCAAGATTGACGGCATTGTGGTGTCCTCCACCTATATTCGTCAGCTGATTTCGCAGGGCGATATGGAAGGTGCGGCTAAGTTTCTCGGTCATCCGTATACGGTTTCCGGTATTGTGGAGCATGGACGGCGTGTCGGCACAAGCGTGCTGCAGGTGCCGACGGTCAATCTGCGTCTGCCGACCGAAATGGCGATGCCGCCGTACGGCGTGTACGCAACCCGCGTTCTGGTGGACGGACAGAGCTATATCGCAGCGACCAATATCGGTGTAAAGCCGACATTTTTAGACGGCGGTGCACCGACCATCGAGCCGCATCTGCTCGACTTTGCGGGCGATCTGTACGGCAAGATGATCCATGTGGAGCTGCATAAGTTCCTGCGTCCGGAAATGCAGTTTGAATCGGTGGAGGCGCTCAAGACCGCCATCGAGGAGAATGTGCAGCAGACCAGAGACTTTTTCGCGGAATGAGAAAAGGCGATATCGCGGTTGAACGCGGTATCGCCTTTTGCGTTATGCAGAATGGAAAATTGACGTAACAATTTCATTTGTTCATTATAAAGTGGTGCAAATCGGATAGACGTCGGTGTGAGGGCACCCCGACCTATGGATACGAGTGTAAATGATACCGATAAATAAAATTCACAGGTACCGTCCGTACTAACGTGTAAATGAGTTGCGTGACATGGGTATTCCCAGGGGACCCTCTCTTGCCTTTCGGGCAATTCACCTTGTGCCGCGCCCTGAGGAGATTTAACCGTATGTGTAGTAGAAAGGTATCTGACACTGCGAATAGGTTCAGAAAGATACGGTAGAAAAAATCCTCTGCCGTTCTCCTTTTCGAAGCGGTCGCCGCTCTCTGATTTTCGCCAGACTGTCAATAAAGGAAGCTGGAGTCAAGAGGATGGAAACCTTGGTGTCCATCCTTTTGTCCTCACGAAGTGAAAAAGGGCGGAAAAAAGCCGCCTGATGAATCAGACGGCGATTTTCCCTCAAAGAGCAGGTAAAGAGTAAAGAAAGAAAAAAGAAAAAAAGAGAGCAAATAAAATATAAAAACCAATGTGGTTGTTGGTTATTGTCGATTTGTTGTGTTCCTTAGAACAATTATTATTATAGTCGTTTTAGATAAAAATGCAATAGATTTTTTGTTTAATGTTCCAGAGAAAATGCGAAAGTTTTTGTGCATATATCACAAGAATAACCTCTGTAAATTGTAGGTAAACACAAAGCAAAGGGAAAATAAGCCGAAATCTCAAAAAATCCGGCGGCAGTGGGAACGATTTGCCGCTGCAAAACGTGTTGGTGGTGAAAGGAGGAGAGAGCAATGCAGACAACACTCAGGTCGGACGCATTTCTGCAGCAGGCGATGGACACCTGCGGCGACGCGGTCTACCGCTTAGCTTTGTGCAGACTGAACAGCCGCGCGGACGCAGAGGACGTCTATCAGGAAGTCTTTCTCCGGCTGCTGCGGGACGACACCGATTTCCGCGACACCGAGCACCTGAAAGCATGGCTGCTGCGCGTAACGCTCAGCCGGTGCGCCGATCTTCGCCGGTCGGCGTGGTTTAAGCGCACCGCACCGATGGAAGCTGCCGCGGATGCTGCCGCTCCGGAACCGGAAAGCAGCAGCGAGCTGTGGCAGGCGGTACACGCACTGCCGGACGATCAGCGAATCGCGGTGTGGCTGCACTATGTGGAGGGCTACCGCACAGAGGAGATCGCGGAAATGGTCGGCTGCCGTCCGGCAACGGTACGCACGCGGCTGCATCGCGCAAGAAAGCAATTAAAGCTGGATTTGGAGGGATCTTACGATGAAGAACAACTGGAACGAACTGAAGGACATCAAGGCTCCGCAGGAGCTCAAGGAGCGCACGCTGGCAGCAGCTCGTGAAGCGCGTAAGCTGACGAACGAACCGCTGCATGCGGTGCCGCGCCATCCGTGGGGAATGGCAAAGCGCCTTCTGGCGGCAGCCTGCGCGTTCGGTATTGTGCTGGGCGGTACGGCGGTTTATCGCACGCATAATGGCACCGCGCAGACCGGCAGTGCAGTCGTAGCGGATGCCATCAGTCACACATTCGGCTTTGCAGCCTATGCTGCCGATACCGGCGAGCTGCGTCAGCCGAAGGACAGCAAAATCGTGTTCGATACCGGCAGCGGCGCAGACGATCCGGAAAAGGGTTTCTACTCCGGCTGTCTGTTCAAAGTCACCGGTGAGGATATCAAGACCGTATCCGCAACCATTGACAAGGGCGCAGTCTACCGCACGAAAACCGTCAAGGATACATCGGCCGACCGAGACGAGTGGGTGCGCTCGATGCATCAGGGCACGAACCCCGAACTCGACGGCGCAGACCGGATCATGGTCTGGGGCAGTGACGAGATGCATATGTACGCCGACCTGTGCTGGAAGCTGGACAACGGCTTCACCGACGAGTACGACCCGGACGCCGGCTACGGTCTGTGGCTGCCCAGCCAGCCGGAAACTACGGACGATGATCTGCAGGATTCGTGGCACGCGGCCGTGGACGGCTTTGAGGGCGCAAAGCTGACCGTTACCATCACCTTTACTGACGGCTCGGAGCAGACCCGCTCGATGACGCTGCACACCGGCAAGCTGGGCGTGGAATACAAGGACGATACGTCCGGTCCGAGCCTTACCGGCGAAGTGCTGACCGATGAGCAGGCCGCAGCGGAAGGCTATATCTATGGCGTCTATGCGGATATTGAGTAATTGAAGATATGTGCCATTCATCCAAAATCATCAGAAAATTAGCATAGTGCATGAAAATTTCCTCTGAATCTTGTGTTCAGAGGAAACTTTTTTGCGAAAAAAATGGGAATATACCTTGAAAAATACGGTGTTATCGCATAAAATAGAAGAAGTTTAGTTCGTAAATGAGGCGAAAGTATGCTCAACATTGTTTTGGTCGAGCCGGAGATCCCGCAGAACACCGGCAACATTGCCCGCACCTGTGCGGCGACAGGCTGTGTGCTGCATCTGGTCGAGCCGCTCGGCTTTGCTATCGACGATAAGCGCATGAAGCGGGCCGGTCTGGATTACTGGCATCTGCTCGATGTGCGTATGTATAAAAATCTGGATGAATTTTTTGAGAAAAATCCGGACGGCCGCTACTTCTATGCGACAACAAAGGCGCCGCACGCCTATCATGAGGTGGAATACCGCGACGGCGACTACCTGATGTTCGGCAAAGAGACCCGCGGTCTGCCGGAAGCGCTGCTCATCGAGCACCCGGAACGCTGCGTCCGCATTCCCATGAGAGAGGGCGCGCGCAGCCTTAATCTGTCTAACTCGGTCGCTGTTATTGTGTTTGAGGCACTGCGGCAGACCGGCTTTGAAAATCTGAGACTTGCGGGACCGTTTCCGCAGGCATAAAGGAGTAAAGCATGGAAAAGATTCATATTTTGACCGATTCCTCGTCGGATATCCCACACGAGCTGGTGGAAGCCCACGGAATCGAGATCGTTCCGATCATGCTGACGCATGAGGGACGCAGCTTCCGCGAATATTACGACATCACATCCGAGGACTACTGCAGGCTGCTCGAGACCAGCAGCGAGATTCCCGGCACGGCCATGACTACGCCGACTGTATTCCTCGAGTCCTACAACCGTGCATTTGAGCGCGGCTGCACGCATCTGCTGGCAGTGCTCATCAACGGCGGCGGCTCGGGTACCTATCAGGCGGCCTGCCTTGCAAAATCCATGTTTGAGGAGGAGCAGGGCGAGGGCAAAATGACCATCGAGGTCATTGACTCCAAGACCTACACCTACATTTACGGACACATTGTTGTCAAGGCTGCCGAAATGCGCGAGCAGGGCGAGAGCTTCGACGCGATCGTCAGCGTGGTAAAGAGCCGTCTTAACCGCGTGGAAGCCTACCTCGGCGTGTACAGCCTCAAGTTCCTCAAGAAGTCCGGCCGTATTTCGGGCGGCGCGGCTTTCGTGGGTGAGGCGCTCGGTCTCAAGCCCATCAGCCATGTGTATGACGGTGCGGTAAAGGTGTGTGACAAGGTGCGCGGTGAGAAGGCACTCGTTGCCGGAATGAGCAAAAAAGTCTCCGCCCGTGTGGTGCAGCCGGATAAGCAGACGGCTATCCTGCTCTACGGCGATGTACCCGCCGAGCGTCTGGATGAAATGGAAAAGCGTCTGCGTACCGAAATTGGATTCCGCGATGTGGAACGCGTAGTGATCGGTCCCTCGGTTCTGACAAATACTGGTCCGCTGGCGATGGCTGTAGCGTATTATGGAACGCCGCGGGATTGATGCAAAAATTGTGAATGTTGTTTAATATTTCGCAACTTTTTGGCGAAAAACGCAAAAATCCTCTAAAAGCGAGTTGGAATGTGATGATTTTCACAATTTTGCTTGCGAATGACACGAATTACGAGTATAATTCTGTATTGGAAACGGAATTATTGTAGTAATAACAACCGTGCTTTTGTTCCTTATCGTAACTTTATAATACATCTTAAAGGAGAGGGATATTTATGCAGTATAACAAGAAGAGCGTTGAGGATATCGACGTATCCGGCAAGAAGGTAATTGCCCGCTGCGATTTTAACGTACCGCAGGACGAGAACGGCAACATCACCGACGACAAGCGCATCCGTGCTTCGCTGGAGACCATCAACTACCTGCTGGATCACAACGCTGCTGTAATCCTGTGCTCGCACCTCGGCCGTCCGAAGGGCGAAGTAAACATGAAGTATTCGCTGGCTCCGGTCGCTAAGCGCCTGAGCGAGCTGCTTGGCAAGGAAGTCAAGCTGGCAAAGGACGTTGTAGGCGAGGACGCTAAGAAGCTGGCCGCTGAGGTTAAGCCGGGCGAGGTCGTTCTGCTTGAGAATGTTCGCTTTGAAAAGGGCGAGACCAAGAACGACGCTGCGCTGGCAAAGGCTATGGCTGACATGGCTGACATTTACGTCAACGACGCATTCGGCACCGCACACCGTGCACACGCTTCCACCGCAGGCATCGCAGATTACCTGCCGGCTGTATGCGGCTTCCTGATCAAGAAGGAAATCTCCATCATGGGCAAGGCTCTGAGCGACCCGGCTCGTCCGTTCGTTGCAATCCTGGGCGGCGCTAAGGTTTCCGACAAGATCGGCGTTATCGAGAACCTGATCGACAAGTGCGACACCATCATCATCGGCGGCGGCATGGCCTACACCTTCTCCAAGGCAAAGGGCGGCGAGATCGGCACCTCTCTCTGTGAGGAAGACAAGATCGAGCTGGCACTCGGCCTGCTCAAGAAGGCTGCTGACAAGGGCGTTAAGCTGCTCCTGCCGGTTGATACCGTTTGTGCAGATCACTTCGGCGCGGACGCTGCTCCGGTCGTATACGAGGCTGGCAAGATCCCGGCTGACATGATGGGCATGGACATCGGCCCGAAGACCGTAGAGCTGTTCTCCGAGGCTGTTAAGGACGCAGGCACCGTTGTTTGGAACGGTCCGATGGGCGTATTCGAGTTTGACACCTTCGCAGTCGGCACCAAGGCTGTTGCCAAGGCAATCGCTGAGAGCAAGGCTGTTTCCATCATCGGCGGCGGCGACTCCGCAGCTGCTGTTGAGAAGCTGGGCTTTGCTGACAAGATGACCCACATCTCCACCGGCGGCGGTGCTTCTCTGGAGTTCCTCGAGGGTCTGGAGCTGCCGGGCATCGCATGCCTGCAGGACAAGTAAGTCCATTAGGAACGCTTTATATCGGAGCGCGTTCTGTTGAGCGCTCCGTATAAATACATAAAGATTTAAGACGGAAATGTCCGTCCGAATGTTTGAAAGGGGTAAAACCAACATGAATCGCAGATATCGTAAGACCATTATCGCCGGCAACTGGAAGATGAACAAGACTCCGGCAGAGGCAAAGGCTCTGATCGAAGAGATGAAGCCGCTCCTGTCCAAGACCAAGTGGTGCGAGATGGTTCTTTGCGTACCGTTTACCGATATTCAGGCTGCTGTAAAGGCTGCTAAGGGCTCCAAGATTGCAATCGGCGCTGAGAACATGCACTTCGAGAAGTCCGGCGCTTTCACCGGCGAGATCTCCGCTGACATGCTCAAGGAGCTGGGCGTTAAGTACGTTATCATCGGCCACTCCGAGCGCCGTCAGTACTTCAACGAGACCGACGAGGCTTGCGGCAAGAAGGTTCAGGTCGCTCTTGAGAACGGTCTGCGCCCGATCCTGTGCGTAGGCGAGTCTCTGACCGAGCGCGAGCAGGACGTTACCATGGAAGTTATCCGCAAGCAGATCAAGATCGCTCTGCAGAACGTAGCTGTTGAGGACATCAAGAAGGTCGTTATCGCTTACGAGCCGATCTGGGCAATCGGTACCGGCAAGACCGCTACCGCAGAGCAGGCTAACGAGGTTTGCTCCGCTATCCGTGACTGCCTGCGCGAGAAGTACGGCGCACGCGCTGCACGCGGCATCACCATCCAGTACGGCGGTTCTATGAACGCGAAGAACGCTTCCGAGCTGCTGGCTCAGCCGGACGTTGACGGCGGCCTGATCGGCGGTGCCTCCCTGAAGAGCGCTGACTTCGCTACCATCGTAGAAGCAGCTAACCAGTAAGATAAGGATACGGGAAAGGGAAACGCTCCCTCACCGTTTTGCGGAGGGGGACATGGTGCATATCGTGTCCCCTTTTATTCTCTTATCGTTCGCTTCTGTAAAGGAGTTTTATCAGTATGAAAAAAACCACTATGCCGGGCATGCCGGAGGTAGAGGTAGTCGAGATCAAGACTTCCGCACCGGTTAATGTTCTGGCAGATCCGGCTCCTGCAAAAAAGCCGGCGGCAAAGCGTAATCGCAAGACCGCTGCTAAGACTGCCGAGGAGAAAAAGCCGGCAGCAAAGCGCGGCCGCAAGCCCAAGGCAGCCACCGCTGCTGCCAAGAAGGCAGAGGGCCCGAAGAAGCCGACCGCTCTGATCATCATGGACGGCTTCGGCCACCGCGAGGAGACCAAGGGCAACGCCATCGAGGCTGCTAAAAAGCCGAATCTCGATAAGATTTTCGCAGAGAACCCGCTCACCTATATCGGTGCATCCGGTCTGGACGTTGGTCTGCCGGACGGCCAGATGGGCAACTCCGAGGTTGGCCACACCAACATCGGTGCAGGCCGCATTGTATATCAGGAGCTGACCCGCATCACCAAGGCTATCCAGGACGGCGATTTCTTCGAGAATCCGGCTCTGATGAGTGCTATCAACCAGTGCAAGTGGTTCGATTCCACCCTGCACATTTTCGGTCTGCTGTCTGACGGCGGTGTGCATTCCCACATTGACCACATGTTTGCGCTGCTTGAGCTGGCACGCCGCAATGGTCTGCGCAAGGTTTGCTTCCACTGCTTCATGGACGGCCGCGACACGCCGCCGCAGTCCGGTATCGAGTATATCGACCGCCTGCAGGCCAAGATCGACGCTGTCGAGGTCGGCTGCATCGCAACCGTATCCGGCCGTTACTATGCAATGGACCGTGATAACCGCTGGGATCGTGTGCAGAAGGCGTACAACGCCATTGCACTCGGCGAGGGCGAGCACGCTGCTACCGCACACGAGGCCATGGAGCAGTCCTACGCAAACGGCGTAACCGACGAGTTCGTTGTTCCGGTTATCGTTACCGAGGGCGCGACCGTCAAGGACGACGACGCGATCATCTTCGCAAACTTCCGTCCCGACCGTGCACGTGAGATCACCCGTGCATTCGTTGATCCGGAGTTCACCGGCTTTGAGCGCGTACAGCCTAAGATTCACTACGTCTGCATGACGCAGTACGATGCTACTATTCCGGGCGTGGAAATCGCCTTCAAGTCGCAGAGCCTGAAGAACACGTTCGGTGAATATATCTCCGATCTGGGTATGACCCAGCTCCGCATTGCCGAGACCGAGAAGTACGCACACGTTACGTTCTTCTTCAACGGCGGCGTTGAGAAGGAGTACCCGGGCGAGGATCGTGCTCTGATCCCGTCCCCGAAGGTTGCAACTTATGATCTCCAGCCGGAGATGAGCGAGCCTGCCGTTACCGAGGAGTGCGTAAAGCGCATCCTGTCCGGCAAGTACGACGTTGTTATCCTCAACTTCGCAAACTGCGATATGGTAGGTCACACCGGCGTATTCGAGGCTGCAGTCAAGGCTATCGAGGCTACCGATGACGGCGTAGGCAAGGTCGTTGACGCCATCCTCAAGATGGGCGGCCAGTGCCTGATTACCGCCGACCACGGCAACGTCGATCAGATGCTTGATGCCGATGGTGTTACTCCGTTCACCGCACATTCCACTAACCCGGTGCCGCTCGTAATGGTCGGTCACGAGGGCAAGCTGGCAGAAGGCGGCGTACTGGCTGATCTGGTTCCCACCATGCTGGATATGATGGGTCTCAAGCAGCCGGAGGAGATGACGGGTCACAGTCTGCTTGTTAAGTAAGTCTCCAAGGGGGACGTTGTCCCCCTTAGATACCGAAAAAGTTCCCAAGGAAACTTTTTCGGATATTCCCCTCATCTTTGCACGGCAAAGACGGTTCGGGACACGTGTCCCGAAGCAGTGGTATAAAAGTCCGGCAGAGCTGGACTTTTATGGGGAATTTTATCGCCGCGTGCGCGCGGCGCAGCAAAAATGTGATTTTTGCTGTTTCGTTAGCCAACCATTTTATTTTATAATAAGAAGGAGAAAGAATTATGAAGGGCTACATTGAAATTGTTGATGTAATCGGCCGCGAAGTTATGGACTCCCGCGGCAACCCGACCGTTGAGGTTGAGGTTTACGTTGAGGGCGACACCGGCGCATACATGGGCCGCGCTGCTGTTCCGTCCGGTGCTTCCACCGGTATCTTCGAGGCTTGCGAGCTGCGTGACGGCGACAAGTCCCGCTACAACGGCAAGGGCGTACTCAAGGCTGTTGACGCTGTAAACGGCGAGATCGCTGAGGTTGTTATCGGCATGAACGCTCTCGACCAGCAGGCAATCGACAAGGCTATGATCGAGGCTGACGGCACCCCGAACAAGACCAAGTTCGGCGCAAACGCTATCCTCGGCGTATCCCTGGCTGTTGCCAAGGCTGCTGCAGAGGCTCTGAGCCTGCCGCTGTACAACTACATCGGCGGCTGCAACGCTAAGACCCTGCCGATGCCGATGATGAACATCCTGAACGGCGGCGCACACGCTACCAACAACGTTGAGATTCAGGAATTCATGATCATGCCGGTTTCCGCTCCGTCCTTCCGCGAGGCTCTGCGCCGCTGTGCAGAGGTATTCCATCAGCTGAAGACCACCCTGAAGGAGAACGGCACTCCGGCAGCAGGTGTAGGCGATGAGGGCGGCTACGCTCCGAACCTGAAGAAGGACGAGGACGCTCTGAAGGTTATCGTTCAGGCAATCGAAGAAGCTGGTTACAAGCCGGGCGAGGACTTCATGATCGCGATCGACGCTGCTTCCTCCGAGTGGTGGAACGACGAGGAGAAGTGCTATATCCAGCCGAAGTCCGGCAAGAAGCTGACTCAGCAGCAGCTGGTTAAGATGTGGAAGAACTTCGCTGAGAAGTACCCGATCATCTCCCTCGAGGACGGCATGGCAGAGGAAGATTGGGAAGGCTGGGCTATGCTGACCAAGACTCTGGGCGACAAGATCCAGCTGGTTGGTGACGACCTGTTCGTAACCAACACCGCTCGTCTGTCCAAGGGCATCGAGCTGGGCGTTGCTAACTCCATCCTGATCAAGGTTAACCAGATCGGCTCCCTGACCGAGACCCTGGACGCTATCCAGATGGCTAACCGCGCAGGCTACACCGCAGTTGTATCCCACCGTTCCGGCGAGACCGAGGACGCAACCATCGCTGATATCGCTGTTGCACTGAACGCTGGCCAGATCAAGACCGGTGCTCCGTCTCGTACCGACCGCGTTGCAAAATACAACCAGCTGCTCCGCATCGAGGAAGAGCTGGGCGAGGACGTTGCACAGTTCCTGGGCAAGAAGGCTTTCTTCAACCTGAAGAACAAGTAAGTCTCCGTCCTTACCGATACTGCAATATGAGAAAACCGCACGCTTTTGCGTGCGGTTTTTTATAGCAATTTCTTGCGAATATATAGTAAATTCTTGCGCTTGAGTTGACGGACGGACAAACCTGTGCTATCATATATGCAATAGCATAGCGAATTCTCTGTGCTGAAACAGAGAATCTGGCTTTTTGGATAAAATTGCTCACATTTTCATTTCTTTATCATAAATCACCTCTGTGCCTTGTGCGCAGAGGTGATTTATTTTTTCGAACAGACACGGCTTGAAAAAATCAGCCGCCGTAGCCGTTCTTCCATCGCTGCAGCGCGAGCGCTGCGTTCTTGTAGCTGACATCGGCGGTCGGTGTTCCGGCGGGCACACCGAGGATAGCCGCGTCACTCTGACGAACGTATCCGCTGGTTTTCCAGCGCTCAAGCGCCTGCTCGTAGGCACGGGTCTGTGCATTCGCGGCCGCACTGCTGACATTCAGCTGATAATTGCGCCAGTTCAGCGTCGGCGTGCCGTTCAGGAAGCCGGTCAGACCGGCTACAGACAAGCCGTAATCGCGGTCGGCGTTAAACTGGCTCAGTGCCGCCTGCGCCTGCTGGAGCGCCGCATTTTCCGATGCGGTATAGTAGCTGTTCTCGGCGGCTGCGGTCTGTTCATCGGCAGCATTCTGCGCTGCCGCACGCGCGGACAGACGCGCCTGCCCAAGCGAATTCAGGTCGCTGCGGTACCGGTTGTCCACCGCAATGCGGCTGGTCTCCGCCATGCCGCTGGTGGCTGCCTGCCCGCGTGCGCCCATGTTAA
This sequence comes from Butyricicoccus sp. AM05-1, assembly GCF_003474415.1. Lineage (NCBI taxonomy): Bacteria > Bacillati > Bacillota > Clostridia > Eubacteriales > Butyricicoccaceae > Butyricicoccus > Butyricicoccus sp. AM05-1. Next base: position 248,163 of record NZ_QUDG01000002.1, on the reverse strand, counting down.
GTCCGAGCGCCGCCAGCTTTTCCTCGTTGTTCACCGCGGACTGTCGGGCATTGATATCGGTCTGACGCATACCGGCGGCGTAGTCGTTCTCGATGGACGCGAGATTGCTCTCGAGCTGTTTTGCAATGCGGCTGCGGGCGGTCTCAAATCGCTTGAAACGGGCATTTTCCGCCGCATCATACAGGCTGCTGACACGGTTTGCACCGGTTGTTGTGCTTGAAACCGAGTACGGACGGTAGGTGCCGTTCCACGTCGAAACCGCGTCGTTGGACGCAACCTTGCCGCCGAGACCGAGCGAGTCGATCTTGTTCTGGCGTTCGCTCAGCAGCTGCTGGCGTTTCGCTGAATCAGTCGTGCCGGCGATCGCCGCCGAGTAGTCAAAATTGTCGCGGTAGCCATTGGAATTGAGCGTGCCGGAGGACTTGCTCGACGTCGATTTGCTTGCCGCCGTCTTAGTCGAAGTGGACTTGGATGCGGTTGACTTTATCGTTGATGTTCGGCGTGTGGAAGTTGATTTGATGATTGCCAAAGGGGAATCCTCCTTTCTAAATTACGGTCTGACCCTGTGTCCAGCGGATGGTGAGCGCGAGCAGACCAAACGGCTCATCCGGCCGGTCGTTGCCGATGCGCACGGCAAACAGCGGACTGCGGTGCTGCTTCCAGCGGGTACGGTACGTCACCGCACCCGGAATGCACCGGAAGGAGAACCGCGAAAAATCCAGTGTGCGGAAGGAAAACAGGTCCATATTGCGGGAAAGCGCAAGCTGGACACCGTTTTCGTTCTCGTACTTCACGGTCGCGCCCGAGCGGGAATGCGGCATGAGCGTCGGAATCACGTCCCGCACGGTCTTGAAGCGGCTCCAGTCGGATAAGGGCATGGTAGGCGTGCGCCAGTACGCGGCAATCGCCGCCGTGTCATCAAGATAGGCGTGCTCCTCCTCGCTTTTGGCAAAGCGGCACAGCCGACCGTCTGCCGTGCCGAACCACAGATGACCGTTCAGCACCGCCAGACACTGTGCAGGCACGTTCACCCAGAAAAACCACGCCGGATCGCCGTTTTCCTCGGTCAGAGAGCCGTCCGCGACATAAATGTGTCCGTTCACTGCCAGATAATATTTGCCCTCGAATACCACCGCACAGGCGCTTTGGAGGTCGGTCTCCTGCGATAATTTCGGCACAATGGCATCGGATACCGAGCGGATCGTCCGCTGTTCGGCAACGGCGGTGCCGTACACGCCCTGCACACCTCTTGCCGAGAGATACAGCGGCAGGTCGTTCAGCACGGCGAAGCAGCGGCTCGAAATCGCGCCTTCACCTTGCGCACCCTGCTTGAGAGGATACAGCGCAGAACCGTCATCCGCCATCATGTAGGTGCGCAGATAGCTGGTCGCCTCTTGTGCGCCGCCGGACTTGACCACGACCTGACTTTCGTACTGCTTGAGATAGCCGACGATCGCAGATGCGTCCGTGCCCATGCGAGTGTAGCCGGTGTCCGGAAAGTAGGTCGGGTCGTATAGGCCGCTCTGCCAGTCGCAGTCCGGCTCGTCCGGGTTGCCGGAGAGGAACACGCGCGTGTCGTTTTTGCCGCCGTACAGACCGGCAAAGCGGCATTTGTTGATCTTGTCCGCATGCCCGCTGACGGTTTTGGCAAACGCGATGGACACATTCGCCAGTCCGTTTCCGTTTGCCGGAGCAGCGGCCAGCGTTACCAGACCGGTCGAGCGGTTTACCGCCGAAACGGTAACCGCCGAGCCGTTCACCTCAGCCGTGACAGCTGTCTCGTCGAGGCCGGTCGCGTCCACCTTGAACTGGGTCGCCGTGCCGTCCCCGATAAAGGTGTTGATGCGCTTAGGCGTCAAGAGATTTACCGCCTCGTAGCTGGTGCCGCCGCCGGTCGGCGCCGCAGAGATGGTCGTGGTCGGCACATAGGCGGTGCCGGATACCGGAACGGCTTCCCAGACCGTGTTTTTGCTGCTTTTGCGCACCGCACGATAGGTTTTGCCGTCCATCAGGTAGAGTACACCCTTCACCGTGAACGACTGGGAAAACGCCTCGTTCATGTCCGCGCACAGCTCGGTCTGCGTGCCGTCCGGTGTCCGAAAATACAGCTTTGCACCTGCGTGAACGGCACAGCCAATGCCATCCGGCATAGCGAATAACCCATAGATGGGGGCGTTAAACTGCGCCTGTGTGCGCCATCCGGTGCGCTTTACCAGAAAATCGTTCTGGTCGCAGATCATGTTCTGCATATCCGGCGAGCGGGAGAGAGACACCTTGGTCGGATGCGTGCGGCAGTCGATGCCGCCGAACCGGCTGACCACAGTCTGCTGCTCGGTCTCCGGATAGGGGAATTCGTAGCTTCGCATTAAATCATCTCCTGCACGGCGGTAAACTGCGCGGGACAGTGACTCAGCAGGCGTTCGCTGTATTCGGTTGCCGCCCAGTTGAACTTGGCCTTGTCGTCATCCGCGACAAGCAGCGCCGCCAGTCCGTACGGAAAACATTCGCGCGCCAGCCAGTCACCGGCGGGCAGTTCCTCGGTCAGCGTCGTCATGCGCGGCGGCACAAGCAGCACGTCTTTGCCGTCAGACGCACGTTCCGCGTTCATCTCGCGCAGGCTGTTCGCTAACAGTTGGTTGAGCGCACCGAGCGCAAACTGCTCGTAATACACACCGCTGTCCGGCGTTTCGGATAAAATATTCAGCGCTGCACGAAAGCATTCGGTTCCGGTCATAGGATTACCTCCTTTGTGATGGGTTCATTGGATACAGTGAGAAGTTAGGAGAAGGAGTGAGGAGTAAACGAAGAAAAACTCCTATCTCCTCACTCCTAACGCCTATCTGAATTTAGCCTTCCGCTACCTCGGACGGATACGCGCCGGACTGCACACAGTATGCGCGGATCTTGCAGCCGGTTTCAGGCGTCAGCACGGTGCCGGCAACATAATCCTTAGCGGAATCCGAGTAGCGCGGATCCGAGCCGTCCAGGGTGTAGCGCACCTTGCCGAACGCGGTGATCTTGCCCTGGCTGATGGTCGGTGCGCTCGAGCGGCAGTCCTCATCGACCAGTGCATATACGCCGCCGCACTTTGCGCCGAGCACATACGCGTCGTAGTAGTGACGGCCCTCGATCAGCGCACCGGACACGCCGACCGGGTCCTCATGCACCTTGGCATCCGCAATCTTGTACGGCATGAGCACGGCATCCTTGTGTGCAACGAGGAAGTACACGTCCTCCGGCAGATAGCTCTTGGGAACGCGGACGACATTCATGCCGAATACCTCGCCGCACACGCCCTTGGCGATGGACTGACGCGCCAGCACATCCACGCCTGCAAACTCGTCCGAAGTGCACACCAGCTTGTACATTTCGCTCGTCAGATACAGATAGCGGTTGTCGTCCGGCACGAGCGCGTCATCGAGCGCCTGAGAAGCGTCCGCGATCTTGCTGATGATATTCGCCTTGGTCGGCTTTGCACTTTCCACAATGCTGCCCGCCATGGTGACAAAGCGCTTGAATGCGTACTTGTCTGCCGCCGGCGTGGACTTCTCGTTCAGCTGCAGGCGCAGCATGTCGGCGGCGTTCTTGACCAGATTCTGATCGAGGTTGTTGCCCTTGTCGATGGTCAGGGTAAACGCCTTGTCCTGCGTCATGGTCAGTTCCTGCACCACGTCCTGCATTTCGGTCACATCGCCGTAGCGCTTGAGACCGCCGTCACGGTCGTAATCGACCTCCTCCACCGTGATCGGGGTGTAAACCTTGAGCGTTTTCACGCCGGTCAGGTCATACGTCTCCGCGGTCTTGCCCTTGATGAAGGACGCACGGGTGAATACCTCCGCAATCTGGTCGGAATACTTGCTTGCGAGATTGATAGCCATAAAAATTTACCTCCTATATAAATGTTAAATCGTGAAGTGATGAGAGTGTTACTTGCCGAGCAAAGCGAGGGTGACCGGATCTGCTCCCGTGGGTTCCCCGTCCGACTGCGCCGGACCGACCGCCGCACGGCGGTTCTTCTGGTTCATCTCGAGGGCGGCGAGTTCGTCTCTCAGCTCGGCAATCTCCCACTTGCGGTACGCGGACACGAGCGAGCCTTCCTGCTGCGCCCACTCCCATACCTGCTGCGGAATGTCCTCGGGACGGACATCGGGATATTCCTCGACGAATGCGGCGTAGATCTGGCCGTTCGGCATGGCGTTTGCCGCACGATTACGGCGGATGTAGGCGTTGCGCTTGGAAAGGCCCTGTGCGGCTGCGTCGATCAGCTCCTCGAGCGTCAGTTCGACGATATCGCCGTCCACCTCGACCGGATAGGTCTGCGCATTTTCCTGCGGCTGGATTTCCGCCGCCTGCTCCTGTGCGAACGGATTGATCGCCGTTTCCTGCTCGGGATTAGGATTCATTGCTGTTTTCTGCATTACTGTTTGCCTCCTTTTGCTGCTGTCGCTGTACGCGGAGCGCGTGCAGCAGGTCGTGTTTGCCGCGTACCTGATAATCCGGTACGTTTTCCAGATATACGAGCGGGTCAGAAATAACGCCGCTCTCCAGCAGATGATCGTTTGTCATCGTCTGCATGGTTTCGGACCAGTAGCTTGCCGCGCCGACATCCACCTGCAGGCGCATGTCCTGTCCGGCGAGTGCGGAGAAGTCGAACGTGCATTTTTCGGGTTCGTCGCCGTCCTCGTTCGGCAGAACGAGCGTGCGCACGCCGTAGTGCGCGCCCATCAGATCGAGAAACACGCGCGCCCAGTCCTCAGTGAAGCGGTAGAACTCCATTTTGGTCAGCTCGAGCGGCGCCGCCGTAGCGTTCTGCACCGCGATAATTGCCGAGGTGTTGTCCGGATTGACCGTGCCGAGTGCGGCTTCGCTTGCGCCCATGAGTTCCGCGGTATCGGTCATCATTTGCTTGAGCAGCTGCAGCACCTGCGCCGAGATATCCGGTGCACGGAACGCCGCCGCGATGGCGTCGTTCGGGTTGCCGCGCATGCCGATTGCCTTGCCGACGTCATTCGACCAGCCGTTCGGGAATCGCGTCATGTCGTACACGATCTTAGGGAACGCCACCTGCTTGATGCACTGGACGTACATCGAGTACAGCTTGTTGATGGCAATCTGGTTCGGAATGGCCTCGGTCAGCGGACTTTCGCCGTGGCACGAGCCGCGCACGCGGTTCCAACACAGATGCGTCACCGGATACAGCCGATAGGGGAGCACCTTTTCGCGCATTACGACCGCGTTTCGCGTGGTCTTGCAGAAGGCAATGCCGTTCTCGGTCCTGCGCATGTGCAGCAGTACAGTCACGCGGTCACTGTCGCTCGAGGTACGGTAACGGTGGTACTCGCCCACATCATCCGGTCGAATGGCTTCCGCGTCACTCGCGGAGATGCCGTTGGCACGCGCTTCCTGCCGCACCTCATCTGCATCGCGCCGCATGGCAATGATAATGTACGGCTGGCGCTGTACCTCATCGCAGGCGGCGTTGCCGAAGCAGATGTTCGTGGAATCGATCAGCTCCACCGCAATATCGCCCTTGACCGCCTGACCGGTCTCAAGCGCCGGATCAAAGTGCATGTAGAAGCAAGCATCACCGTCCACACAGGCGTTTTTCAGCAGCGGGCGGCCGAGCGCCTTGACACCCGAACGCTCGATCGCGGATGCAAACGCACGCTCGAGCACATGCGCGGTCTGCCGACCGTCCTTGTCCATGTCGAACGGCTGGGCGCGTACCGCCACATCGTCGGAGACCAGCATGGACACAAACAGGTTGACACAGCGGCGCAGCACGTTGAAGATCAGCGGGTCGAGCGACTGCACGCGCAGTCCCTCCCACTGCCTGCCGAGGTAAAATGCCTCGTTGCGCCGCACACGGTCGTATAAACCGATTGAGCGCTTGTAGTCGCGGTCGCGCTCATATTTCTTCCAGATTGCTGTCGGTGACGGATCAAATTTCATCGTTGTCCTCCTCTCGTCCGTAGTTCATCAGCGCCGCCAGATCGCGGCTGAGCGTATCCTCCGGCGTAGATTCTGCCGTGTGCTCCTTCGGCAAACGCCGCGGCAGAACCACACCGCCGGAGATGACTGCACCGGTCAGGACCAGCACCGCCGCAGACAGCGTGTAACATAAAATTTCCATAATGCCTCCTTTCAGTCAAAACCTGAGAAATTCTCCTACTTCGCAGTCATACGCCGACTGCGGCATAGCCTTAACCGGCTCATAAATGGTCGCGGCGTACCCGCGGAGCGCATCCGGCGCATGGGTCAGCTCGTGCGGCGTGTTCGCTGTGTCGGACGGATTGCGTTTGTCGTGCTGCAGCGCAGGCAGCGTGCGGATCAGATTGCGGCAGGTGTCGAAAATCGTCAGTCTGGGACGAACGGCGCCGTCCGTATCCTTGCGCGGCATGAGCAGCTCGTGCAGCGCCAGCCATCCGGCGACACGTTCATTGCTGCTTTTGACAAAATCCAGTCCGCTGTCCGCGAACAGCTCTACCGCGCTTCTGCCGGTTTCCTGCCGTCGGTTCCACAGATCGGGCGGCGCGAGACGGCAGTCAATGCGTTCTCCGGCCGTCTCACAGGCAAGCATCTGCGCCGCTGCATCCGAAATGATGAGTCCAGGACGGTAGAGTTCGCGGTAGACCACGCTGTGTCCGTCCGGACTTTGCGCGATCCAAAGCGCTGCCAGCATGTCCAGACCGTAGTCAATGGTCAGGCAGCGCCGCCAGTCATGCGGGATGGCATACGGCTTTACAATATGCAGGTCGCGCGAAAATTCGCTGAAATACTGTCCCTCGTTCAGTTCCCACACGCCGTCGAGCAGTGCTTTCCGGTCGGCAGGAGAGAGCAGCTTCAGGCGTTTCTCGTAGCCTGCATCCGCCTTGCGGAGAAACGGGTTATCGCCCAGTCTTGCGGGCAGAAACAGCCGCGTGCCGCCGTCGAACTCGCGCACGGTGTCCGGCGGCATGGAGTCGATAAACCGGCTCTTGACCCACTGGTGACCGACACCGCCGGGATTGGTCGTCGCCTTGACCTGCTTGGGGAATCCGTTCGTGCCGCGGATACGCGACAGCAGATAGGTGAACTGGCTTTCGGTGAAATGTGTCAGCTCATCGAACCGGATGACATCGTATTCCGCGCTCTGGTATCTGGTCACGTCGCTTTCCGCGTCGCAGTACCCGAATTCCAGCGCCGAACCGTTTGCAAAATCCCACCGGTGCTCACTCACCTTGTACTTTGCAATGCACTGCGGATACAGCCGCAAAGCCGCCGGTACAAGCGAGCGCTCCAGCTCCGGCATGGTCCGTCGCAGCATGAGCTGCCGCGAACCCGGATAGCACACCGCAAACCGCAAAGCATCGAGCAGCTGGCCGTGGCTTTTGCCGCCGCCTGCCGCGCCGCCGAACAGTGTTTCGAGCGTGTCCGACTGCATGAACGCCGCCTGCCGCCGTGTTACGGGGAATTCGTATCGTCTACGATCCGAAACACGATCTCCACCGGCTGGACTTCGGTCTGCTCGCCGCCCAGCATTACGCCTTTGCCGACCGTCCGGTCGAGAATTTCCTTGATCGCGCTGAGCCGGCTGTTCGCGGGCGCTTCCGCATCGTCTGCGATGTCGTACAGCATGCGGATCAGCCGATCCGGCTTTTCGTTTTCTCTGCACATGGCCTCACCTCCTTTCGATGAGCCATAGAATAGGAGCAAAATCCGAATTTGTCAAGAACAAATGTTCGATTTTTTATTTGCTTGCAATTTTTGCCCAGCTGCGGTATGCTGAATAAGATGGAAAATATGCGGCGCAGCAGCGCCAGTATCAGGAGGAAAGAAGATGAAAAAAATCGACCTTATCGCGCTCGATTTAGACGGAACCGCGCTCGATCCGCAGAATCAGGTCTCTCCGGCGACCGCCGATGCCGTGCGCCGTGCCCGCGAGAGCGGTATTCATGTTGTGGTCTCCACCGGACGAATCTGCGGTGAGGCACGCGACTTTGCACTCATGCTCGGCACGGATGACCAGATGGTCACCTCGGGCGGCGCTACGCTGTCGAGCGTGTCGCAGGAGCGCTGCACCATGCGTATGTCCATGCCGTGGGAAGCTGCCGTGCGTGCGTCTGCCGTGGTGGAGCGCATCGGCATGATCACGATGGTGTATGTAGGGGAGACGTTGCTCATTACTCCGTATGATGATATCGAATTTGGTAAGTATAAGTCGAATGAAGGTTATTTAAGCTCAAAAAAAGTTGTGCCGTCTGTCGCGGAATATATTGCCACAAACCATATTTCGGTCGATAAAATGTTCATCCGCAGCCAGGACCCGGTCATGCTCGTGCGCGCCCGTGCGCAGCTGGAACAGATCCCGGGTATCCGCGTGATGAGCAGCGCGGCTGACAACCTCGAGGTCATCACGCCGGCCGCGGACAAGGGCGTTGCTCTCGGCATGCTGTGCCGCGAGCTGGGCACCGACCTCGACCACGCCGCGGCCATCGGCGACAGCGAAAACGACCTTGAAATGCTGAACGCCGTGGCCCTCCCGATTGCGATGGGAAACGCGAGCGCAGCCGTTAAAAATTTGTGCCTGCGCGAGACGCTCACCAACGCCCAGGACGGCGTAGCAGCCGCCATCGACCGCATCATCGCAGAGAACGGCTAAACGAGCAGACCGGCCGCTGTTTTCCGGAAAAACAGTGGTAAAAATCGGATTTCTATGCTATAATATACTTGCAGAGTATCCGCAGAAAGCGGAAAAACGGCGCAGAACGCCGTCAGATTGAATCACAAAGAAAGTTGAAGGATAGAAGTTTTGGCTGCAAGGAAAACCACAACTAAAAAATCGACGAAAAGCGCGCCCAAGGGCAAGCGTGCGGCACAGCCGCAGCCGGAGGAACTCGGTCCGATCCTGTCCCGTCCGGTCTGGGGCGCAATCTGGGGCATTGTCGGTCTGCTGTGTCTGTTGTCGATCCTGCCGATCGACGGCGTGCTGCTCAAGTGGCTGCACCGCGGCATCGGTGCGCTCATCGGCAAGGGCGCGTATGTCATGCCGTTTGCGCTGATCGGCATCGCCGTGCTGCTGTTTGCGCGTCCCAAGGGTCCTGTGCGTCTGCGCGGAACGTGTATCGCGCTCATGCCGCTGCTGATCGGCAGTATCATTCACGCCTTTTCGTGTGCAAATGAGTACGACCTGTCCATGAGCACGCTCAGCGGTCTGCTCTCTACCGGCATGGAAAGCTCGTCCGGCGGTCTGCTGGGCGGCGGTCTGTACATCCTGCTCGAGTGGGCGCTCTCGTCCATCGGCGCACTGCTCATCCTGCTGGTGCTGTTCATCGTGTCGCTGTTGGTGGCCTGCCGGATTACGCCGCAGGCGCTGTACGATATGATCCGACCGCCCGAGTATGAATACGAGGACGAGGAAGAACGTGAGCGCTATGAAGCGCCGGTTCAGCTGCCGAACATCCACGAAGCGGCAGCTGCGCATGCACAGCGCCGAGAGGAACGCCGCGCGCACCGTAAATCTGACTTTGACATCCCGATTGACACTGACCCGCCCGGAGAGGATAAGCCGGGCGAGGAACTGATCGACCCGCGAAAGCGCAAGGGCAAGGCCATCGCACCGGACGAATATCTGCGCTCACTGCGTGATAACGTGAAGAAAAAGGCCGGAAGCATTATGGATCTGGTTGAAAACAAGCAGCCGGAGGAAGAAACGGCGCATGTTTCCGAGCCGGAGCCCGAGCATGAGGCGGCTCCCGCACCGGCATCCAAGCCGAAAAAAACCGAGAACATCTCGGAAATCGAGCAGGCGGCCATGAACGAGCAGATCGACGAGAGCCAGAAGGCCCCCGCGCCGGTGTACGACTACCCGCCGATCGACCTGCTGACGCAGGGCAAGCACGCTTCGGTAGCCGGTGCGGAGACCGAGCTGCGCGAAAGCTCGGCGTGCCTGCTCGATACGCTCGACTCGTTCAACATCGAGGCACAGATCATCGGCATTGTCCGCGGACCGTCGGTCACCCGCTTTGAGCTGACCATCCCGCGCGGCATCAAAATCTCGCGCATCACCGCACTGGCGGACGACATTGCACTGTCGCTCGGCGCGGCAAACGTGCGTATCGCGCCCATTCCGGATAAGGTCGCGGTCGGCATCGAGGTGCCGAACAAAACCGTCAATACGGTCTTTATCCGCGAGTGTATCGGCTCGCCTGCGTTTGCCAACGCGAAAAGCCGCCTGTCCTTTGCCGTCGGCAAGGACATCACCGGCAAGCCGGTCATCGGTGATATTGCCAAGATGCCGCATATGCTCATCGCCGGTACGACCGGCTCCGGTAAGTCGGTGTGCATCAACTCCATGCTGATCTCGCTGCTCTACAAGTCCACGCCGGAGGAGGTCCGCCTGATCATGGTGGACCCGAAGATGGTCGAGCTGGGCAACTATAACGGCATTCCGCACCTGCTGATTCCGGTCGTTACCGATCCGAAAAAGGCCGCCGGTGCGCTCAACTGGGCAGTCGGTGAGATGGAACGCCGCTACAAGCTGTTCGCAGACCATCAGGTGCGCAATCTGGTCGGCTATAACGACCTCATGCGTTCCGAAAAGGCCAAAGCCGAGCAGACCGAGGACGGTCATCCCGAGCAGTATCAGGTGCTGCCGCAGATCGTCATCGTTATCGACGAGCTGGCTGACCTGATGATGGTCGCCGCCAAGGAAGTCGAGAACTCCATCTGCCGTATCGCACAGAAGGCACGAGCCGCAGGCATGCACCTTGTTGTAGCAACGCAGCGTCCGTCGGCTGACGTTATCACCGGTATTATGAAGGCAAATATCCCGTCGCGTATCGCGTTTGCGGTAGCCAGTCAGATCGAGTCGCGTATCATTCTGGACACGACCGGCGCAGAAAAGCTGATCGGCAAGGGTGATATGCTGTATGCGCCGCTCGGTGAGGGCAAGCCGACCCGTGTACAGGGCTGCTTCATCTCCAACGAGGAGATCGAAGCTGTTATTGCCCGCATCAAGGAGACCAGCACCGCCGAGTACAGCGAGGAAATCCTTGAGCACATCGAGCAGCAGGCCGAGCAGGTGGGCAATAACAAGGGCGGCAGCAGCGGCACGAACGATTTGGGCGACGATGAGGATGAACTCATCGAGGAAGCCATCGAGGTCATCATGGACTGCCGTCAGGCATCCACATCCATGCTGCAGCGCCGTCTGAAGCTGGGCTATTCGCGTGCCGCGCGTATCATCGACCAGATCGAGGACCGCGGTATCATCGGCCCGTCCGAAGGCTCCAAGCCGCGCCAGATCCTCATCTCGCGTGAGGACTGGCAGGAGATGAAACTGCGCCGCACAATGCCGCTCGACAAGCAGCAGTAATGGAAAATGAACGCTATCTTTGTGCCGTTCTATAATTCTCCATTCTCCATTTTCAATTTGCTAAACAAATCTCTTAGGAGGTAATATATCATGAAGAAGATCAACATTGCCGAAAAGACTTTCAATCCGTTCGACCTGATCGGTCAGAAGTGGATGCTGATTTCCGCAGGCACCGAGGACAAGTGGAACACCATGACTGCAAGCTGGGGCGCCGTAGGCGTTATGTGGGGCAAGCCGAGTGCGACCTGCTATATCCGCAAGAGCCGCTTCACCAAGGAGTTTGTAGATGCGGGCGAGTATTTCACCCTGACCGTGCTCAAGGACGGCAACCGTGATGCGCTGAACAAGATGGGCTCCAAGTCCGGCCGTGACATGGATAAGATGCATGAGAGCGGCCTGACGCCGGTATTCGTCGAGGGTCAGCCGACCTTCGAGGAGGCCGAGTTGGTACTCATCTGCCGCAAGCGCGGTGTGACCGACATCGCACCGGACGATATGGCTCAGGAAGTGCAGGACAAGTGGTACGGCGATCACGACTACCACACCATGTATATCGGCGAGATCGTAGCCGCTTACGAGAACTGATTTCACAGAAAATTCACCAATTCCTCACGGTTTTAGTGTATCATCAAGAAAGAAGTACAGGGTCGCTCTGCGGCCCTGTATCCCAATCCACAAACCCACGCCTCAAAAGGGAGGAATGCAATTCGTGAAAAAACGATTGCTCAGTCTGATCACAGCGGCTGCGCTGATGGTCGGCATGCTGCCTGCGGCTTTTGCGGGCTATGAAAACTTTACCTCGAAAACAACGTATCCTGCCGGACAGTTCACCGACGTGCCCTCAACCGAGTGGTACGCGCAGAATGTTCAGGCGGCGTATGAATACAAGCTGGTGGATGGCGTAAACGCGACCCAGTTCAAGCCGAACAGCAACCTGACGATTGCTCAGGCAATCAAACTGGCGGCTTGCCTACATAGTATATATGTTAAAGGCAGTGCGGATTTTGACAAAGTCCGTCCATGGTATCAGCCGTATGTGACGTATGCATTGGAAAATGGTATTATTAACACGACTTATGTGAATTACGATCAGCCGGCGACCCGAGCACAGTTTGCGTCCATCTTTGCAAACGCGCTGCCGGAGGACGCTCTGACCGCGATTAACGACATTGCGGACGGTGCGATTGCGGACGTGGAAATGTCGGCAGGCTATGCCGCTGATGTGTACCGTCTGTACCGCGCAGGCGTGCTCACGGGCAGCAACAACGCGCACGATTTCAAGCCGAACACCAATATTCGCCGCAGCGAAGTCGCGGCTATCGTCACCCGTATGGCAAAGCCGGATCTGCGGCAGAGCTTCACCATCGAAGCACATGTCGGCATGACGGCGGACGAGGTGTTCAGCGCCTGTGTACCGGCGATTTTCAAGCTGTACGCCTACGATTACAAGAACAACATCCTCGGCATCGGCAGCGGCGTTGTGCTCAGCGCACGCGGCGACGCGGTGACCTGCGGACACCTTGTCAACGGTGTTTACCGCCTTGTGGCCGAGATGTACGACGGCACCAAGCGTGAGGTCACGATCTACAACTTTGACGCGGACGCGGACATCGCGCATATCCGTGTCGTCGGCAGCACGCTGCCGTACCTCGGTGTTACCACCGAGGTCGAGAAAGGCGACACGGTCTACGCGCTCGGTTACCCGGGCGGCGGCGCCGCAACGGTTACGACCGGCAAGGTGACCGACTCGGAAAACGACGATTACCTTGCACCGATGATCGAAAGCACGGCGCAGGTCATCAGCGGCAATTCCGGCGGTGCGCTCATCAACGATGAGGGCAAGGTTGTCGGCATTACAGTCAGCAGCCATTCCGGCGGCGTACCGTCTTACTCGGTGCCGATCCGCTACCTGAACAACCTGATCGGAGACGGTACGGCGTACTCTCCCGGCGAGTATAACCGCAACCACAAGCCGGATGCGTCGCGCTGCTACAGCAAGCACTATCCGGTGCCGGATTTCGGCACGGTGACCGGTGTCACACTGCTTGGCACCATCCGGGAGGGCACCACGACCACCTACTACTACGACAGGGGAGAGGTAGAAGCCGGCGATAAGATTCTGCTCCGCTACTATGCCGCACTGGGTGAAAACACCTTCTACCAGTTCACCGGCGGCTCGTTCACCTCGTCCTCGACGTATCCGTATTCGGTCAAGCTCTACGAGACCAGCTACGACGGCATCCCTGCGATCAGTGTCGTGGTTTCCAGCAATTCCTTCGCTTCTATCGGCGGTCTGCCTCAGACCGTCGATTTTCTTTTGCAGGAATTTGTGCATTACGCCTAATGAAATGAAAGCTGACGGGCATGAAACGTATTTACGCCCAAAACACCGCAAAAATCGAGAAAAACAGGAAAAGATAAAATAAAAATCGGACAAAGTTTCTGATAAATTAAAAAGATAGATTTTACGCAAACGTTTGAGTTTTGGTTAAAAATACATGATTGGTCAAAATGCACAATATATTCGTGGGAAATCGGTATAATACTACAATGGAATATTTCACCGCTAACGTGCTATAATGTGCTTGCGTGATAAAGAGAATGAGTATTAGAGAGAGCATCAATCGAAACGGAGGAAATACCCAAATGAAAAAGTATGTTTACATGTTCCCGGAGGGCAACGGAAAAATGCGTGAGCTGCTTGGCGGCAAGGGTGCCAATCTGGCTGAAATGACCGGACTGGGCATGCCTGTGCCGCAGGGTTTCACCATCACCACCGAGGCCTGCACCCGTTATTATGAGGACGGCAAGACTATTTATCCGGATATTCAGGATCAGATTCTGGAGTACCTCGATCAGCTTGAAAAGGTTACCGGCAAAACCCTCGGCGATCCCGAGAAGCCGCTGCTCGTATCCGTTCGCTCGGGTGCACGCGCATCCATGCCCGGCATGATGGATACCATCCTTAACCTCGGCATGAACGACGAGATCTGCGAAGCAGTTGCCAAGCTGACCAATAACCCGCGTTTCGCACGCGATTCCTACCGCCGTTTCATTCAGATGTTCTCTGACGTTGTTATGGAGCTGCCTAAGTCCACCTTCGAGCAGTTTATCGACCAGGTAAAGGACAAAAAGGGCGTTAAGATGGATAATGAACTGGACGCGGACGATATGTCCGAGCTGATCGTTCTGTTCAAGGATCACTACAAGAAGTCCCTCGGCGAAGATTTCCCGCAGGACCCGAAGAAGCAGCTGATGGAGGCTGTCCGCGCGGTATTCCGCTCGTGGGATAATCCGCGTGCGAACACCTACCGCCGTATGAACGACATCCCGCACAGCTGGGGCACTGCCGTAAACGTACAGTCCATGGTATTCGGCAATATGGGCGAGACCTCGGGCACCGGCGTAGCCTTCACCCGCAACCCGGCCACCGGCGAAAAGAAGCTGTACGGCGAGTTCCTGATGAATGCACAGGGCGAGGACGTTGTAGCCGGCATCCGCACGCCGCAGCCGATCTCCGCGCTGGCAGATACCATGCCGGAGGTTTATCAGCAGTTTGTTGACATTTCCAGCCGTCTTGAGAAGCATTACGGCGATATGCAGGATATGGAGTTCACCATCGAAAACGGCAAGCTCTACATGCTGCAGACCCGTAACGGCAAGCGCACCGCACAGGCAGCACTCAAGGTAGCGGTTGATCTGGTAGACGAAGGCGTCTGCACCAAGGAGCAGGCGGTTATGAAGGTCGAGGCAAAGCAGCTTGACGCACTTCTGCACCCGACGTTCGATCCGGCAGCTCTCAAGGCAGCTACGCCGATCACCACCGGCCTGCCGGCATCGCCCGGTGCAGCCTGCGGCGCGGTTTACTTCACCGCAGATGCTGCAGCTAAGGCCCACAAAACCGGAATCAAGGCTGTCCTCGTCCGTCAGGAGACCTCTCCGGAGGATATCGACGGCATGGCCGTATCCGAAGGCATCATGACCGCCCGCGGCGGCATGACCTCGCACGCAGCCGTAGTAGCACGCGGCATGGGCACCTGCTGTGTAGCAGGCGTAAACGGCATCAAGGTTTCCGAAGAGGATAAGACCCTGACCTTTGCCGACGGCACGGTAGTGCACGAGGGTGACGTTATTTCGCTCGACGGCTCCACCGGCAATGTATACCTCGGCGAGATCGCAACGCAGGAGGCTGAGCTGACCGGCGACTTCGGCCGCTTCATGGGCTGGGCTGACGAGATTCGCACCCTGCACGTTCGCACCAACGGCGATACCCCGCGTGATGCAACGCAGGCCCGCAAGTTCGGCGCAGAAGGCATCGGCCTCTGCCGTACCGAGCATATGTTCTTCGAGCCGGCCCGCATCAAGGCGGTTCGTGAGATGATTATTTCCGATACGCTCGAGCAGCGCAAGGCGGCTCTGGCCAAGATCCTGCCTATGCAGCGCGGCGACTTTGAGGCAATTTACCGCGCGATGGGCGGCCTGCCGGTAACCATCCGTCTGCTTGACCCGCCGCTCCATGAGTTCCTCCCGCACGAGGATGACGAGATCAAGGAGCTGGCCGATGAGATGGGCGTATCCTTCGACAAGCTCAAGGGCAAGGTAGAAAGCCTGCACGAGTTCAACCCGATGCTGGGTACCCGCGGCTGCCGTCTGGACGTTCTCTATCCGGAGATTGCCGAGATGCAGACCGAGGCTATCGTATCCGCAGCTATCAACGTCTGGAAGGAAGACGACCTGCATATCACGCCGGAGATCATGGTTCCGCTGGTATCCGAGGTCAATGAGCTGCGCTTCGTAAAGAAGGTTATCAAGGCTAAGGCTGACGAGCTGATCGAGCAGTCCGGCCTGAAGATGAAGTATATGGTCGGCACGATGATCGAGACGCCGCGTGCCGCAGTTACCGCAGGCGATGTGGCCAAGGAAGCGGAGTTCTTCTCCTTCGGCACCAACGACCTCACCCAGATGACCTACGGCTTCTCCCGTGATGACGTGGGCCGCATTCTGGAGACTTACTTCGATAAGAAGATCCTCGAGTCCGATCCGTTCGCTCGTCTGGACCAGAACGGCGTAGGCCGCTTGATCCGCTTCGCTGTTGCAGAAGGCAAGCGCACCCGTCCGGACATCAAGCTCGGCATCTGCGGCGAGCACGGCGGCGACCTGTCCTCCGTCGAGTTCTGCCACAATGTTGGTCTGAATTACGTTTCCTGCTCGCCGTTCCGCGTGCCGATCGCACGTCTGGCAGCAGCACAGGCTCGTGTAAAGGAACTTGGACTGGCATAAACCTCCCCAAACTTGACATACAGCACGAAAGGCTTCGGAGCATTGCTCCGAAGCCTTTCGTGTTTTTTCATGCACAAATATGTGCAACAGTGTTTAGAGAATCATAGGGCAACCCGCCCTGCGGAGGAGAGTTACCGAATGCCTAATAGAAAGGGAATCTTACAGAACCTTCTCCACATCCTCCGCAATCTGTTCTGCGGTGAGGTGATTGTCCTTCAGTACCTCGTCTACGTCATAGCGGTCGAGGAACTCCTTCTTGAGACCAAAGTTCAGTACCTTCATGTCAGAGTCGCCGTAGAAACGCGCAATCTTCTCACCGAAGCCGCCGTCGAGTACGCCGTCCTCGAGGGTGATGACCACATCGTGCTCCGCCTTGAGGCTCTCGAGCAGGTCAGTATCCACGCCGGTGATATAGTACGGGTTGATAAGGGTCGGCTGTACGCCGGTCTTTTTCTTGATGAGCGCCGCCGCCTGATCGCCGAGCGGGTAGAACGAACCCAGACCGATCACGGCAACCCGGGCACCCTTCTCCTTAACCTCGTAGGTGTTCAGCCTGCCGAAGTCTTTGGTAACAGCCTTTCCGTCCGAAACCAGTGCGCCGCCCGGCATGCGGATAACGACCGGATGCTCGTTCTGCTCAATGCTCCAGTCGAGCATTGCCAGATATTCTTCCTTGGTAGTCGGCGCCAGATAAACCAGGTTGGGGATGTTCGCCAGCATCGGAATGTCGTACAGACCGAGATGCGTTACATCGTTCATGCCGTAAACCGAGCCCCACGCAACGATAATGGTAGCCGCGTTGCTGTTGATGCACAGGTCCTGCGAAATCTGGTCATAAGCGCGCTGAATGAACGTGCTGTACACGCCGTAGACCGGCTTGCCGCCGTTTGCCGCAATGCCGGACGCCAGTGCAACCGCGTTCTCCTCGGCAATGCCTACGTCGATGAACTGGCTGCCGGCCTTCTTACGCATCTCCTCGGTGAAGCCGAGCACGGTCGGCGTACCCGAGGTGATCATGCACACAGACGGGTCATCCTGTATCTTCTTCATCATAAAGTCGAGCGTAATACTCTCATAGCACTCGCCGCTCATGTCCATCAGCGGCTCGCCGGTCTCCGGATGGAACGGCGCACAGTAGTGCCATGCCTCCCTGTGCTGCTCGGCAGGCGCGTAGCCCTTGCCCTTCTGGGTGACGATGTGCACAATAACCGGCTGCCTGCTGTCCTTGACGGCCTTGAACGCCTCAATGAGCGAAGCAATATCGTTGCCGTCGGCTACAAAGCGGTAATCCAGACCCATCGCGCGGAACAGGTTGCACTCGGCCTTGCCGCCCGTCTCGCGCAGCAGGCGCAGGTTCTGATACAGACCGCCGTGATTCTCCGCGATGGACATATCGTTGTCGTTGACAAGGATGATCAGGTTTCCGTCCAGCTCTGCCGCATAGTTGAGTGCTTCGAGCGCTTCGCCGCCGCTGAGCGAACCGTCGCCGATGATAGCAACCACGTTGCCGTCCTCACCCTTGAGGTCGCGGCCCTTGGCCAGACCGCAGGCCAGACTGACCGAGGTGGAGGTGTGACCGATGGTGAAATGGTCGTGCTCGCTCTCGTGCGGGCTGCTGTAGCCGGAAACGTCGTCGTAGTGCTCCTCGTAGAGAAAGGCGTCCTTGCGTCCGGTCAGCATCTTGTGCGGGTAGGACTGGTGGGAAACATCGAATACAAACTTATCCTTCGGGGACTCGAATACATAGTGCAGTGCGATGGTTGCCTCTACCATGCCGAAATTCGGACCGAAATGGCCGCCGTGACGGCTCAGCTTGGTCAGCAGTGCATCACGTATTTCGGACGCAAGCGCGGTCATCTGCTTAATGTTCAGCTTCTTCACGTCAGCGGGACCGTTGATGTTCTCGATATACATAGTTTTCCTCCTGAATATTTTTTCTAAACTCACTCTATCACTTGGAGTGTGCTCCAAGTCAAGCGGTTTTACGAAAAATTATGCAAAAATAAAAGCACCTGATACCAGGTGCCTTAATACTCAAATAGATGCGGAAAACGCTTCTCCATTCACCGTCCAGTGCGCTGTTCCGTCCTGCACATACAGCTCGGTGCCGCCGCGTTTGCAGCCGGCGTTCAGAAAAACAGCTGTGCCGTCCGGATTCAGGCGATAGAGATTGTAGCCGAAGTCCTCGGCAGCGCGGTAACGCACGGTGTGCCCGAACACAAAGCCGACCAACGTGCCGTCGTCCAGAGAAACATAGTTGGTAAAATCAAAGCCCGCATACGGCGTCGCGCCAAGCTCGGACTGCTTCATCAGACCGCGCTCGCGCTGATAGGCAGGGGACTCGAGATAAGCCATGCTGTTCGGATACAGCATCGCGTACGAGGGATATTTTTTGCCGGAGGGGACAGCACCTGCGCCGACCTCACCGACTTTTGTGCCGCAGTTCATGCAGAATTTTGCGCCGTCCGGCAGCTGCGTGCCGCAGTTCATGCAAAACATGGTAATCGCTCCTTTACATATACTTTAGTATATCGGGAGAGAGACCGTCTGTCAAATAGCCGTCACAGGAAAACCACGAAAAGGAAAAAGAAAAACCGTCTTTTCAAAAAAGACGGTTTTCGGTGGCAGCCGAAGAAGGATTCGAACCCTCACAAACAGAGTCAGAGTCTGTCGTGCTACCTTTACACAATTCGGCTATTTGTTAAGTTTTGCTGTCGCTTTTGATGACTCATCGCTGACGACTTGTTTAGTATATATCAGAATCCGGGATTCGTCAACCCTTTTTTCAAAAAAAATTAAAATTTTTTTCGGAAGGGGACAACCGCCGCTTTTACGGCGGCCGTCCCTCGCGTTCGAGAGCCTCCCGCAGCTTTTCGAGCGCACGCTTTTCAATGCGCGAAACATAGCTGCGCGAAATACTCAGCCGCGCGGCAATCTCACGCTGCGGCAGGGGAGATGCCAGACCGATGCCGTACCGCAGGCGGATGATCTCGCGTTCACGCGGAGAGAGACAGCCTGCCAGCGCGCGGTGCATGGCATGGTACCGGTCCTGCTCCTCAACGGCGGACAGACCGCTGTCCTCGCAGCAGATGATATCCTGCAGGGCAAGCGCATTGCCGTCGCCGTCCGACTCGAGCGTGTCCGAGAGCGAAAGCTCGCCCGCACTCTTGCGCTTCTGCCGGAAATACATCAGCAGCTCGTTCTGGATACATTTGGAGGCGTATGTCGCCAGGCGGATATTCTTATCCGCCTTAAAGGTGTTCACCGCTTTGATGAGCCCGATCGTGCCGATGGACAGCAGATCGTCCTGCTCCGTACTTACGGCGTAATACTTTTTCACAATATGTGCTACCAGTCTGAGATTGTGCTCGATCAGCTTTTCCCGTGCCTCGGCGTCCCCGTCCTGCTGCATGCGGCGCAGCAGAACCGCCTCCTCATCGGGCGTGAGCGGCTTGGGAAACGACCCGTCCGCGCCCTGTACACGCAGCACAAAGAAGAAAAATGCGCCGCCGAGCGCAAATAAAGCAGGGAAAAGCATGGTCAGCACCTCGTTTCGATAAGATACTGCTATTTTATGCTGCGAATAGCTTAGGTAGCACAAATAAAGAGGCAGTACCGCATAATACAGCAAGAGCGATTTACGAGCAAATTTTGCGTACTGATTAGGCGCGGTTTCACAGCAATACTTTGTGTACTGCAAGAAATTGCGGCAGCGCGGATGGAACTCGCGCAAGAAACCGAGGCCGATATCAGGATACAAAATTTCCGTAAAGCGCCGCAGCTGAATTATGTGGTATTGCCTCCAAAAAGGACTTGTAATTTGACAGAATATCCAGTATAATATAGTGAGTATTTACAGCAAATTGCATAGGGAGGTGTAACCATGGTTATGGCATTGGACAAAATGCCGGCTCTGTCGGATTATGGCGCGATCATCGCGCAGTTTTTGCCGTTTGTAGTTCTGATCGTCGTATTCTACTTTTTCCTGATCCGTCCGCAGCGCAAGCGCGACAAGCAGGAGCGCGATATGCGTAACTCCATCGAGATCGGTGATGAGATTTCCACCATCGGTGGTTTTATCGGCCGCGTAGTCAGCATCAAGGACGACGTTCTGGTCATCGAGTCTTCGAGCGACCGCACGAAGCTCAAGATTTACCGCTGGGCAATCCGCGGTAAGGAGGCTCCGGCGACCGAGACGGTCGAGGCGCCCAAGGAAGCAAAGAAGGACGCAAAGTAATAACCCCATTTCTTGCCGAATAGCATGACATATAAATAAAATTCGGCGGGAGGCTATGAAATGATGAGAAAAACCAATGAGGGTCAGTCACCGGTCGGTATCCTTTTGCCGTCGGTGCTTGCCGGATTGCTCGGTACTCTGCTGTTGATGCTGCTCGGTGCGGTGCTCGTTCACCGCGGCACATTGACAGAAGGGGCAATAGCGCCTTGTGCACTGGTGTTCCTTGCACTCGGCAGTGCGCTTGCCGCACTGGTCGCTGCAAAGCGCGCAGGCGAAAACCAGTTTTACTGGTCGCTCGGCGCAGGTTTTGCGGTTTTTCTGATCCTGCTGATCGTTGCGGTGCTGCCGCTCGGTCAATCCATTCATTTTGTACGCACGGTGATCAGCCTGCTCTGCTCGTTGATCGCCTCGGCACTGGGCGGTTACGCCGGTGCCAATATGCGGAAAAAGAAGCGTTACAGCCACATCAAAAAATAGGAGGGAAATCAAATGAAGCATATTTCTACCCTGACTTCTGCAACCCTGAAGCAGACTGCAGCACACGGCGGCTGCGGCGAGTGCCAGACTTCCTGCCAGTCCGCATGCAAGACCTCTTGCACCGTGGCAAACCAGAAGTGCGAGCACGCAAAGTAATCACGCTTAAAAGGAATATGCAAGGCGCGCCTGCGGGTGCGCCTTGTTCCTGTATATCGGAGGAAAATAAATGATTCATCGTTATCAGAAAAAAGGGCTGAATTTCGTGCTCGATGTCAACTCGGGCGCGGTACATCTGCTCGATGACATCAGCTATGCAGTGTCCGGACTGCTGGATGAAAACATGGGTGATACCTGTCCGCAGAGCATCGTTGACGCCCTGCCGGACTACACCGCGGACGAGATCCACGAGGCATATGACGAGCTGTACGAGCTGAAAAAGGCTGGTCAGCTGTTCGCGCAGGATGACTACATCGATGTAAGTCGCTACATTCCGGTGAATGCACCGGTCAAGGCTCTGTGCCTGCACGTAGCGCACGACTGCAACCTGCGCTGCAAGTACTGCTTCGCATCCACCGGCGACTTTGGTCAGGGCCGCAAGATCATGCCGCCTGAGATCGCCAAGAAGGCCATCGACTTTGTTATCGCGCGTTCCGGCGTGCGTCACAACATCGAGGTCGATTTCTTCGGCGGTGAGCCGCTCATGGCGTGGGATACCGTTACCCAGACGGTCGATTATGCCCGCAGCCTGGAGGAGAAGCATAACAAGAAGTTCCGCTTCACTATCACCACCAACGGCCTGCTGCTCGATGAGGACAAGCGCAAGTACATCAACGAGAACATGGACAACTGCGTGCTGTCGCTCGACGGCCGCCGTGAGGTCAACGACGAGTTCCGCAAGACGGTAGCCGGTACGGGCAGCTACGACACCATCGTGCCCAAGTTCAAGGCGCTGGTGGACGAGCGCGACCCGAACCTCGATTACTACGCGCGCGGCACGTTTACCTCGCACAACCTCGATTTTGCTGAGGATGTGCTGAGCATCGCGGATGCAGGCTTTGACCGCCTTTCCGTCGAGCCGGTAACGGCTGACCCGGGCTGCGGCTACGACTTGACCGAGGACGATCTGCCGAAGATTGAGGCCGAGTACGACCGTCTGACCGATATCATGCTCGAGCGTAAGAAGGAAGGCAAGCCGTTTACCTTCTTCCACTTCATGGTCGATCTGGATCAGGGTCCGTGCGTTGTTAAGCGTCTGCGCGGCTGCGGTGCGGGTTATGAGTATGTAGCCGTAACGCCGGACGGCGATATCTATCCCTGCCACCAGTTTGTCGGCAAGGATGAGTTCAAGCAGGGCAGTGTGCTCGACCAGTCCTTCAATATGGACATCGCGCAGAAGTTTGCCGGCATGAACATCTATTCTCGTCCGAAGTGCCAGAAGTGCTGGGCGAAGTTCTACTGCTCGGGCGGCTGCTCGGCAGCAAACTACAACATGAACCACGACATGAACGACTCCTACGACCTCGGCTGCGAGATGGAGCGTAAGCGTCTGGAATGTGCAATTTACCTAAAGGCAATGGATAAAATTTGTGCAAATCAGTCGAAGTGATGAATTGCAAAAAGAATATGTAAAATCCGTTGCGAAACGGGCTGTTTGTGCGTATAATTGCTCTTGTATTTGTACTGCCCTGTGAAGGAGATGATATTATGCCGCAGAATGTACTGGTTTCCGTGCTTGGTGAAGGTGAATATCTTCAGAAGCTGATCCGCGCCATCCTGGAGAAGGAGGTCATACCGCAGCGCAATCTGTTCCTGTCCGCGAAGAATGCGGCGGCCTGCAAGGCTGCAGAGGGCTACGACGAGGTTCGTATCTGCGAGGACGAACTTGCTGCCGTGATCAAGAGTGAGATCGTGCTGCTCACCGCTTCGAAGCGTGAAATGCCGACCGAGCTTGCCAAGATTTCCAGCAGTTCGCAAAAGCGCGTGGTAGTTTCCGTGTGCGACAGCGAAAAGGTGGATCTTGCGTACCTGGCTGACCGCATCGCCGCTGCAACCGAGTTGATCGCGGCCGTGCTGCACCGTGACGAGGAAGGCAAGCTGTATGCAACCTACGAGATCAACAAAAAGGCACGCCCGTTCCTGCGCCAGCCCTGCAAGGACATGGTGAACGCGATGTGCGAGATGATCAACGAGGAAGGCTAAGTCCGTCTGTTGTTCTAAAAAGATAAAACCGGGAATATGCTGTTCTATGACTTTTCCAAGGGGGAAGACGTATGAACAAACAGCATATTCTCGGTTTTTTTGACGATTTGGTGCGGACACCGGTGTTCCTGTTCCTGTGTGCGATGTTCCTGTGCGGTGCAGCGGCGGGCGGTCTGACCGGTCTGCGGGCCAGCGAAGGGGACGGCGCGGCAGTGCTTTCCGGTCTGCTGGCTGAATTGCCTGCGCATGTGGTGCAGAGCACGCTGTGCGCGCTTATCTGGGTGCTGCTGCCGCTCGTGTGCGCCTTTCTGCGCCCGAGAGAGCTGCTGCTGAGTGCGGTTGCCGCAGCACGCGGCTTCGTACTTGCCATGACCGTCGCGGTCAGCGTGGGAGAAGGAAACGCCCTCATCATCGGAGCAGCCGGCGTACCCGCCGTGCTGAGCGTCTCCGCGCTGCTTGCCGCATGCTCTATGGTCTGGCAGGGCGGTGAAGCCACCGGACGGTATTCGCTTCGAACGTGCAGGATGCCGTATTTCCTGTGTATTACGCTCGCCGTGCTGAGCGCCCTCCTGAGGGCCGCGATAGCGGCACTGTGCAATGTGTAAGTCTGTATAAAAATGCACAAATGCACAGTGAAATGATGCAGAATTGAAAATGGCCTATCCTTGCGCGAGTTTCGTTTGTGCTGCGTATGTGACGGTTGCATTTGTTCATTATCAATGGTGCCAATCCGATAGACGGCGGGGGGAGGGCGGGCAGCCCTCACCCCGCCGTTTTCCAAACCGATTCACGACCACGTCGATTTTCCTTTCTTCATTATTTAGCTCGAAAAATCCTATATCCATTGACGCAATCATTCGATTGCGCCTTTTTTGTTGCAAGCTCGACAATTTTATGCTAATATTTAGTTAGATTAACGAACTAACGGAGGGACAGCACGAACATGGAAGACGCAGAGCAGCTCAATTCCTTTCTGGTCGATGTGTTCGGCCGGATCAACAAAATCGAAGAACGCGCCATGGCGGGCGGACTGGGCAGCGCGGTGTCCATCACTGAAATCCATATCATCGAGAAGATCGGTGACAGGGAACCTGTGCGTATGAGCGAGGTTGCCAGGTCAATCGGCGTAACACTGGCCACGCTGACCGTTGCGTGCGACAAGCTGGTCTCCAAGGGACTGGTGCGCCGCGTGCGCAGCCAGGAGGACCGCCGCGTTGTCAATATCATGCTCACCGACAAGGGCAGAGCCGCCTACGAGTACCACAAGGACTTTCACGAGCGCATGATCGCGTCTTTGGTGGACACGCTCTCACCCGAGCAGACCGCGCTTCTGGCGCAGAGCTTGGAGAAACTGCAGGACTTCTTCCGCCACGAGGAAGCAGCTGTGGAGGGAGAAACCAATGGATAACCTGATATTCTGTCTGAATGCCACCGTGCCGATTTTTGCGATCATCGTGCTTGGCCGCTGGCTGCGCAGCAAAAACTTTTTCACCAAGCAGACGCTGACCGACATTGACCGTCTGTCGTTCAAGGTGCTGCTGCCGATCCTGCTGTTCCGCGATATCGCGCAGGGACGCATCACCGAGCAGTTCGACCCCGTGTTTTTCTTTTTCTGCGCGGGTGCGACGACGGTGTATTTTTTTGCCGTCTGGATCGGCGCGTCCCTCTTTCTCAAAGATAAGAGCATGGTTGGCGCGTTCACGCAGGGCGCTTTCCGCGGCTCGCAGGCGATTCTGGGCGTGGCCTTTGTGCAGAATCTATACGGCAATGCCGGTCTTGTGCCGCTGATGATCGTGGCAAGCGTGCCGCTGTACAACATCTTTTCGGTGCTGGTGCTGACTGTCACCGCGCCGGACGCACAGCAGGCGGACCACCGCGGTCTGGTCGGCAAAACGCTGCGCGGCATCATCACCAACCCGATCATACTGGGTATTTTCGCGGGTCTGCCGTTCTCGCTCCTAGCAATCGACTTTCCGCCGATGCTGGACAAGGGTCTGTCCATGCTGGGCAACTGTGCAACGCCGATGGCGCTGCTGAGCATCGGCGCGGGCTTTGAGGGCGCAAAGGCAATCAAAAAGCTGGGCCCGACTTGTGCAGCCGTGTTTATCAAGCTGGTGCTGCTGAGCGTTATCTTTCTGCCGATGGGCGTGGCGCTCGGCTTCCGCGAGCAGACACTGGTGGCTATCGTCATCCTGTGCGGTGCGCCGAGCACAGCGTCCGGTTATGTTATGGCGAAAAATATGGGCGGCGATCATGTGCTGTCATCGTCGATCATTGTGCTCAGCACGGCGTTGAGTGCGGTTACGCTGACATTGACGCTGTTCATTCTGCGTTCGATGGCGCTTATTTAACGTAAGTTTTTCGCCTTCGAGGCGAGGGGAACTGCGCTGACGCCGCGCAGGCGCACAAGAGGGATAGACACCTAAGGTTTCCACCCCTCTTGTGAATCTCCCCGTTTCCTCTTAGCACGGCGGCTATCAGAGAACTGAGACTATGGGGGAACGGCCGTACTGTTCATCTTCCGTAGGGGCGGCCAATGGCCGCCCATTTCTCAACCGCAGATGCTCAAGCTGTTTTCTGACTGCTACACAGATCGGCGGCTCTACGCTGGGTGCGGCATAACAGTGCCGCACGAATCGTTAGTCTGGAGATTGTAGACAGCACCTGCGAATATAGACACTTGGTAACATTTATCTTCGTAGGTGCCGTCTGTGATAACACGCTAACGAATTGCGCGACACGGGTATGTCGCGCCTGCTGGAAGTAGCCGGTCTGTGTAGCAGTAAGCTATCCGGGAACTGCGAATATTTTACGAAACAAACGCAAGAGTAACCCGACTGCCGTACCCCTATTTTCGCAGCGGTCGCCGGTCTCTGGTCTGCGCCAGACTATGACAGGAAACGGGTGATTCACAAGAGGGTAGAAACCTTGGTGTCTACCCTCTTGTGCGCCCGCGCGGCGTCAGCGCAGATTTCGTTCGCTTCGCAAGCGATAACTCATAAAATCAGCACAGATTTTGCAAAAGACGCAAAGAAAGGAGCCTCCGGCCATGCTGACTTACCACCTTAAACCGCACGATCAACAGCCGCTCTACGAGCAGCTCTACCACGCTGTCCGCGCGGACATCATGTCCGGCGCCTTGCCCGGCGGCACGCGCCTGCCGAGCAAACGCAAGCTGGCGGCTAATCTGCGCGTCAGCCAGATCACCGTGGAAACCGCTTACGGCCAGCTTGCCGCCGAAGGCTACATCGCCTCTGCGCCACGGCGCGGCTACTTTGTGCAGGAGCAGCTTGCTGTGCCGGTTTCCGAGCCACAGGAGCCATCTACACCGCCTTTGCCGCCGATTTCCATCTCTGAGGAGACCTATCCTTACGATTTTCGCACAGATTTTGTCGATAACGGCTGCTTTCCGTTCTCCACATGGGCGCGGCTGTCGCGCAGTGTGCTGAGCGAATACTCGAGTGCGCTGCTCCGTGCGACCGACCCATGCGGCGCGGCGGAACTTCGAGAGGAGATCGTGCGCTACCTGCACGACTTCCGCGGCATCAACGTCTCGCCGGACAACATCCTGATCGGTGCAGGATCGGAGTATCTGATGCACCTTGTCATTCAGCTGCTCGGCCGCGACCGCGTGTACGCGCTCGAGAACCCCGGCTACCGCAAGCTGTACCAGATTTTCGCAGTGAACGGTGTGACCGTGCGTCCGACACCGCTGGACAAGCACGGTCTGCGTGCTGACGCGCTGGCCGCGAGTGACGCATCGGTGGTATACCTTACGCCGTCGCACCATTTCCCACTGGGCACGGTTATGACGGCTGCCCGCCGACTGGAAATCCTCCGCTGGGCGTCGGAAGCGCCCGACCGCTACATCATCGAGGATGACTACGACAGCGAATTCCGCTATGCCTCACGCCCGATTCCGGCGTTGGGTGAGCTGGACAGGACCGGACGCGTTGTGTACGTCAACACCTTCGCGAAAAGCCTTGCCCCCGGACTGCGCATCGGCTATCTGGTGCTGCCGAATGCGTTGATGGCGCGCTATCGTGAACGGTTTTCGCGGTACTCATCTACCGTGCCGAGCTTTGACCAGTACACGCTGGCGGCCTTCATGCACACCGGCGGCTTCGAGCGGCACATCAGTCGCAGCCGCAAGGTCTATCAGGCACGCCGCGACGCGCTCATGGCCGCGCTTGACCGCGAGCTGGCCGATCTGCCGCATGAGGTCTCGCGCTCGGAAGCCGGTCTGCACCTGCTGCTGCACATGCGCAACGGCATGCTCGAGCACGAACTTATTGAGCGTGCAAAGGCGGTTGGTGTGCGTGTTTACCCGCTTTCGGCGTACTATACGCCGCCGGTCAAGCCACCGCGAGCAACGCTTGTGCTCGGCTATGCCGGCCTGACCGAACAGCAGATCGGCGAGGCGGCAAAGCTGCTCAAGCAAGCCTGGACAAAATAAATGCAACCCGAAGTGCGATAAATTTCTGCGAAGATTTGTAGCACTTCGGGTTTTTATTTCGTATTACCGGTGAAAGGAGGATGGAGCATGACTGCAAAAACACCCGAACAACTCGTCAGCGTCTACGGCGACATGGTATACCGATTGGCGTATGCGCAGACGCGCAGCCGTCACGACGCGGACGATATTTTTCAGGAGGTCTTTCTCCAGACCGTGCGTAAAAAGCCGGTTTTCGACAGCGAGGAGCACGAAAAGGCATGGCTGCTGCGGGTGACGCTCAACTGCCTGAAAAGCCACTGGCGCATGGCATGGCGGCGGCACGACACACCGCTCGATGACCGCATTCCGTTTCCCGAGCCGGAGGACAGCGCACTGGATGAAGCCCTGCGGCGGCTGACGCCTAAGTACCGCACGGCAGTGCATTTATTCTACTGCGAGGGCTACACCGCAGAGGAGATTGCGCGCATGAGCGGGGAAAAACCGTCCGCAATACGTACACGGCTGACACGCGCACGGACACAGCTGCGCGAATTGATGAAAGGAGAGTTGGACGATGGATTTTCACAAGCAGTACCGCGGCATGAATGAGAATATCACGCCGAGCGACGCACTGGTGCAGCAGACAATCGCCAAAATGGAGAGCGGCAGGCCGCACAGAGCGCGAAAACCGCTCAAGATCATCCTTGCGGTTGCGGCGGCACTGGCCTGCGTGAGCACCGCCGTAGCCGCCAATCAGGAGGCGGTTCTGCGGGTGCTGTACCAAATTGCGCCCGGCATGGCGGAGTACCTGCAGCCGGTCGGGCAGGTCTGCGAGGATCAGGGCGTCAAGCTGGAGGTCGTTTCGGCGGACGTGGAAGGCAGCACGGCAAAGGTGTATTTGTCGCTGACCGACACCACCGGCAGCGTGTTCGGCGATGCCGCGCCGGATATGTACGACAGCTGGCATTTGGATTATCCGCGCTTGGGCAGAACTGCACCGCTGTCCTGCGGCTGCTCGACGGTTGACTACGACCCAAGTACCCACACGGCAACGTATTTTCTTCAAATTGACGATTTGGGAGGAGATATTCCGGCAGGCGCGTTCGAGTTTTCGTTTAACAAGCTGCTGATTGGCAAAGTGGAACAGGAAGGCGTTCCGGTAACGGCGGATTTGTCCGCTGTGCCGCAGAATGCACCGACCGAGAACCACGATATCAACGGTCTGAGTGCGTCGGATATCTCGCTGTACGAAACCATGCACGACTATGATTTTCTTGTTCCGCAGGGCACGCTTTGGCAGAGCGAGGACGGCAATGTTACGCTCACTGCGGCAGCGTGGCACGATGATGCACTGCACCTGTCATACCGCACGGAAGGCAAGCTGTCGCGCGACAACCATGCAAATTTTGGGGTACTCCGCATGACGGACGGCACTGAGCTTTGGCGAGATTACGACGTTTCCTACATCGATTCTGACGCGGATGCAGAAGTCACCGAGTACGTTTTCCCGATGGCATACGAGGATGTTGCCGGCTGTACACTTACCGGTGATATCTACACCGCAAGCAACCTGATGGACGGCAGATGGGCGATTTCCTTTCGGCTGACGCAGTAACGCAAAATGAGGACATATCCGGTAGATATGTCCTCATTTTTTATCTGTTTTATCCTTTTTCTTCACCGAATGCGCGAACATAACGGATTGATCACCGAATTTCTGTCGCAGTGCGTCAACCGTCTGGTCGAGCTTATGCTGGCGGTCGCGCTTTTGGATATCCTCGGCGGCATCAAACAGCGAAAGCTGCTCGCACGACTGATTTTCCGGCAGCAGATTGGCTGCCGTGACCGACAGCAGGCGCACCGGCTTGTCCATCGGCCAGTGCCCGAGCAGCAGCTGCATGGACAGATCGATGAGCGTCCGCGTGGAGTTGGTCGGCCGCTCAAGCGTTACCTGCCGCGAGCGGTTGTGAAATTCCGGGTCGCGGATGCCGAGCTGCACGGTCTGGCACACCATGCCGCGCTTTCGCAAACGTCTGCCGACATTGTCGCACAGCGCCGTAATGCCCATGCGGCATTCGTCCGCGCCGAGCAGATTGTGCGCGAACGTCATGCTGTTGCCGACCGATTTGACCTCGCGTTCCGCGTAAAACGAGCGCACCGGCTCATCGTCCTCGCCTCTGGCATAACGCAGCAGAAGATCACCGTTTTTGCCCAGAATGCTGTGGATAAATGCCGGATCGCAGGCGGCAAGTTCGCCGATCGTGCGCACGCCCAGTCGATTCAGCCGGTCGCTGGCGCGTTTGCCGACATACAGGAGTGTGTTCGCGGGCAAGGCCCACACGCGCTGCTTGAAATTTTCGCGCGAAAAGACCGTCGTGCCGTCCGGCTTTTTGTAATCGCTGCCGAGCTTGGCGAACGCGCGGTTGAACGACACGCCGACCGAGATGGTCAGTCCGACCTCCTCGCGCATGCGGCGGCGCAGCTCGTCCGCGATATGCTCGCCGGAGCCGAACAGGTGCATCGAGCCGGTGACATCAAGGAAGGATTCGTCAATGCCGAACGGATCGACAAGATCGGTGTACTGCAGGTACAGCTCGTTGCATTTGCGCGAAAACTTCACATATTCGCTTCGATGCGGTGCTACCAACCGTAAATCCGGGCATTTCCGTTTCGCCTGCCAGATGGTCTCGGCAGTTTGTACGCCGAAGGCTTTGGCCTTCTCGTTCTTGGCGAGAATGATGCCGTGGCGGCTCTCCGGATCACCGCAGACGGCGGTTGGACCATCGGCGAGCGACGGGTCGAGCAGCGTTTCCACACTCGCGAAAAACGAGTTGCAGTCGCAGTGCAGAATGGTTCTGTCCATCGGTCATCATCTCCTTTCGAACGAATGTTTGCATTGTATAACTGCATTATATCCGAAAAAAATGTGCTTGACAAGTGGGAGAATGAGGTGCATACTGTATTTGCAAGCAAGGGTGCCGTGATGAGCGGCTGAGAGGGCGAGAGCCTAACCTTTTGAACCTGTTGGTTAGCACCATCGTAGGGAAGCTGTCGCATATACTTGAAATTTTAATGCTCCGGTTTTACCGAATGGTGAAACCGGAGCATTTTTTCTTGCAGAAAAGAGGATATTTGCATGAAAGTAAACGGTAACGAGCGCGCTGTTCCCGCAGAAGGAACCGTACTGGCGCTGCTGAAGGAGCTGGGTCACGACCCGCAGCGTGTGGCTGTCGAGAAGAACGGCACCATCATTCCGCGCGCGCAGTTCGCGGAAGAGAAGCTGACCGATGCAGACCATCTGGAAGTCGTATGCTTTGTGGGCGGCGGCTGATATTCTTCGATTGAAACTACAGTTTCAATCGAGAGGGGACATACCGCGTAAGACGCGGATATGTCCCAAAGAAATTTGCGCGCCGCAAGCGGTACACAAATTTCTTACTGGTATGAAAACCGAGATACATGCTCCCGGTTTTCATAGAAATTGCAATGCAATTTCTTTCCGATTAAATGCACGCTGCGCGTGATTACAGGAGAAAAATCATGATTTTAACCAAAGAACAACTGCATGACGCACTGGTGGAACGCCACGGCGCGGATATTCAGGCTAAGCTGGACAAGGCGTGTGTCGGCATTGCGGGTTTGGGCGGACTTGGCTCCAACCTTGCGATTTTTCTGGCGCGGCTGGGTGTCGGTCATCTCATCCTCGTGGATTTCGATGTGGTGGACATCACCAACCTCAACCGACAGCATTACACGATGAAAGACCTCGGTATTCCGAAAACGCTCGCACTTGTCGAGCAGCTTGAGGCCATCAATCCCTATCTCACCTACGAGACTTACACCGAGCGGGTCGTTCCGTCTAACGTGGAGCGGCTGTTCTCCGGCTGTGATGTGGTCGTAGAGGCGTTCGACAAGCCGGACCAGAAGGCCATGCTGCTCGAGAATCTGCTTACCAGACTGCCGGAAAAGCCGGTCGTGTCGGGCAGCGGCATGGCAGGCTACGGCTCAGCGAACCTGATCAAGACCGAAAAACGCTTCGGCCATGTGTACCTCTGCGGCGACGGTACAAGCGATGTAGCCGACGGTCTCGGTCTGATGGCGCCGCGCGTAGCGGTCTGCTCGGCACATGAAGGCACGATGGTGCTGCGCTTGCTCATTGGAGAGACAGAGCCGTAACGGCAAATAAAAAGGGCGAACCGACCGGTTCGCCCCTCGCACGGCTATGTAATTATCCCTTGGGCTGATCGGAACCGCAGTGTGCACACTTGACGGCCTTGATCGGAATTTCGCTGCAGCAGAACGGGCACGTTTTGGTGGTCGGCTCTGCGGGTGCTTCCGGCTTTTTGCCGAGCGCAGTCAGCTTATTGACCGCCTTGAGCAGACAGAACAGCACGAACGCCATGATCAAAAAGTTGATGATCGAGGTGATGAATGCACCGTAGCGCAGTTCCACACCGCCAATCTTGAGCACGAACGCGCTCAGGTCGGTGCTCCCGGCCGCACCGAGGATCGGGTTAATGAGGTTATCGGTCAGTGAAGTCACGATGCTGGTGAACGCACCGCCGATGATAACACCGATTGCCATGTCCATCACGTTGCCGCGCAGCGCGAAGGCTTTGAATTCTTCGATAAACTTTTTCACTTTTACGTTCCCCTTTCTTATTTATACTATCAGTTTATACGTTTCCCTTAAATGGGTCAAGAAAAAGGAGTTTTTCACATGAAAGATACGCTTGTAATCGGCGGACACGAGTTCCAGTCCCGCTTTATCCTTGGTTCCGGCAAGTATTCGCTCGACCTGATCAACGCTGCTGTGCAGAATGCAGGCGCACAGATCATCACGCTGGCACTGCGCCGAGCAAATGAGGGCGGCACGGCTAACATCCTCGACTATATTCCGGAAGGCGTAACGCTGCTGCCGAACACCTCGGGTGCCCGCAATGCCGACGAGGCAGTTCGCATTGCGCGTCTGTCGCGTGCGTGCGGCTGCGGCGATTTCGTCAAGATCGAAATCATGCGCGACAGCAAGTACCTGCTGCCGGACAATCAGGAGACCATCCGCGCGACCGAGATTCTCGCGAAAGAGGGCTTCGTCGTTATGCCGTATATGTACCCCGATCTGAACGTTGCGCGTGATCTGGTCAATGCCGGTGCGGCTTCCATCATGCCGCTGGCGGCTCCGATCGGTACGAACAAGGGCCTTGCTACCCGCGAGTTCATCAAGATTTTGATTGATGAAATTGATCTGCCGATCATCGTGGACGCAGGCATCGGCCGTCCGTCGCAGGCTTGCGAGGCGATGGAGATGGGCGCGGCAGCTATCATGGCCAACACCGCGATTGCCACCGCAGGCGATATTCCGGCGATGGCTGAGGCGTTCAAGCAGGCGATTGAGGCAGGCCGCACGGCATACCTTGCCGGTCTGGGCCGTGTTCGTGAGACGGCTTCGGCATCCTCTCCGCTGACCGGTTTCCTGCAGGATTAAAGTTCTCGATTGAAACCACGCTTTCAATCGAAAAAGGATATGCCGGGCAAAGCCCGGACATATCCGGCAAGAAAATTTGCGCGTCGTTACACGGCACACAAATTTTCTTCCTTGTATAAAAACGCAGGTACACGCCCCGCGTTTTTATGAAAATTGCGCTGCAATTTTCGATTAAATGCGCGCTTTGCGCGAAAACAGAAAGGTATTTGTCATGGAAAACGAAAAAACGGAGATCATCTCCGCAAAATATATCACTGAACAAACCAATCACATGGAGTACCAGCCGGGTATGGACAACATCGGCTCCGAGGTGCAGGACGAGGTCATTTCCCGCATGAACGCCTATGACGCGGATGCCTATACGGCGGCTGACGTGCTGCGTGCGCTCCGCAAGGATGTTCTCTCGCCGGAGGACTTCGCGGCGCTGCTGTCTCCCGCGGCGCTGCCGTTCCTTGAGCAGATGGCGCAGCGCGCACAGGCCGAAACGCGCAAGCATTTCGGCAACTCGGTGCAGATGTTCACGCCGCTGTATATCGCCAATTACTGCGAAAATTACTGCATTTACTGCGGTTTCAACTGTCATAACAAGATTCGCCGTGCCAAGCTGGACATGGACGAGATCGAGCAGGAACTGAAGGCCATCGCGGAGACCGGTCTGCAGGAAATCCTCATTCTGACCGGCGAGAGCCGTGCCATGTCGCCGGTATCCTACATCGGTGAAGCCGTTAAGCTGGCGCGCAAGTATTTCCGTGTCATCGGCATCGAGATTTATCCGCTCAACGTGGATGAGTACGCTTATCTGCACGAGTGTGGTGTGGACTACGTCACCGTATTTCAGGAGACCTATGACGACCAGAAGTACAAAACCCTGCACCTCGGCGGTCACAAGCGCATTTTCCCGTACCGCCTGAACGCGCAGGAGCGTGCACTGATGGGCGGCATGCGCGGTGTCGGCTTTGCGGCGCTGCTCGGTCTGTCCGACTTCCGCAAGGATGCGTTTGCGACCGGTCTGCACGCGTATCTGCTGCAGCGCAAGTATCCGCACGCAGAGATCGCGTTCTCGTGTCCGCGCCTGCGCCCGATTATCAATAACGATAAGATCAATCCGAAGGACGTGCACGAGCCGCAGCTGCTGCAGGTGGTCTGTGCATACCGCATCTTCATGCCGTTCGCGTCCATCACTATCTCGACCCGCGAGCGAGCGGGCTTCCGTGATAATATCATCGGCATCGCCGCCACCAAGATTTCCGCAGGTGTAGACGTCGGTATCGGCGGTCACTCCGGCGAGGATAAGGGCGATGAGCAGTTCGAGATTTCGGACGGCCGCTCGGTCAATGAGGTATATCAGGCGATCTGCGATCACGGTTTACAGCCGGTTATGGCAGATTACTTATACGTTTAATACATTTCTGCTGTATTTTGCCGAAGGCAAAACAAGCAGAACAGGCGCACCGCAGTGTGCCGCATAAAATTCCCTAAGAAAGTCAGAGCGTGTACCTGACTTTCTTACCACTGCCCGCGCCGCCGCGGCGCGGCCTCGTTTGCTGTGCAAACGAGAGGGGGATATCCGGACAAGTTTCCCTGGAAACTTGTTCGGTATCTAAGGGGGACAGCGTCCCTCTTAGAACAAGGTTTGTCTGCCGCCGAAGTGCGGCGGGGTCGTCAGGACAGAGCGCACCGCATGCCTCGGCGTCCCCTTTTCATACCGCACTCCGGAAGCAATATAAAAGGCAATCCCGCACAATTAAAGCTGCGGCGCTTTACGGAAATTTTGCGTCCTGATGTTGTTGTGATTTTTTGCAATACACTCGTATTGCTGCAAAACCACGCCTAATCAGTACGCAAAATTTACTCGTAAATCGCTCTTGCTTAATTATGCGGCATTGCCTAATTCAGAAGGAGTATCAGTAAGCCATGAGAAATTATGCAACGCAGATGGATGCCGCAAAGCGCGGTATCGTCACGCCGGAGATCGAAACGGTCGCCAAAAAGGAAAACCGTCCGGTCGAGTTCATCATGGAACGAGTCGCAAAGGGTACGATTGCGATTCCGGCGAACATCAATCACAAAAGCCTGTCCGCAGAGGCGGTCGGCGACGGCACCCGCGTAAAGATCAATGTCAATCTCGGCATTTCGGGTGACTGCAAGGACTACGAGATGGAGCTGCGCAAGGTGCGCATGGCCGTTGACATGGGCGCGGAGTCCATCATGGACCTGTCCAACTACGGCAAGACCAACACCTTCCGCAAGCAGCTGATCGACATGTCGCCGGCGATGATCGGCACCGTGCCGATGTACGACGCGATCGGGTATCTGGAAAAGGACCTGCTCGAGATCACCGCACAGGATTTCCTCAAGGTTGTTGAGGCGCACGCCAAGGAGGGTGTGGACTTCATGACCATTCATGCGGGTATCAATCGCCGTGCGGTCGAAGCCTTTATGCGTGAGGGCCGCAGGATGAACATCGTCTCCCGCGGCGGCTCGCTGCTGTTCGCGTGGATGAAGATGACCGGCAATGAGAATCCGTTCTTCGAGTATTACGACGAGGTGCTGGACATTCTCCGCCGCTACGACGTTACCATTTCGCTGGGTGACGCACTGCGTCCGGGCTGCATTGATGATGCGTCCGACGCGGGTCAGATCAGCGAGCTGATCGAGCTGGGCAACCTTGCACAGCGTGCGTGGGCGAAGGACGTGCAGGTTATGATCGAAGGTCCCGGCCATATGGCGATGAACGAGATTGCGGCCAATATGCAGATGGAAAAGCGCCTTTGCCATGGAGCGCCTTTCTATGTCCTCGGGCCGCTCGTCACTGATATTGCACCGGGTTACGACCATATTACCTCGGCCATCGGCGGCGCTATTGCCGCACAGGTGGGCGCGAACTTCCTGTGTTACGTTACACCGGCGGAGCACCTACGCCTGCCAGATGAAAATGACGTGCGCGAGGGCATCGTTGCCAGCAAGATCGCGGCCCATGCCGCCGATATCGCACTCGGTTTGCCCGGTGCGCGTGACCGCGATAACGCAATGGCGGACGCGCGTCATAAGCTGGACTGGCCCGCGCAGTTCGCGTTGGCACTCGACCCGGAAAAGGCGGAGCGGTTCTATAATCAGGTTCCGCCGACCGAGCGTCATACCTGCTCGATGTGCGGCAAAATGTGCGCCGTGCGCACCACAAATATGATCCTTGAGGGCAAAGAAGTCAAATTCTGCTCGGAAAAGGGCGCATGCTGATGCTTCGGAATAAAAAAGAGCGGTCGGGAGACCGCTCTTTTTTGAAGCTGTCGAAAAACGAACGTTTTCCGAGCCGCCTCTCGATAAAAACCACGCTTTCGATCGAAAACTGAAGAATAATCGCGCCTTGCAGGCAGGATTCCGTTTGCTTCGCAAGTGTTCGATCTCAATTTGGCAATCAAACAAACAAAACCGGCACATAAGGAGAGAAACCTCTGTATGTGCCGGTTTTCGCTTGCAGCTAAGAAAAATACTGGTGTCTCAGCTCCAGATTGTACGCAAGCAGCGTCCGCAGCCGCTTTTTGCCGCGGGAACAGTGCCGCGATACCGCCGATGGACTGATCCCAAGCCGTTCAGCGCACTGTTTGCAGGATAATCCCTCCACCTCGATCATCCACAGCACCTCGTACTGCCGCGGTGTCAGCTGCTCGCGCATGGCCCGGAAGAAGGCCGTGCGGAATGCCTGCCGGAAGCCGCGGTCGTCCTCCGCGAGCAGACCGAGATACTGCCGGTAGGCCAGCCGTGTCGCTGTGTGCTCAGACAGCGCGACAGTCCGCATGCGCGTCACCTTCTTCGCTGTGGTCGTGGTAGTGCTCCATCAGGAATACGGTCTGACGGCTCTCGTTGATCAGCGTCTGCAGGAATTTTGCGCGCTGTTTGAGCCGGTAGCGCACCTCCGGCTGACGCGTACGCTTCTGTGCCGCCTGAAGCTGCTTGATACGCAGCTCCAGCAGAGCGACATTTACACGGTATTCCTGCGCCATCTCACACAATTTCATGGCGGCCCCTCCTTACGATATACGAACAAATGTTCGATTCTTTATGTCCCTTATAATACAACATAAAGTATGAGTTGTCAATGAAAAACTATATTTTGTGTTATATTCCTAAAATTCGCATCATACATTGTGGTAGAGAGGGAAGGAGGAGATACCATGCACAGACTGCTGCTGACCGGTGTCGGGCTGGTGCTGGTGCTGTATTTGCTGCCGATATTTTACCCAGCGGAAACGGACAAGACAGAGCCGCAGACACCCTCAGAAAGCGTCACAGCGGCAGCGACAGGCGGTTCGGACATCACGGTTCTGGTGAACGGCAAGGCGCAGGAAATGCCGCTGGAGACCTATGTGGAAGGCGTGACGGCGGCAGAGATTGCGGACGATTTTCCGGTTGAAGCCATCCGCGCACAGGCGGTCGCAGCGCGGACATACGCGGTGTATAAGCAGTCGAGAGGACGGCCGGCAGAGCATCCGGATGCGGACGTCTGCGACGATTACAGCCATTGTGCGGCATACCAGCCGGACGCGGTCAAGACGTTCAGTGTCGGCTATTCGCGGATACGCAAGGCGGTCAAGGACACGGCAGGGCAGATCCTGACCTGCGACGGTGCACCGATTGCGGCTGTGTTCCACTGCGTCAGCGGTCCGAAGACCGAGTCTGCCGCCGATGTCTGGGGCGAGGATATTCCGTATCTGCAGAGCGTGGTCAGTCCGGGCGGCACGCAGTACGCCGGATACGAGAGCGCGGTGACACTAACGGCGGATGCGTTCCGCGAAAAGGTCGCGCAGACTCTGCCCAAAGCGGATGTGAGCGGCAAGCCCGACCGCTGGTTTGCGTCCTCGGTGCGCTCGGCGGCTGGCGGCGTGAAAACCGTGAAGCTCGGCGGCGTGACCGTCGAGGGAACCGCAGTGCGGGCGCTGTTTGGCCTGCAGTCCACGAATTTTACCATCACAACCACCGAGGACAGTATTACGTTTCACACCATCGGATACGGACACGGTGTTGGTCTGTCGCAGTACGGTGCGAAATATATGGCGGAGCAGGGATATGATTATACCGAGATACTTGCGCATTACTACCCGAATACAGAGTTGAGATTGGAGAGTGGAGAGTGAAGAGAATGGAAAATGGGAAGATTGCGAACTATGTTCGCATATAAAATGGAGCGCGCAGCGCGACAAAAAAGTCAGGACATGTACCTGACTTTTTAACAAACAGAGAAATCCCCCGAAAACCGGGAAGTTTTCGGGGGATTTCTCTGCAATAGCCCTTACAGGCTTGTCTGGCAAGGGTGTTTCTCGATAGAAAGGACGGTTACGTCCTTTCTATCGAAGGCGAAGCCTTAGAATGCGAAGTTGGTCTTAACTCTCCAGATATTCTGTGCATACTCAGCGATCGAGCGGTCCGCTGCGAAGCGGCCGGAGTTTGCAATGTTGATCAGCGCCATGCGGTTCCACTGATCCTGATCGCGGTAAACCTCGCTTACGCGCTCCTGAGCGGCTGCGTAGGATGCGAAGTCCTTCAGGCTCATATAGCGGTCAGCCGGACCGCCGTTGCCGCCGTGCAGCAGCAGGTTGGCAATATCGGTGTAGTCCACGCCGTCACCGAAGCCGTGGATCATCTGATCGAGCACGCGGCGGATCACCGGATCGTTCTGGTAGATGACCATCGGCTCATAGCTGCCGGAAGCGGCCAGTGCCTCAGCCTCGGGCGTCTCCATACCGAAGATGAAGATGTTCTCCTTGCCGACTGCCTCGCAGATCTCGACGTTTGCGCCGTCCATCGTGCCGATGGTCAGAGCACCGTTCATCATGAACTTCATGTTGCCGGTACCGGACGCTTCCTTGCCGGCGATGGAAATCTGCTCGGAAACCTCGGCAGCCGGCATGATGATCTCAGCCAGCGATACCTTGTAGTCCTCGAGGAATACGACCTTCAGCTTGTCGCGTACTGCCGGATCGTTGTCGATCATCTTGGAGATGGAGTTGATCAGCTGGATGGTCTTTTTCGCAACTGCGTAGCCCGGTGCGGCCTTGGAGCCGAAGATAAAGGTGCGCGGAACGAAATCCATATCCGGATTGTCCTTCAGCTTGTGGTACAGGCTGATAATGTGCAGAATGTTCAGCATCTGGCGCTTGTACTCGTGCAGACGCTTAACCTGTACGTCGAAGATGGAGTCCATGTTGACTTCGATGCCGTTGTGCTCCTTGATATAGTCCGCCAGACGCTGCTTGTTGTGGCGCTTGATCTCGCCCAGCTTGTTGAGCAGCTCCTTGTCGTCCGCATAGTTGTTCAGAACCTGCAGCTCGGACGGATGGGTGCGGTAGCCGGTGCCGATCTTGCTCTCAATCAGCTCAGCCAGCTCCGGGTTGGCCTCACACAGCCAGCGGCGGTGTGCAATGCCGTTGGTGACGTTGCAGAACTTGGAGGAGTAAATCTTGTAGAAATCGGTGAATACACGCTCCTTGAGGATCTCGGAGTGCAGCGCGGATACGCCGTTGATGGAGAACGAGCCTGCGATAGCCAGATGCGCCATGCGGACGGTATCGTCGGCAACGATAGCCAGCTTGGAGATCTTCTGGAAGTCGTTCGGGAAGTAGTTCCACAGCTCCTTGCAGAAGCGCTCGTTGATTTCGTAGATGATCTGCATAACACGCGGCATCAGCTCCTGAACGAGCGATACCGGCCAGCACTCGAGGGCCTCAGGCATAACGGTGTGGTTGGTGTAAGCAACAGACTGGCTGGTGATGTTCCAGGCCTGCTCCCAGCTCATGTCGTTTTCGTCCATCAGGATGCGCATCAGCTCCGGAATAACCAGGGTCGGATGGGTATCGTTGATATGCAGGACGTGCTTGTGCGCGAAGTTTTCGAGCGTGCCGTACTTGGCCTTGTGCTTTGCACAGATGTCCTGCAGGGTTGCGGAAACCAGGAAGTACTGCTGCTTGAGGCGCAGGGACTGACCCTCGCGGTGGTTATCCTCCGGATAGAGGACCATGGAGATAGTCTCCGCCAGTGCGTGCTTCTCCAGTGCCTTCAGATACTCACCGGAGGAGAACAGCTTCATGTCCAGTGCGATCGGGCTCTGTGCCTTCCACAGGCGCAGACGCGCGATGTTGTTGGTGCCGTAGCCGGAGATCGGCATATCATACGGAACTGCCAGAACCGGCGTGTAATCGTGGTAGTTGACGATCAGCTTGCCGTTATCATCGAAGTAGGTGTCAACCGTGCCGCCGATCTTGACCTCGCGGGTCTCATCCATTGCCGGAATCTGCCAAACCTCGCCGGTAGACAGCCAGGAATCCGGCAGCTCGACCTGCTGGCCTTCTACGATCTTCTGCTTGAAAATGCCGTGCTCGTAGCGGATGGAGTAGCCGGTGCCGCGTACGCCGTCGGTCGCCATGCCGTCCATGTAGCAGGCAGCCAGACGGCCAAGACCGCCGTTGCCCAGACCGGGATCAGCTTCCTCCTCGAAGATGTCCGCCATCTCGAAGCCCATGTCCTTCAGGGCTGCGGTCAGAGCGTCCAGCATACCGAGGTTGTAGGCGTTGTTGCGCAGGCTGCGGCCAACAAGAAATTCCATGCACAGGTAATGCACCTGACGCTCTCCGTCGCGCTCTACCTCATTCTGGGTCTCGATCATGTGCTCGGTCAGTGCATCGCGCACTACGAGGGCACAAGCCTCGTATACCTGATCCTTGGTAGCGTCCTCTACCTCGCAGGCAAAATGTCGCTGCAGTTTACCTGCAATGGCTTCTTTCAAAGCGGTCTTTGTGTACTGGGTCTTTGGCATGGTCTTTCTTATCTCCTCACATAATTTTGGTAGGCAGTCCCACGCGGTTGCATCGGCGGTGCTTGTCGGAAATTTTGTGCCCTGATTTCGTTGCGGCTTTTTGCAATACACAAAGTATTGCTGCAAACCCGCGCCTCGTCAGGACGCAAAATTTGCTCGACAATCCCTCGCCGCTGAACCGCGCGGGACTGCCTTGGAGGTACTGCTGAGCGATGCGGCTGCCGCATTACTCGTCAGCACCTCTAAGGGTGCCGTAGATTTCAATGGGATGAAAATTACGGAATCACCGGTTACCGTCACCGTATTCCCTCAAATCGGGTGACGGGTCGGGCTGACAGGTCGGTTACTGACCCATCGCGGTCTTGTAAACCTCGATATATTTATCGGCAGAGCTGCCCCAGCTGAAGTCGCTCTGCATACCCTGCATAATCAGCTTGCTCCACGCAGGCTTGTTAAAGCGGAATACGCCGCAGGCCTCGCGGATAACGTGCAGCATGTCGTGCGCGTTGTAGCTTGCAAAGGTGAAGCCGTTGCCCGTGCCGGCATAATCGACAAAGGCGTGAACGGTGTCCTTGAGGCCGCCGGTCTCGCGGACGATCGGAATAGTGCCGTAGCGCAGTGCGATCATCTGTGCCAGGCCGCACGGCTCGAACTTGGACGGCATCAGGAACATATCGGCGCCTGCGTAAATGCGGTTTGCCAGATCGCCGGAGAACATGATGGACGCGGAAACCTTATCCGGCCAGCGGCGCTTGGCCTCGATGAACATCTGCTCATAGCGGTAGTCGCCGGTGCCGAGCACGATCAGACGAATATCATCCGCCAGAATATCCGGCAGGACTGCTTCCACAAGGTCGAGGCCCTTCTGGTCAACAAAGCGGGTAACGATGCCGATGACAGGCGTGTTTGCATCGCCCTCAAGGCCGCAGAGCTTCAAAAGCTCGGTCTTGTTGACCAGCTTATCCTGCGGGTTGTTCGGGCCGTAGTTCTTGAAGATCTTGCTGTCGGTTTCCGGATTGAAGGCATCCATGTTGATGCCGTTCAGGATGCCGTGCAGCTTGTAGCTGTTCATGCGCAGCACGGAATCCAGACGGTAGCCGTAGTATTCGGTCTGAATTTCGTTGGCATAGGTCGGCGAAACCGTGGTGACAGCCGTGGAAGCCACGATAGCAGCCTTCATCAGGTTGACGTCGCCGTCCATCGCCATAAAGCCGGAGCGGAAGTGTGCGTCGTCAATACCGAGCACATACTCCAGGATCTCACGGCCATAGCGGCCCTGATACTGGATGTTGTGGATGGTGAACACGGTCTTGATATTCTCGTAGAACGGACGGGAAGCGAACATCAGGTTGTAATAAACCGGAACGAGGGCAGTCTGCCAGTCGTTGCAGTTGATCACATCCGGCTTCCAGTCCAGATCGGGCAGTACCTCGAGTACCGCCTTGGAGTAGTACGCGAAGCGCTCTGCGTCGTCGTACTCGCCGTAGATCTGGCCGCGTGCGAAGTAATACTCGTTGTCGATGAAATAATAGGTAACGCCGTCCGCCTCATAGCGGAAGATACCGCAGTACTGGTTGCGCCAGCCCAGACGGACGTAAGCGTTTTTGATGTAATAGAACTTTTCGCGCATACTCTGGTCGATCGCAGAATACAGCGGGCAGAATACACGCACGTCGTGTCCCTTGGCAGCGAGTGCCTGCGGGAGCGAACCTGCTACATCGCCCAATCCGCCGGTTTTGATGAACGGAGCGCATTCGCTGGTAACATACATGATTTTCATAAAGCCGAGCCTCCCCAACAGAGAGTGCGGAAACAGCGCTGACCGTTTCCGCACCCGTTGTAATTTTATTATACTCGTTTCTGTCTGAATGTAATATAGCAATATTTCACGAACATTTGCGCTGCGGAAAATGCGTTTTTGCTGTGATAGCAACTTCTAAACAGAAGTTTATGCGGATTTAACAGAAAAGGATCAAACGGTTGCGTTTTTTGCGATGGTGATCGGATAATTTTCGTGTCCCATCATGGTGCGGCCATTACGGATAATAACATTGCGGTCAGTGATGACATGACGGAGCGAAGCCTCGGTCAGAATGCGTCCGCTTTCCATGATGATGCAGTTATTGACCTCGGCGCCCTTTTCAATCACAACGTCGCGGAACAGGACGGAGTTCTTTACCTTGCCCTCGATGCGGCAGCCGTCGGCGATGAGGCAGTCCTCTACGTCGGCTTCATCGCCGTAGTAGGTCGGAGCCTCGTCCTTGATGCGGGTCAGGATCGGACGGGTGCGCTTGAATACCTCGTTGCGGACATCCTTGTCGAGCATGTCCATGTTGGAGCGGTAGTAGTCGAAGGTGTCCTCGACCTTGACGGCGTACTCGTTGAACAGGTAGCCGGCTACCGTGCCGTCCATCAATGCACGGGTGAGGAACTCGCGCTCGAAGTGGATGCAGTTATGGGTTACGCAGTCGGACAGCATGTGGATAAGGTACTGGCGGCTCATGACGTAAATGCCGAGTGCCGCATGCTTGCACTTGCCCTCGTTGCAGTCTCCAACGCGGATGTCAACGGCTTCCTTCTTGCGGTTCAGCTCCACATAGGTGGTAAATGGGGAATCCTTCTGCTTCTTGGTGCATACCATGGTCAGGTCTGCGCCGGACTTGATGTGGCGGTCGATAACGTCGTCGAGCGGTACATTGGCAACAATGTCGCCGTCCGCTACGACTACATAGTCTGCACGGTTCTTCT
The DNA here is from genome assembly GCF_003474415.1 of Butyricicoccus sp. AM05-1. Classification (NCBI taxonomy): domain Bacteria; kingdom Bacillati; phylum Bacillota; class Clostridia; order Eubacteriales; family Butyricicoccaceae; genus Butyricicoccus; species Butyricicoccus sp. AM05-1. Next base: position 204,139 of record NZ_QUDG01000002.1, on the reverse strand, counting down.
GCAGGAAGTCAACCGCACCGGCCAGTGCGTCGATCTTGCCGCGGTACTCGCCGGTTACCAGCGGAGACGCCTTCTTGGAGTAGGAATACGGCGGCAGCATGGTTACGCCGCCGTTCTTACGGGAAAGATCCCAGTCCTTGGCGTTGCCGATGTGGTCGATAAGGGACTGGTACTTGTCCTTCATCAGTACGCCCACGCGGTAAATGCCGCTGTTTACCATATTGGAAAGCATAAAGTCGATAATGCGATACCGACCGCCCCACTGTACCGCACCGACGGTGCGGTGCTCGGTGATCTCACGGAGATCGCTGTCGGTATCAAATGCAATGATCATGCCTAAAACGCTGTTCATGTTTGTGCCGCCCCCTTACTTTACGTCCGGCAGATCCTTGTCTGCCATTTCCTTAGCGGCCAGCTTTGCGCCGCTGCCGATGCGAACGCCTTCGGCTACTACCGCAACGCCCCAGTTGTCTGTGTTGCCGTCGGACGGACTGCCGCCGACTTCCGCGCCCTTGGCGATAACGGCCTTTTCGGCTACGATGGAGTAGCGCACGGTCGCGCCTTCCTCAACCACGGCACCCGGCATCAGGATGGAATATTCCACCTTGGCACCCTTGCCGATCTTAACATCCGAGAACAGGACGGACTCGGAAACGTCGCCGTAGATCTCACAGCCCTCGGAAAGCAGGGTATGGGTAACCTTAGCCTGCTTGGAGGTGAAATGCGGAGGCGAACCGGTGGTGCGGCCGTAGATCTTCCAACTGTCATCGGAAAGCTGCAGGCCGGAGTTCGGAGAGAGCAGATCCATGTTTGCTTCCCACAGGCTCTCGATGGTGCCTACGTCCTTCCAGTAGCCCTTGAAGCGGTAGGAAACCAGCTTTTCGCCGTTATTCAGCATCGCCGGAATAATGTCCTTGCCGAAGTCGTTGGAGGACTGCTCGTTGGCCTCGTCATTGATGAGGTATTCCTTCAGCTTCTTCCAGGTGAAGATGTAGATGCCCATGGAAGCCAGCGTGGACTTCGGCTCCTTCGGCTTCTCCTCGAATTCGTAAATGGTGCCGTCCGGCTTGCAGTTCATGATACCGAAACGGGAAGCCTCGGAAAGCGGAACGTCCAGCACCGCGATGGTCGCGTCAGCGCCGGTCTCCTTGTGCTGCTGGAGCATCTTGTTGTAGTCCATCTTGTAGATGTGGTCGCCCGAGAGAATGAGGACGTACTCGGGATCGTAATCCTCCAGGAACTGAATGTTCTGGTAGATGGCGTTTGCGGTGCCCTTGTACCACTCGGTCTTTTTGCTCTCGTACGGCGGCAGAACATAGACGCCGCCGCGCAGGCGGTCGAGGTCCCACGTCTGGCCGGAACCGATGTAAGCGTTGAGTACATGCGGCTCGTACTGGGTCAGCACGCCAACAGTATCAATGCCGGAGTTGACGCAGTTGGAAAGCGGGAAGTCGATAATACGGTACTTACCGCCGAACGGTACGGCAGGCTTAGCGACCTTTTTGGTCAGCACATACAAACGGCTGCCGCGGCCGCCTGCGAGCAGCATGGCTACGCATTCTTTTTTCCGATACATGTAAATTCTCCTTTTTCACAGTTTGCATCGCTGCGATCTATACGCCGTCTGGCGTATCCCCTCTGTGTATCTCTTTTGCAGCAAACTTGCGCTTGCTTATTTAGAACCGCCGGTTGCGGTTACTGCCTTGTCTGTCGGTACGGAAACCGCCTTTTCGGTGGTTTTCGCAACTGCCTTGGTGCCGGTGCGTGCCACCGCCTTTTCAGTGGTCTTTGCAACGGATTTGGAGCCGGTCTTGGCAACGGCCTTCTCGGTTGTGCGGGCTACGGCCTTGGTGCCGGATTTCGCAACTGCCTTAGTCGAGCGGGTGCGCTTTACCGGTTTCTTGGCAGCCGCGGCTTTTGCGGCCTCGATCTCTGCCTTGGTGCGGCGCTTGGCTCTTGCCTTGCCCTTGAAGAACAGTACGCCGAAGCGCGGAATCTTCAGAACAATGGACTGTTCCTGACCGTGCATGGGCTTGTTTTCGGTCTTGAGCTTGCCGTTTGCCATGCCGCTGCCGCCGAACTCGGTCTTGTCCGAGGTGAATATCTCTTCATAAGTGCCGGTGATCGGAACGCCGATGCGGTATTCCTGCTGCTCCTCCGGAGAGAAGTTGACAACGACCACGATATCCGAGCCGTCCTTCGCCACACGGCGGAAGGCGATGATGTTGTTGCGATTGTCCTCATGGCTGATCCACTCAAAGCCGCGCCAGTCGGTATCCTGCTCCCACAGCTGCGGAGTAGCAAGGTAGAAGTGATTGAGCGCCTTGACGTACGCCTGCATCTGGCGGTGCGCCGGATAATCCAGCAGCATCCAGTCCAGTCCGCGCTGGTACGCCCATTCGGAGAATTGTGCAAACTCGCCGCCCATGAACAGCATCTTCTTGCCCGGGTGTGCGGCCATGTAGCCGTACAGCGCACGCAGACCGCCGAACTGATTCTCGTACGGAGGCGGCATCTTGCTGATGAGCGAGCACTTGCCGTGCACGACCTCATCGTGCGAGAGCGGCAGGATGTAGTTTTCGGAAAAGGCGTACATGAACGAGAAGGTGATCTTGTCGTGCATGTCCTTGCGGAAGAACGGGTCCGCCGAGCAGTAGCACAGCATGTCGTTCATCCAGCCCATGTTCCACTTGAAGTTGAAGCCCAGACCGCCGTCGTAACCCGGCTTGGTCACCATAGGCCATGCGGTGGACTCCTCGGCGATCATCATAACGTCCGGATGGTCGGTCAAAATGTACTCGTTGAGCAGCCGCAGGAAGTCAACGGCCTCCAGATTTTCGCGTCCGCCGTGAACGTTCGGCCGCCATTCGCCCTGACGGTTGTAATCCAGATACAGCATGGAAGCGACCGCGTCCACGCGCAGGCCGTCCATGTGGAATTTCTCGATCCAGAACATCGCGGAGGAGAACAGCAGGTTTCTCGTGGAGACCTTGCCGTAGTCGAATACGCGCGTGCCCCATTCCTTGTGCTCCATCTTGAGCGGATCGGCGTATTCGTACAGGTGCGAGCCGTCAAACTCGACCAGTCCGCAGCCGTCCTTCGGGAAGTGCGCCGGAACCCAGTCCATGATAACGCCCAGACCGGCCTGATGAGCTTTGTCGATCAGGTACATCAGATCCTTCGGCGTGCCATAGCGGCTTGTGGCGGCAAAGTAGCCGATTACCTGATAGCCCCACGAGCCGTCGAACGGATACTCGGTCAGCGGCATAAACTCGATGTGGGTGTAGCCCATTTCCTTGACATACGGCACAAGCTCGTCCGCCAGCTGGCGGTAGGAGTAGAAGTTGCCGTCCTCGTGCATCTTCCACGAGCCGAGGTGGCATTCGTAGATGTTGACCGGATTGGAATACGGCAGGTGCTTTTTACGCCAGTCCAGCCACGAGGCGTCGCCCCATTCGTAGCCGTCGAGGTCATACGCCTTGGTGGCGTTGCCCGGACGGGTCTCAAAATGGAAGCCGTACGGGTCGGACTTGTCAAACACATCGCCGGACTTAGCCCATACACTATACTTGTACGCGGCATATTCCGGAATATTCGGAATAAATTTCTCCCAGATACCCTGTTCATCACGCGTCATATAATCGGCGTTGCGGTTCCAGTCGTTGAACTCACCCATGACAGAAACCTTTTCGGCCTCCGGTGCATAAACGCGGAACAGATAACCCTGTTCACCATCCTGCACGAAAGGGTGGGCTCCCATGTAATCGAATGCGCGACAATCCCGGCCGGAATAGAAAAGCTCGCTTCGCTTTTCAGCGGCGGGTGCTGCGGATTTTTTCTTCATACAGCATCTCTCCCTTTACAGCCGCCAAATGGAGGAAAATAAGAATATTTTCCAACAGTTTGTGTACTTCGACAGAATTTTGGCGGAATACCCTCACTTTAGTTAGATATAGTATACATCACATAAATAGAAAAGTCCAGCAATTTAGCACAATTACTGGACTTTCTTTACAGAAATTTTGTTTGCTTTCCACATCATTTGAGCGGAAATGACAAAATAACGTACAATTCGATATAAATTTGTTCAGAAAATATGGCGGCGGATGAGATCAAGCGCGGTAGAAGCAGCCTGCATGCGCACGCGGTCGCGGCCGAGCGAGGACTGCATTTTGCGGGTAAAGAACTTGCCGTCGTACCAAACGCTGATATAGACCAGACCGGTCGGCTTGTCCTCGGTGCCGCCGCCCGGGCCGGCAATGCCGGTGATGCCTACGCCGATGTCCGAGCCGAGCGCATTTGCAACGCCGACAGCCATCTGCTCTGCGGTTTCGGGAGATACCGCGCCGACCGTGTCGAGGGTCTCCTTCTTCACGCCGAGCACTTTCATCTTGACACTGTTGCTGTACGAGCACACACCACCGAGGTAGTAATCGGACGCGCCCGGGATGTCGGTCAGACGCTTGGACAGCAGACCGCCGGTGCAGCTTTCGGCTACCGCAAGGGTCAGCTTGCGCTCGCGCAGGCCGTCGCCGACTACCTGCTCGAGAGAGTCAACATCTACGCCGTAAACATCGTCGCCGAGCAGCTTCAGGATTTCGTCAACGACCGGATCGAGCATCTTCTCGCATTCTGCTGGGGTGTCCGCCTTAGCGGTAACGCGCGCGAAGCACTCCGAGGTGCGGGCATACGGCGCGATGGTCGGGTTTGCGCTTTTTTCCATCATGTCATGCAGGATATTCTCCATGTTGCTCTCACCGAGACCAAATACGCGGATGTTGCGGGATACGATGCAGCCGCCTGCCAGCTTGTACAGATATGGCATTGCACATTCCTTCCACATCGGGTTGCATTCGCGCGGAGGACCGGGCAGCATGAGAACGTGCTTGCCGTCGGCTTCAAATGCACAGCCGGGCGCCGTGCCCCACAGATTGGTGAATACGGTGCAGCCCTCGGGCAGCCATGCCTGCTTTTCGTTGTTCTTGGTCATTTCGCGGCCAATGGTCTTGAAAAAGTCGGTCAGACGGTCCATGGACGGCTGATGCAGTACCATCTTTTTGCCGAAAACGGTTGCCAGCGTCTCCTTGGTCAGATCGTCAAGGGTTGGGCCAAGGCCGCCGGTGGTGATGATGATGTCAGCACGGTCCTTTGCCTCACGGACTACGCGCTCGAGACGCGCCGGATTGTCACCGACAACGGTCTGGTAGAATACATTGATGCCCAGCTCGGACAGACCCTGCGAGATGAGCTGTGCATCGGTGTTTACGATGTCGCCCAGCAGGATCTCTGTGCCGACTGCGATAAGTTCTGCGTTCAATGGATTTTCCTCCTTTGGAAAAACGTGATAGAGGTTATATTGCAGGGCGGGGTGTCCCCGCCCTGCGGCATAGCGAATACCTGTGTTTACGGCAGATGAATAATCTCCACACCCTTAACCGCCTCGTCCACGAGTGCTTCAACGTCGAGGTGGCTCTCCGCCTCGAGGATTTTCGGCATCTTCGGCTTGGTATTCGGGTGCTTCGGGGTGAATACGGTGCAGCAGTCCTCGTAGGGCAGGATAGAGGTCTCAAAGGTGTCGATCTTACGGGCAATCGTCACAATTTCCTCCTTATCCATGCCGATGCAGGGACGGAACACCGGCAGGTCGCACACCGCGCCGGTAACGGCCATGGCGGGCATGGTCTGGCTGGCAACCTGACCGAGCGACTCACCGGTGATGAGTGCGCCGCAGCCGTACTCAACAGCTACGCGCTCGGCAATGCGCATCATAAAGCGGCGCATGATGAGCGTGAACAGCTCCTCGTGGCACTTGTCGCGGATCTCCTCCTGAATGTGGGTGAACGGCACGACCATAACGCTCATGCGGCCGCACCATGCGGTCAGCTTGCGACCCAGCTCAAGCACCTTCTCCTTAGCGCGCTCGGACGTATACGGATAGCTGAAAAAGTGGATGCCACACAGTTCCAGACCGCGCTTGGCCATCATCCAGCCGGCAACAGGGGAGTCGATGCCGCCGGAGAGCAGCAGCGCTGCACGGCCGTTCGAGCCGATCGGCATGCCGCCTGCACCCGGAACCGGACCGGCGTGAACGAAGGCGTATTTTTCGCGCATTTCAACGTGCACGGTCAGGTCGGGATGGTGCATGTCCGGACGAACATCCGGGAACAGATCAGCAAGCTCGCCGCCGACGTGCTGGCTGATTTCGGTGGAGGTCATCGGGAATTTCTTGTCACCGCGCTTGGACTCGACCTTAAAGGTCTTAGCCGCCGCAAAATTGGGCGCCAGGTAGTCCTTTGCGGTCGCAATGACGCTTTCGAGCGTCTTTTCCGGGCAGACCGCTGCACGGGAGATGGTGGCAAAGCCGAATACGCGGCTTGCGCACTCCATAACCGCATCTGCGTCCGCATCGTCCGGAATCTCCACATAAACGACCGACTGGCGCATGGTGATCTCGCAGTCTGCAACGTGCGCCATGCGGCGCTTGAGGTTTTTCAGCAGACGATCCTCAAAGGTTTTGCGGTTGAGTCCCTTGAGGACGATCTCACCGCACTTGAGCAGTAATACTTCTTTCATTTATTGTCTCCTTGATGGTAAATTTATTTGTTTGCGCTGATGATGTCCTTCTCCTCAGCGGTCATCAGGCTGTCGCGGTCGGCGCTGTCCGAGCCGAACTCCAGCTTGGTTTTTACATAGTCATCATCCGGCAGGTTGAACACCTGTGCCAGATAGTTTAAGTAAACGTCCGCCATGATTTCCAGCTTGCCGTAATCGGTTTCCCACGGTACGAGCGACTGCGTGCCGACGCTGACCGTGCCGTCCTCCCGGCGGTCAATCTTGACCGGCAGACTGCATTCCTCCGCACGCTTTTCGGCAGTGTCCGGCAGGCTGTCGTAAAGGCCCTCCATCCAGAAGCGGCATTTGCCGTCATATACGGCGAGCTGCTGCTCCGAGCCGTCCGGTTTGGTGATGGTTTTGTATTCCATGTTATTCTCCTTGTTTTTCCTGTACTTCAATCTGTCCGCGTGCCGCCGAAACGACCACGCAGTATTTTTCGCTGTCCTTGTATGCACGGAAGCCGTAATACCCGAGCGGGTCTTTCTCCTCGGGCATGGTGCAGCCGATGCCGGTGTCATCCGGAAGGGTAGTCCAAAATGTGCCGCTAAACTCTATTTTGAAGCGGTATAGATCGGTGTAGCCTGCTTGTTTGACCAGCTTTTCCGCATTGGATGCGCTGATTGGACGAACAGCCAGCAGAAAGACCCCCATCGTAACCAGCATGGTCACCATAACCGTAACAGGTACGGCAGGAACGGTTTTCAGATGCAGCTTAGAGATGAGAGCAATAACCACAATACAGGTCAGTGCAAACCAGTATTCAAAGTGGTACGGTTCGGTGATGAGAATAACCGGTATGCTGACTGCAATCGTACACCATAAGAGCTGATACAGCCGTATCCGCAGAAAGGCTGTCGGGTAGTTCCACTGTGTTGTATAGGTCTGGTCGTCAATGTTGGAACGAAGAGCAAATACGATACATACCGCACATATGGAACCGGTAAAGAACGGCTCCTGCAGCAGCATTCCATCATATACGGCAAAGTGCAGATAGAAGATTATCGCTGTACATACCAGACAAATCAACGTGTTTATAACCACTTTTCTCATAACCCTACCTCCTCGCAATAATTCCTAATTACGAATTAGCTTATCTGCGGAACATTTTCGCGCCCTTTTTGACCGCAGCAACAAACGCATTCACATCTTCCTTTGTGTTGAACGGTGCAAACGACACGCGCAGCGCGCTGTCCGTGCGCGCCTTCGGCAGACCGAGTGCCTTGAGCACACCGCTCTGCTTGCCCTTGGAGCAGGCTGAGCCGCTGGAAATGTAAACCTCGTCCCCCTCGAGTACATGCAGCATGACCTCGCTCTTGCAGCCGGGCATGGAAAGATTGACAACGTGCGGAATATCGCCTTCGCCGTTAATTACAGCATCCGGCAGCTCGGCGGCCACCTGCTGCTTGAGGTAGTCGGCCAGCGCCTGCACATGGGCGTAATCCTCGTCGAAATGCGCCATGCGAATCTCGCACGCCTTGGCAAATGCGGCAATATTCGGCACGGCCTCGGTACCCGGGCGCATGCCGCGCTCCTGACCGCCGCCGAACGTCAGCGGAGGCAGGCGCAGGCCCTTTTTCACATACAGCGCACCGATGCCCTTGGGTGCGCCGATCTTGTGGCCGGAAACGCTCATCAGGTCGCAGTTCCATTTTTTCGGCGTCAGGCGTACACGGCAAAGACCCTGTACTGCATCAATATGGAACAGCGCCTTGGGTGCCTTGGCCTTGAGCAGCTTTCCGAGCTGTTCGACCGGCTGTACCGTGCCGATCTCGTTGTTGACCAGCTGGCAGGAGAGAAGAATGGTGTCCTCGGTCAGTGCTTCGCTCAGCACCTCGGGCGTGATGTGACCGGTTGCGTCCGGTGCAAGGAAAACTACGTCGAAGCCGTCCGTAGCAAGCTGCTTTGCGGTGTTGACGGTTGCCGCGTGCTCGATCTCGGTCGTGATGATACGGCCCTTTTTATGTCGGTTGAGGTGAGCGGTACCGCGCAGGCTGATGTTGGTGCTCTCCGTGCCGCAGGCGGTGAAATATACTTCCTCGGGCAGACAGCCGAGCGCAGACGCGACCGTCCTGCGGCTGTCCTCAAGCAGATGCGAGGCCTCCAGACCCATGCGGTGCAGGCTGGACGGATTGCCGAACTCCTCGCACATCGCGTGAACGGCCGCTTCGGCTGCTTCGGGCAGCACGCGGGTCGTCGCCGCGTTATCAAGATAATGCATAGAAAAACGAACTCCTTCATCGGGACAGACCGCCGTGCGGCCATACTTCCCGCTATTATAAAATATTTTACAACGGCGGGCCGTCTTTTACAAGACAAAAACGTGCAAAACGGCATTGAAAAGTAGAAAAGGGTATGCTATAATTTTAAGGGTATGGCTGTTACCTATTATAAGTATACTGCGTGACAAGAGCACGTTGCAGATAGAAAGGGAGGAAATCCTATGCCAGGTAAGGTAATTCTCGGCGCCCAGTGGGGCGACGAAGGCAAGGGTAAGTTTATTGATATTTTCGCAGGCAAGGCGGATCTGGTTGTCCGCAGCCAGGGCGGCAACAATGCCGGTCACACCGTTGTAGCCGGCGGTGAGAAGTACAAGCTGCAGCTGATTCCGTCCGGCATCCTGTATCCGGAGTGCGTCAACGTCATCGGCCCGGGTGTTGTTGTCAATCCGAAGGCTGTCCTCGGCGAGATCGACGGCCTGCACGAGAAGGGCGTTTCCACCGACAAGCTGTTCATCGACGCACGCTGCCACTGCATCATGCCGTGGCATCTTGAGCTGGATGCGCTCAGCGAGGCGGAGAAGGCCAAGGAAGGTACCGCAATCGGCACCACCAAGAAGGGCATCGGCCCGACCTATATGGACAAGTCCGAGCGCAGCGGCATCCGCATGCACGATTTTGTAGACGCAGAGCGTTTCGAGGAGGTTATCCGCGAGACCTGTGCCCGCAAGAACCGCGTGATCACCGGCGTTTACGGCGGCGAGCCGATCGACGCGGACGCTGTTATCGCAGAGTACAAGGTTTACGCAGACCGTCTGCGTCCGATGGTGCGCGACACCACCGTTATGACCTATGATGCTATCAAGTCCGGCAAGGAAGTGCTGTTCGAGGGTGCACAGGGCACGCTGCTCGACCTCGACATGGGCACCTATCCGTATGTTACCTCGTCTCATCCGGTAGCAGGCGGCTGCTGCATCGGTTCCGGTGTAGGCCCGACTGCCATCAACGAGATTATGGGTATCTTCAAGTCCTACACCACCCGTGTGGGCGAGGGTCCGTTCCCGACCGAGCTGTTCGATGAAACCGGTGACTATATCCGCAATGCAGGCGGCGAGTTCGGTACCGTTACCGGCCGTCCGCGCCGTACCGGCTGGTTCGACGCAGTCGTTGCACGCTATGCGGTTCGTGTAAACGGTCTGACCGACGTTGTCATCAACAAGATCGACCCGCTGCGCGGCCTGCCGAAGCTCAAGGTTTGTGTTGCATACAAGCTGAAGAACGGCGAGACCGTTACCGAGTTCCCGGCAAACTTCATGGATTTGGTAGACTGTGAGCCGGTTTACGAGGAGTTCGACGGCTTTACCGAGGATATCACCAACTGCCGTTCCTTCGAGGAACTGCCGGCAACCGTGCAGTCCTACATTAAGGAGCTGGAGCGCATCATCGAGTGCCCGATTACCATGCTTGGCGTAGGTCCTGCTCGTGATCAGGTTATGACGATCAAAAAGTAAGCGCAAACGATAAAAAACAGGCTTCCGAATGGGTGTCTCATTAAGGGATTTTATTCCTTGGAAAAATATCGGCATAGTCGATTTGTTCGGCTATGCCGTATTTTTATGCCATCGGAAGTTCGCATTCTCCGATGTAGTTGAACACAATGCAGATTCTTCTTGTTTTTACGCCGTTGATCTTTTCGGTTTGATGGACATAGACCTTTTCGACAAAGGCTCTGATAATTTCTGGGGTAAGTTCCCGGATATCCGTATACCTTCTGACCAGCTTGAGGAAACTATCTGCATTGGCGGTACTTTCCTTTGCTGTGCTGATAATCTGATTCAGTTCGGCCACCCTGGCGGTCAACTGTTTCTGTTCAGCCTCATAGGTTTCGGACATTTTCATAAAACGCTCATCAGAAATCTTACCTTCCACATTGTCCTCATAAATCCGTTGAATCAGTATATCCAGTTTTGAAATACGTGCCGATGCCTGTTCGTATTCTTTTTGGCTGTCCCGGATTTCCTTCTCGACAGCCTTGGTCTTGGCTTTTGTGACCATAGCCAGAAATTCATCTTCGTGTTCCGCAGCGAACTTCATCATACCCCGAATGTGCAGGAGAATCAGCTTCTCAAGGTCTTCATTCTGAATCAGATGGGAGGTACACACATTTTTGCCTTTCTTTCGGTATGTAGCACACACCATGTATTCCTTCTGTGGAAGATTATGCCCACGGACCTGGTAAAGCTTCGCTCCGCAGTCTGCACAGAACACCATGCCGGATAGAACGGGCATCTCTCCCATAGGGGTGATACGACGTTTGCCGTCTCGGATTCGCTGCACCGTGTCGAAAGTTTCTTGGTCAATGATTGCCTCATGGGTGTTCTCAAAGACCGCCCATTCCGAAGGATCATTCTTAACCTTTTTCTTGCTCTTGTAGGATTTCTTCTGTGTTTTGAAGTTGACAGTGTGTCCAAGATAGGCAGGCTGCTCCAAAATATCAGAAATTGTTCTTGTTTGCCAGAAACACTCTTCCTCCGGCATCTTGGCGGATGTCGGAAGACCGTTTTTGTGGCAATATGCCGCAGGATTCAAAATTCCCTCAGAAGTCAACTTTTTCGCAATCTGTGTAGGACCGTAGCCCGCAACACACAGGTGAAATATCTTCTTTACTACTTCCGCAGCCTCGGCATCAACCACCCAGTGATATTTATCATCCGGGTCTTTTTTGTATCCGAAGGGCGGTATTGTGGCGAGTGGCTTACCCGACATTCCCTTTGCTTTGAACACAGCCCGAATCTTTTTTGAAGTATCCTTGGCATAGAATTCGTTAAAGAGATTAATGAAGGGTGTGAAATCACTGCCTTGCTGATTGGCGCTGTCCACGCCGTTGTTGATTGCAATAAAGCGAACATCCGCATCTGGGAAGGTGACTTCTGTGTAGAAACCTACTTTGAGGTAGTCTCTGCCCAATCGGCTCATATCTTTCACAATGATAGTGCCGACCCGTCCGGCATCCACTTCTGCCATCAGCCGTTGGAAGTCCAGGCGGTCGAAGGTCGTACCGCTGTACCCGTCATCTACGAAAAAGGATGTGTTCTTGAAACCGTTATCATCAGCATATTTCTGTAATATTAACTTTTGGTTTTTGATACTGTTGCTGTCACCCTGGAGTTCATCATCACGGCTCAATCTGCAATAAAGGGCGGTGATTTTTTCAGGGGCTGCATCATAAGGCTGTCTATTCATTTTTTGTTTTCTCCTTTCCGACAGCCTTCGTACGGAAAGTGCCCATTTGGGGCAATTACATATTCCCGTACTATTCGGCAAAAGTCGAGTCATTTTATGCTGATATTTGTGTCTTTTCTGATAACTTTTCGCGGTCATTCATGTGCGCCATAATGAGTCGTTTCACCTTGGAATAGGCGTCTTCCTTTGCCTTTTCGCCGGCTATGGCTTCTGCGATGTACAGAGTGCCTCCAAGCATCAGTTCGGACACACAAGGGGTTTCTTTATTGATAATCATGTGTCCACATCCTTTCATGGGTGCCCATGAGGCGGAGAAAGTCCACCCCACAGGCTGATAGAGCAAGATTTTAGATAAGTTTGTTTATGCCGTTACTTTCATGACCTTAATGGCTTCCGGGCGGATGAGTTTGCCGTCCAGATACTCAACGGCCAGATAGCCGATCTGGTCATATACAGTGAATACCTCTGTGATGGCTCTTGCGGACAGAGGCTTGCGACTGATGACATGGTAGTAGCTGAAATCACCGAAGGCTACTGCCTTGGCACCTTTGCCAATGGAAGGCATATCGTTGCAGATGTGGACAGGCTTGCCGAGGAGAGAATCGGCATCTCCACGCCACAGATAATTGCCATGCTCATCTTTGAGGGAACGAAGGTACAGAGCCGTATCATCATTCATAAGCCAGCAACCGTTCTTGCGATACTCGGACTTAACGGAGAAGTACAGACTGTGGATATCATCGAATGTCACATTCGCAGTGCTTACACCGGTTTCACCACCACCTTTGTCCGCCAGAATACCTGTGGGCATTTGGACACCTGTGCCGTTGACGAATGCCCAATCTTCAATCCTACCGAGATTCTTGGCAAAACGCTTCACCAAGTAGTTCTCCATATCAAAGGCAGCGTCATCGATAAAATCCTCATCCAGTTTTACGAATGCGACAGCCTTGTAGAAGCCCACATTATACTTGGTGAAATCTTCCATGCTATCATACATGGGGATTTCACCGCCTTCAGGCACCCATGTAGCCACATCCTTGGTATCCGTCCCCATCAGCTTATAGTCCGTGCCATAAGCGTGGATGGTGGTGGCAATCTGTCTGAAGATGCTTTCCTTTTCCAGTTCTGCCATACATTTCTTGGATGTAGCGGTAGGGAGCAGATAAGTTCCGATATTTGCCATACGTCCCATATCCAATTTGTCATATGCGGCGTTATCACCACGCATGGCATTCCAAAAGTGCTTTTCGTATTCCAGCTGCCCGGTCATAATCATGCTTTCTCTGAAATTACTCATAACATGAATCCTCCTTAGTTTTTCTTGCAGTGTCTGCATTCGTACAGAATCAGAATATTGGAATTGATAGGTCCATCAATGGGAGTGAGGTTTCCGTTGCACTTAGGGCATTTGATGCTCAGAGGCAGACAGTCTGACAGACGCTTCGGCTTGCCGGAATGCAGACGGTAGCTATTGTTTCTCTCATCGATAAGATAAAAATCACAGATGCTGTTTGCGTACTCCTCGGTATAAGTGGTATTAACGGGAATCATGTAGTCACTGCCTTTCTTGGAAGGTGTGAGTTTGTAAAGATATACCATAGTTTTTTCCTCCTTATGGTCTTGAAATTGTGCTTAAAAATGGTTAGGGGGTTATACCCCATTTGAAAAGGTGTTTTTGTGCGTGTGACCCTCGCGCCGTTCCCCAGGGAACAAGGTCCCGGAGATTTTTACCGCCCCTCCTTCAGAAGATGAAGGGTTTGCTGATATTGGTCGCAGACAGGCGGATACCCGACTTGCGTTCATGCTCCTGCGACCATGCGGTGAGTCCGTTATCTATGATGTACCGTTCCATGTCTGCATAAGACAGAAAGTGTACCGAGTATGCATTCCCGGTAATGAGCTGCCAGCGTGGAGGGTCTGCCTCTTCGCTGCACATGACCATCACGGGCATCCCTCGGCTGTTACCGAGGCCATCGAACGGACGGTACTTGCCGCCACTGTAGTCAGTCTCTTCTACAAAACCAAGGTCGATATTGTGCTTGCTCATGGTTTTCTCTTTTCTCCGTGGATGTCCACGGTTCTCAATCTTCGCATCAGTTACCACAGCCCATAGGCATCACCCCCTTCACAGGGGGCATATGTGGCAGTATTATTAGGGTATTTCTATATTTTTTCTCTATATGAGAAATAACCCTATATACTTGCCACAATGCCCCGTTATAAGAATTCCGAAATCAAACGGTAACCTGTGATGACTGTGGTCTTTTCGCCGTCCCCTTTGGGACGTTTGCGAACCGCTGTGGCTATGGGTGCGATGCTCTGCTTGAAGTTTTTCATGTTTTCTGCGTAGTGACCGTTTTCCTCGCACCAACGCTTATAGCGGTAGTAGACCTCGGAGGTACGCACCTCATAAGCATCCCCGGATTCCATGCAGTCCTCAAAGAACAGAGCAATCTTGTCACTGTCATGTCGGTACTGTGCCGTTGCTACTCTTACGGATGGTGGCGGTGTCAAACCTTCCTTCTGCAGGAGGTCATAGCCTTCCAATAACCAGTTGAAGATAGCGCTCTGCACCTCCGGCTTGGAAAAGTACTGCTTCAATCCTTTATCCTGTTCGCCTTCATCGAAGTGTCGGTCAAACGGAATGATGTACAAGCGTCCGCTGGCGAATACGGTCATATCCGTGATGGTCGGCAGATAGTTCGTGTTCACATAGAACTTATGGGTGCTGCGGAAGTCAAAGCTGTTTTCGTGGAGATATCTGGCATTGATTAGGTCGTTGCCTGTCAAAGTTTTCAACTGTGCTGCGTTCAGCACCAGCCCCTTTCCCGGTTCGGATACTGTTACGAAACGCACTCCGGCAAGCCTTGCGATATCCTCCGATGGCTGTGAGGAATCAACGGTCGGTTTCATGGCAAGCGTCTCCGGGCGTGTAGTACATCCGTATCCGCCGAGGACTTTCAACACCGCCTCGCACAGAGTGCTTTTCCCATTACGGGTACTGGCACCATAGAGGATGGTAAGGCACTCATAGTGGGTATCCCCGGTAAGACCATAACCGAACAGCTTCTGCATGAATTTTGCTTTCTCCTTATCACCGCTCATAATCTCATCGATGAATTTCTCCCAACGCTCACAGTAGACATCCGGGTCATAGACCACAGGCGAGATTTTCGTCAGCTTGTCTTCACTGCGATGTTCCGTATAGGAGCGTGTGTCCAAGTGCAAGGTGCAGTTGCTGCAGTTGAACACATGGATATCGGAATCGAATTCCATTGGGTCAATAGGATGGTATACCTGGGCATCTTTGAGAATATTCACCCGGTTCGGATGCCTTTGCCAGCGTTTGGCATACTCCATATAGCCTTTGCGGGTATGTTCATCAGTAATCTTTAAAGCGTACATATGGAGGAGATTTGCCAGTTCCATACAGTATTTCATGGCTTTCAGTCCGCCTACATCCTGCTGCCAAATGCCTTCCTCGTAGTAAAACCAAGACTTGCGTTTCGGCACATAGCGGATAACAGATTCGTAGAAATCTGCAAGCAGCTTTCCGGTACCGATGTCCGACCAAGGATATGCGCCCGTGTCCATAGGGTTCAGTTCCTCCAGACGGTGCATGGCATCATCAAAGTTCTCCGCAGCATCCGTCTTGATAATGGGAGCATAGAACTCCTTCATACCGCTGACCGCTCTGCGGATGGTCATCATGCCATAGGTTTCGGCGCCGTGGCACTCGTCCCATTTTTTTCTGGCGAGTACCCATGTGCGGTAGATGCGGTCTATCTGCTGGGCATTGCCGTTGCAATAGAATGCCAGAATAGATACCAGCGCAATGTCAGCTTCGCTCTGACTCGGATAGCCGGAAATATCTCCGTTCCACAAGGTGCGTAACTTCTGCCCGTTTTTGGCATTCATGGCTTTTTCCAGAACACTGGCATCGGAGAGGTAACTGTCTCTGGTGAGGATGGCATCCATATCAGAATCCGTTACAGACTGTTCTCTCCTCATGTGTGTTTCCATCAACCAGCGGATACCTTCGTCCTGCACAGAGGCGTTTCCGTTTTGGATGCAATCCCCGGTAACCATGAGGAAACGGTTGGTGTATCCTGCAATGTATAGTTCGTAGTTGCCTTTCTTTATATAGAAGGCTTTCTTATCGAACACAAAATCATCTGATATCTTGCAGATGATATGGATACCAGTCCTGCTCGGGCTGATTTCCACATAGGCATCCGGGAAGTGGTCGATGACCGTCTGCGCCCAGGGAACAACGCTGCTGTTCTCCACACAGTGGTCAAGGTCGATAAGGGCAAGATTCCTTGATGCCCGTGTACCAATGCCATCGAACTTCACCACAGCCTTGATAGCGGTATCGAAATCCGAGAAGGTGTTCGGAATGTTCACACTGGCATTACCGCCTGTGCAAGGGTTCTTGGGAATCTTGTCCGGCTTTGCCTTTCCGGGCTTCTGCTCATACTGCCAACAGCACCATTCAGCTGTGTCTTTCAGGTGCTGTGGTATTTTTTCATGGTTCATATCTAACCTCCTTGTCTCGGTGATAGAGGCTTTCCCTCTGTCCATATGCGAAAACAAGAAGTAAATCGAACCCCCTAAATGCAAAAAAATAAGAGCAGTCTTGCGACTACTCTGCTTTGCATTTCTAACTATTTTGTTGACTTTCTATCTTGTATGAGTTAAAATATGTAAGTAAACTTACATATTTATTTTTGGAGTGAAGAACATGAATGACCATTCTTTTGGTGCATATTTACGGTCATTGAGAAAAAATCAAACTCCGCCCATGACTCAAGAGCAATTAGCCAACGCCATTAATCGGAGCAAGATGACTGTCAGCCAATTTGAAAAAGGGAAAAACGCTCCTCCGCAAGGAGAACTGTTAGAAAAAATCATTTCTGCATTATCCCTGACTCCTGAACAGGAAAACAAGCTACGATTCCTGTCATCAGAAACACGCAAAACAATACCTGGTGATATTGAATCTTATTTTTTTGAAAACCCTTCTATTTGTAAAGCTATAAGAGCTGCACAGGCATCTTCGGCTGATGATTCATTCTGGAATGACCTGTCAGAACGGATTGGTAAGCCCGATGAGTAAAAAGACTAAAGAACAGATCAGTTTCAATATGCGACGTGTCAAAAACAAAGATTCTGAAATTGAATTACTTCTTCGCAGAGAACTCTGGTCTCGCAATTTGCACTACAGAAAAAATGTGAGGTCCATTTTCGGAAAGCCTGACATTGCATTTATAGGAAAGAAAATCGCAGTGTTTGTTGATAGCGAATTTTGGCACGGCTACAACTGGACCGAAAAAAAGAAAGAAATCAAGAGCAATCAAGAATTTTGGATTGCTAAAATCGAAAGAAATATGCAGCGCGATGTGGAAGTCAACGAACACCTGCAATCGGAAGGATGGATTGTCCTAAGATTTTGGGGTAATGATATTAAGAAAAACTTGACTGCTTGTGCCGATATCGTTGAATCTGCATTTAGGGAGAGATGACTTATGCCTTTTACAACAATTGATTTGTGCGCCGGAATAGGCGGTATACGAAAAGGCTTTGAACTAACAGGGTATTTTACAAATTTGATGGCTGCCGAAATCGATCGGTATGCTTGCATGACATATCAACATTTATATGGCGAAGACGCTAACAATGACTTGACGAGCGAAGAGTTCAAAGCCGCATTAGACGAACTACATTATGATGTTCTGCTTGCCGGATTCCCTTGCCAGACATTCAGTCGTGCAGGATTGGAAGAAGGTTTTGATAATGAAGAAAAAGGAGTTATTTTTAACCATATTGCGGAAATCATCCAACGGACACGCCCAAGGGCCGTGTTCCTTGAAAATGTAGACAATCTTGTCCGGCATGATAAAGGAAACACTTTTCGTATCATAATACATACTTTGGAAGAAGTCCTAAACTACAAGGTTATTGGAGTTAATTATAATATCCTCGGTGAACTCAGTTATAACGGCAAAGATTTTATTAGAAACTCTCGTAACTTCGGCATTCCTCAAAATCGTCCACGCACTTATCTTATGGCATTTGACCGTCAACGTTATGGCACAGATGCACTCCTTGGAATTGAAAATCTTCTTCCTATAGAAAATGACTGGTATTTGTATGAAGATTTGAATGAACTCCTTGAATTCCATGCCGAACCCAAATACTATATGGCTTCCGGTTATCTTGATACGCTCATTCGCCACAGGGAACGAGAGCATAAGAAAGGAAACGGATTTGGCTACCGCGTTGTCAATGAGCCTGGTATTGAACACCCTGTAGCAAACACAATAATGGCCACCGGGGGGTCTGGAAAGGAACGCAATCTTGTTTATGATCCCCAGGAGGGCATTGCCGGAATGACTGTACCTACAAAGAAAACTGTATTAAATGATAGAGGTATTCGTGTGATGACACCTCGAGAATGGGGCAAGTTACAGGGATTTATCAACTATGCATTCCTTGATGAAGATGGTGTCGATCATTTTTCTTTCCCGCCTGAAGTTTCACCTGTTCAGCAATACAAACAATTCGGAAACTCAGTTACTATTCCGGTCATAGAAACAATGGCGGAATTTATGGTCAATTGCTTTAGAGTTCTTGGAGATATTCCAAACGAATAACAAAATGCAGAGGATAATAGTCCTCTGCATTTTTCATATTAAGCACTGCCTGAACAATATATTATTCGTTACATTTTAAAATTATACTATATATTTTAAAAATATATTGACAAATATATTTTTGTTTGATATTATAAATACAAGAAGTGGCACGCTTCTATATTTCTCGTTATTATTCGAAAATGTAATCCGTATTTTTAAAATGGAGGTCATACTATGGCAGCGAAAGAAACCAAGCGTGAGCGTTTTGTAAGACTTGCTGAAGCTCGTACAAACAAAATCATTGATATGATGAAACTTCTTGGAAATTGCTCCAGCACCGCTAACTATGAATATACCGAAGCTGATGTTAAAAAGATTTTCGGTGCTATCGAACATGAACTGAAAAACACAAAGGCTAAATTCAATGGCAGCGATTCTGTTAAGGAAGAGAGATTTACATTAGATTAAACAAAGAGGTGACTGCGAATGACACAAATTGGTTGGCGTTTTCCTCCCTTATCAGGCGGAACCCGGCAAGGATATACTAATAACGATATTGAAGTTTTCAAGGGGCAGGAACTTATTGATAACCTTGCAAGAGAAATTTGCCAGAATTCCCTTGATGCCCATCTTGAAAATACTGACGCTCCCGTGAATGTTGTATTCGAACTCAGACAAGTGAATACGGTTCAATATGATGTTTTTTCTCAATACGGAGAATGTCTTAAGGGCTGTCGCAACTATTGGGGTGATGAAATGGATGCCAAGCTGTTTCGTTTTGTCACCGGAGCCGAAACGACTCTACAGCAGGAAACCATTCCCGTATTGATTGCAAGTGACTACCATACCAAAGGATTGAGCGGAAGCCATAGCGGAAAGCTGTCATCTTCGTGGGAAGCCTTGACCGGATCAGATGGTGTTTCCGTTAAAAGTGACGAAAACAGTGCGGGTTCATACGGAATCGGAAAAAATGCACCTTTTGCCTGCTCTTCGCTTAGTATGGTTTTCTATAACACACTTGCCGAAGACAATGAAAGTGCTTTTATCGGTGTTGCTCGTCTTGCCACTCTTCTGAACTCTGACGGAAAACCCACACAGCGTGTCGGAAAATATCAGAATAACGATGAGGAAAACGAAACATGGAAACCCATCTTTGATACCGACACTAATGCATTCCGTGACTGCTTTATCCGTACCGAAAGAGGAACGGATGTAATAATTGTCGGTTTCACACAGTCTGTCAACTGGGTTAAAAATGTAACAAAAGCTATTCTCAAGAATTTTTTCGTTGCTATCAGTGAAGGTAGACTCATTGTGGAATTAAAAGATTCTACCGAACACCGTGTGATTGATGCAGACTCTCTGTCACAGATTTTCTCTGATTTATCAGATGACCAGGAGATGGTTGCCACAGCGCAACTATATAAGGCATTTACCTCACCCGATTGCAAAAAATCTCTTGAGGTGTTAGAGCCAGATGATGTAGAGGTCTATATTAAGTCTGATAGCAGTTATAAACGTACTATTGCCAATTTCAGAGCAACAGGAATGCTTGTCGGTACATACTTCAAGAGGATTTTCCAGCATTATGCGGCGGTTGTAATCGTTCGTGGTCAGAAACTCGGAGAACTATTAAAGGATACCGAACCACCAAGGCATAACAGATGGGATTACAAACAAATTGAATCCTCTGACAAAGAAAAACGTAAACTTGCAAGACAATCTATCCAGCAAATTGATGATTTTGTACTGGCACTTTTGAAGGCTCAATTCGAAATTGTCACCGAGGATACTGTCGATGCTGCCGGAGTCGGTGAATATATTCCTGATGATATTGATGGTCTTGGCGGACAATCGGAAGGTGACGATATCCTGAAAGTCAAAATAAAAATCGGCAAAATCAAAACAAATCGCACCCAGCAGGGTACTACCACACAGGTTGCGGTACAAGAAGAAGGGACAGAAGAAGAAGGAGATGTACACAACCATACTCGTAATCCCAATCCGATGCCTCCGAAGCCTCGTCCTCCGAAGCCTGTTACTCCTGACCCGGATGATCCGAATCCACAGCCTGGTGCTACTCCCGGAAATGGTATGAAGACTGTGAATACTCCTAATCTTACGGCGCAGAGAGCATTTCCTATCAGTTCTTCCCAGGGACTTTACAAGATTGTAATCAAACCTACCGAAACTTATGAAAATCTGTATGTAGAGTGCTTTGCGGTCGGTGAGGACGGTCGTTCTGACGCTCTTGAAATGGAATCTTTCACTTATAACGGAAAGAGCATAAAAATTGTCGGAGGAAAGGCTGGGCCTATGAAGGTTGATGCCGATACCGCCGCAATGTTCTTTGTGAAATTTGTAAAGAAGGAAAAAATGAAGCTCAGCCTGCATTTAACGGAGGTGGTTAAGAAATGAAAGCAATCAAAGACGAGTTTCCGAATCCTGTGTTAGCTGCGGGACGTGATGATTATATTGACAGTTGTAGTTTTCGTACCGTCTTCGATGAAAATGAAATTATTGTAGACGCTGAAAACATAGTTATCCCCACGAAGTATTCGCTTGTTTGCAACGGATTACAGACTTTAATTGATTCTGGGGACGCTGTGGTAGTAATCAGCGTCAAAAGTAGTGCGGCATCATATAGCAAGCTTTTCAAATTTCCGGTAGGGTCTACAGAAATGCCGATATCTGTGCCGAAATTCTCCGTAGTTACTAAAATGGATATTGTCGGCTCTGTTATTGCTGCTCATAATATCGATAATTTCCGCTGTGATGGTGAATTTAATGACCTATACTTCGGTACCGCTACCTTTGAGATTCGCAAAGGAGATATTTTGGCAACAGAAGATAGTCGCTCGGTTTATGTAGATGATACGGAACTTGAAAAGCCTATTTCTTCTATCTTCGATATCAGCAGACACGATGACCAAGAATCAGATGTTGTTCCCAATTTTGAGGATGAGAAGATTCAGATTTTCCTCAAAAATGAATTATATGATTTGTATTACAAATTCAAAGATTTTAATAATGGTGTTTTGAGAAGATATGCAGCAGGAGTAATTGTTTACCCGGTTTTAGTTGAAGCTGTCGGATATGTAATTAGTCACTACCAGAACGGTGGCGAGTCAGATGACGGAACCGGATACAGTGGTAAGCGCTGGTTTAGAGCAATAGATCATAAAGCAGATGCAAAAGGAATCGACCTGCGCAGTTACGAAGGTTATCCAACTACACTTGCAAACGATATGCTCGGAGATATTGCTCTCGATGCTCTTAAGAGTTTTAAGGATACTTTAGACAGTGAAATGAATAGCGGTGAAACACAAATGATAGGAGGTGTTGATTAATGCTTTTAGGATATTTTACAGAAGAAGCCTATGAAAAACTCCTCCACGAGATCCCGCAAAATGCTGACAATTACTCTTCCAACGAAGACTGGCTGCCTACTTATTTCGGTAGTTCCGATGGATATTTCAAAACATCATCTGTAGATGTCAGTATGTTTGTGCCTTCGTATACTCCCGGGAAAAAAGATGATGCTCAAAAATCTCAGGAAGATTTGGTTAACACAAGGCTCATATATGAAGCCTTTCGTAACCTTACACCCTTGCAAGCATCAAATAAGTATATGTGGACATATCTTTGCCATGCTGTTCCTGAATACAAATCTTATATTCAGGATCGTTGGATGCAGGAAGAACGTTCAAACACCATTAAAAATAGGTTTTTCGTCACAACACCCGGTAGCCTTTTAAATGACAATGCGTTGTCCCGCCTTTGGTGGTATGGCTATCTTACCTATGATCGCCACAGCAGTAACCACTATGCCTTAACTGAAATTCTTTTTACAAATCAGACAATCTGTACCGATGTTATGGACACATTCAATCGTATGAATTATGACCGTATGCGTGGTGTGTTGATGGCAATTAAAGATTTTAAAGAAGAAATTTCAGACAACGAGGGAATTACCGACTATTTCCGTGAATGCAAAAAGTATTTGAATCATTACGCAGCAGTTACAACTTTGGAATTTCTTGATAGTGATGAAATCCGCGATCTTGCATTCAACTGTATGATGAAGCTGCGTGAGGAAAAACTCAACGGAACATCTACTAATGTAAAGAACAAGAGAAAGAAAAAGAAATGACACATTATTTAGACCGCATATGGCTTTATTCTGAATTCTATGGTGAACACCTCCGAATTTCGGTACAATTACATGAGGACGGTAACAGCTATGCTGCGTTCTTACTTTTGTTTAATATTCTTGAACTTCTCTGCAAGTCATTAAAGGAATCTGATGACGGAAATGTAGTATCAGATATCAAATGGATGCTTGATAATGCCCTAATAACTCCGGAAGAAGAGGCATTTCTAAACGGTCAAGATGGTATCCGAAAAATCCGTAATATTATGACACACAGAAATCTGTATGAATACTGTTTTGAGGATGACGGAATTGTCTATTCATTTGCAAATTCCGAGACTTGGGATATAGCATACGCAAACTATGCTCCTCACATAATTGAGATAATGTACAATGCAATCGTAAATAAAGGCTGAACAGCTAATAGTGCCTACCCTCAAAATATGGGGATGGGCACTACTTACATATATTTAGCAATTCCGTCTGTCCACTCGTTCAGTGAGAGTATCCGTCAAGTTCTTTCTCTTAGTATTCTTGATAACAACCACAAATATGGAACAAATACCATACGGTAAAAAATAAATATCCATGATGTACTTTTGCTCAAAAAAGAGCGAAAGAATGTGCAACCCGGCAAAACGAAAACGACCATACAGGAGTATTTCTACTCTTGTATGGTCGTATATTTTAGGCTTTCCGTTTGAAGGCGTCACTCAAAATCTGTTTTTCTACAAATCCCTGTGTGAACGCTCCTAAAGGAAGCCTGTTTTTGTTTGTGTAAATGGGGAATGGTTTGTAAATTCATTTGCAGGTGTGCTCCCCTACGATGAAGTTGGTACAGATGGTCCGGAAAATATGACCGTTACGTTCATTCTCCATTTTCCATTCTCAATTCGGCAATCAGTCGCCCATCGACAGTCCGAGCGCTCTTGCCTGCTTCACCAGTTCGCCATCGGGCGGAACGGTTTTCAGCTTGCCTGCGACCTCGGTCAGCGGAACCGGCACGATATGGTTATCCTGCAGCGCGACCATATAGCCGAATTTTTTCTGCGTGATAAGCTGCGCTGCCGCTACGCCGAACCGGCTGGTCAGCACGCGGTCGGCCGGGCAGGGAGCGCCGCCGCGCTGATAATGGCCCGGAATGGTAACGCGAATCTCCTGCCCGGTCAGCTCCTTGAGTTCGTCCGCAATGCGGTAGGAGATGGACGGATAGGTCATCGCCTCGCGCGCCGCCTTGAATTCCTTTTTGCTCAGCTTCGCCTCGTCTTGACTTATCGCGCCCTCAGCCACTGCAATGATGGAGAATCGTTTGCCCGCCTTGGCACGTTTTTCGATCGCTGCGGCAATCTTCTTTGCGGAGTAGGGAATCTCCGGAATGACGATGACATCCGCGCCGGAGGCAATGCCTGCGTACAGCGTCAGCCAGCCGGCTTTATGTCCCATAACCTCCACGATGAACACACGCGAGTGCGAAAATGCGGTGGAATGGATGGAATCAATAACCGTGGACGCAATATCAATCGCGGACTGAAAACCGAACGTCAGCTCGGTGCCCCACAGATCGTTGTCGATCGTCTTGGGCAGCGTTACTACGTTGACACCCTTCATGCTCAGCAGGTTTGCGGTCTTGTGCGTGCCGTTGCCTCCAAGAATGACCAGACAGTCAAAGCCTGCCTTTTTCACCGTGTGCAGCATTTTATCCAGCTTGGTCTCCTCGCTGTCCTCGATGGTCTTGCGCATTTCCTTGAACGGCTGGCGCGATGTACCGAGAATGGTGCCGCCGACGGTCAGAATATCCGAAAAATCCTCGGGCAGCATTTCGTGGTAATCGCCCTCGATCAAACCGCGGTAGCCGTCCCGAATACCATAGATGGTTACTTTATCTCCCAGTTCGTTATACAGTGTTTTCGCTACACCGCGCAGTGCCGCGTTCAGACCCTGACAGTCGCCGCCGCTGGTCAGCATACCAATCTTCAACATACTCGTCTGCCTCCTGACTCTGTTTTCCGCATTCTATATATGTATAATGCGCAGTATCATTTTTTTACTATACCCTATTTTGTGTAAATTGAAAAGATACTTTACACAGATTCCACGGTTTTTTCACATGGATTTTTTGTGACTTTCGGCAGTTGCATATTGAGCGGCAGATGTGTTATGCTAATGCCAGACAGATTCCCTGCAACTGACGGACACAGGTGGAGCGCAAACCACCGGGGAGCAGGGAGTTCCGTAATCAGATGCACCGTGAAGTGCATCTCAATGCCGACCGTCTGGGCAGTGTCGCAAGCAATACGCGATGCTGTCCTTTTTTGTTGCCATAAAAAGGACAGCAGACAGCACAAACAGGAGGAAAAGAACATGAACGCATGGAACAACTTTAATGGCGGCAACTGGGAAAACGAGATCAACGTCCGCGATTTTATCCAGAAGAATTACACCCCGTATGATGGTGACGGCGCTTTTCTGGCTCCGGCTACCGCACGCACGACTGCGCTGCGTGAGAAGTTCGACGCACTGCTCGCGGAGGAGCGCGAAAAGGGCGGTGTCCGCAATATCGACACCGAGACCGTTATCACCATCACGGCGTTCGGCCCGGGCTATCTCGACAAGGACAACGAGGTAATTGTCGGCCTGCAGACCGATGAGCCGCTCAAGCGTGCATGCAATCCGTTCGGCGGCATGCGTATGGTCCGTGATGCGTGCAAGCAGTACGGCTATGAGGTTTCTCCCAAGATTGAGGAGGAGTTCAAGTACCACAAGACCCACAACGACGGCGTATTCTCCGCATATACCAAGGATGTCCGTGAAGCGCGTCACGTTGGTCTGCTGACCGGCCTGCCGGATGCTTACGGCCGCGGCCGCATCATCGGTGACTATCGCCGCGTGGCACTGTACGGCGTGAACCGTCTGATCGCGGAAAAGCAGAAGGACAAGGATGCGCTCGGCAGCGTGCCGACCACCGAGAAGGAAATCCGCTGCGCGGAGGAGCTCTCCGACCAGATCAAGGCACTCAAGGACATGATCGCAATGGCGGCTTCCTACGGCTTTGACATCACCCGTCCGGCGGAGAACGCAAAGGAGGCCGTTCAGTGGCTGTACTTTGGCTATCTTGCCGGCATCAAGGAGCAGAACGGCGCCGCAATGAGCCTTGGCCGCACCTCCACCTTCCTCGATATCTACTTTGAGCGCGATATTGCGGCAGGTCTCATGACCGAGTCCGAGGCGCAGGAGATCATGGACGACTTCGTTCTGCACCTGCGTATGGCGCGCCACCTGCGCACGCCGGAGTACAACGAGCTGTTCGGCGGCGACCCGATGTGGATCACCGAGGCGGTCGGCGGCATCGGTGAGGACGGCCGTCACATGGTTACGAAGAACAGCTACCGCATGCTCAACACCCTGTACAACCTGAACGCTGCCGCAGAGCCGAATCTGACCGTTCTGTGGAGCGAAAACCTGCCGGAGAACTGGAAGAAGTTCATCGCAAAGGTATCCATCGACACGGATGCTCTGCAGTACGAGAATGACGACGTTATGCGTCCGTACTATGGCGATGATTACGCCATCGCGTGCTGCGTATCCGCGATGCGCGTCGGCAAGGACATGCAGTTCTTCGGTGCGCGTGCCAACATCGCCAAGCTGATGATGATGGCGATCAACGGCGGCCGTGACGAGAACAAGTTCGAGCAGGTCGGCCCGGAGATGCCGGTCATGGACGGCGATGTGCTGGATTACGAGGAGGTTCTCCGCCGCATGGACTTCTACCGTCCGTGGCTGGCTAAGACCTACGTTTCCGCGATGAACACCATCCATTACATGCACGACAAGTACGCCTACGAGAAGAGCCAGATGGCGCTGCATGACACTGAGGTGCGCCGCCTGATGGCGTTCGGCATTGCGGGCATGAGCTGCATGGCGGATTCGCTCTCCGCAATCAAGTATGCCAAGGTAAAGCCCATCCGTAATCCGGAGAACGGCATTATCGTGGATTTTGAGATCGAGGGCGATTTCCCGAAGTTCGGCAACGACGACGACCGCGTAGATCAGATCGCGTGTGAGCAGGTCGAGAAGTTCTATCAGGCACTGACGCAGTTCCCGCTGTACCGCGGCGCAATTCATACGCTGTCCATCCTGACCATCACCTCCAACGTAATGTACGGCAAAAAGACCGGCAACACGCCGGACGGCCGCCGTCACGGCGAACCGCTGGCACCGGGCGCAAACCCGATGAGCGGCCGTGATGTTTCCGGCGCACTGGCATCGCTCAACTCGGTTGCAAAGCTGAGCTACACCTACTGCCGCGATGGCATCTCCAACACGTTCTCCATCACGCCGGGTGCACTCGGCAAGACCGATGAGGAGCAGGTGAACAACCTTGTTGCCATCATGGGCGGCTACTTCGCGCAGAACGCGCACCATCTGAACGTAAACGTGCTCAACCGCGAAACCCTCATGGCGGCTTACGAGCATCCGGAGCAGTACCCGAACCTGACCATTCGTGTTTCCGGCTACGCGGTCAACTTCTACAAGCTGAGCCGCGAGCAGCAGCGTGAGGTTATTTCGCGTACCTTCCACGAGGCGATTTAACCTCTAAGGGGGACGCTGTCCCCCTTAGATACCCAACCGGTTCCTTGCGAAACCGTTTGTGATAACCCCCTCTCGCCCGCACAGCGGACGAGGACGCGCCGCCGCGGCGCGGGCAGAGGTATGGTTCCGCGGCAAAGCCACGGAGCCATTTATTTTTCCCGAATAGAAAGGAAAGTGGCAATATGACCGGAAACATTCATTCCATTCAGTCCCTCGGCGCGGTGGACGGCCCCGGCGTGCGATACGTTGTATTTATGCAGGGCTGCCCGCTGCGGTGCGTCTATTGCCACAATCCCGATACATGGCTGACCGAAGGCGGCGCACCGACCGACGTGGACGAGCTGGTCCGCAAGGCTCTCCGGTTTCGTCCGTACTGGAAGAATGGCGGTGGCGTAACCGTCACCGGCGGCGAACCGCTCCTGCAGTCCGAATTTGTTGAGGAGTTTTTCGCCAAGCTGCATGAGCACGGCGTACACACCGCGCTCGATACCTCCGGCGTGGGCAATCTCTCCAAAGCGGAAAAGGTGCTCGCGCACACGGATTTAGTCCTGTGCGACCTGAAATTTCTCACCAAAGCGGATTATCTCAAGAACTGCCGCGCGGATTTCGACCAGATTGAGCGTTTCCTGCAGCTGACCGCGATGAAAAACGTGCCGCTGTGGATTCGGCATGTGGTCGTGCCCGGTCTGACCGATGGGATGGACCATTTGCGCCGCGTCAAAGCCAAGGCGGAAAGCTATCCCAACTTTGAAAAGCTGGAGTTTTTGCCGTTCCACAAGCTGTGCATGGAAAAATATGAACGGCTCGGTCTGGAATTTCCGCTGAAGGATACGCCTGCCATGAACCCGGATGCCCTGAAAACCATGGTCGCACAGCTGTAACACGGTAAAACGGGAATCAAGCGGCAAATTATGAACTTTAGGCAACACCGCGTCTTGTCAGTACGCAAAAATTACGCGCAAATCACTCTTGTTCAATTATGCGGTGTTGCCTTAGAAACAAACCTTTCAAATTCTGTTCAAAATTCGTTCACACATTTTGCGGCAAAGTGCGGTATACTAACATTGTCGATGAGGGAAGCCGCAATCCCGAACGACACAGCCTACTGATTTTTTTTATTTCTCTTTTACCCCCTTTATTTTGTGAAATGACCGAAAACACCCTGTTTCCGTTCCCCCTCGGAGGCAGGGTGTTTTCCTGTCCGAAACCGGGTTTTCGGCAGTACACAAACCTTTCAAATTCTGTTCAAAATTCGTTCACACATTTTGAAGCAAAGTGCGGTATACTAACATTGTCGATAAGGGAAGCCGCAATCCCGAATCGATAGTCATCTACAATCTTTTATTTCTCTTTTACCCCCTTTATTTTGTGAAATGATCGAAAATGCCTCGGTTCCGTTTCCCCCACGGAGCCGGGGTGTTTTCCTGTCTCGGAGTATCTTTGAAATGGTTAAGCAGGGTACTTGTTTACATTGTTAAAAATATTTCAAGGTCTGTTCACGATTTGTTCACAATTAAAGGGTGTTTGCGCGATATACTATAGGTGTCAGTAAGAGTTCCCCCTTTTCTCAAGCTGACAACCTCTTTTCTTTGATTTTATCACCTTTTCTTAAACTCTTTTCATTTGCATCAATGAGAACGCCCTGTTTCCTTCCCCCGGGAAACAGGGCGTTTCTCTTTTGGTGCCAAACTGCGGTTTGGACGATATGCTGTTTTCTTTTCATATCCTTCACAGCATATTCAAATTTCGTTCACACATTCGGTATAAAAAGACGGTATACTGTACTTGTCAGTGAGGGAGAGCCGCAAATCCCGCATTGACGTCATCCGATTTTTTTCATTTCTCTTTTTTCCCTTTTTTCAATTTGTGTTATTAACCGAAAGCACCGTTGTTTCGTTCCCCCGCGAAACAGCGGTGCTTTCCCGTTTTTGGCATTTGTCAATAAATAAGCCGGTGCGATGCTTGCGGAAAACGTTTTTTTAGGGTATACTGTTTTTTAGGCAAGATATATAGGTAAGGAGTTGTTTTTTATGGGTTGCTCGCATAATTGCGATAGCTGCTCGTCTAACTGCGGCGGCGAAAAGAGCCTCAAGGTTGCAGCCAATCCGGCGGCCTCTGTTAAAAAAGTCATTGGCGTTGTTTCCGGCAAGGGCGGCGTAGGCAAGAGCCTGCTCACCTCGATGATGGCGGTCGGCATGACGCGCAAGGGTTATTCCTGCGGTGTGCTGGATGCCGACATTACCGGCCCGTCTATCCCCAAGACCTTCGGCGTACACGGTCAGCTCGAGGGCTGCGAGGAGGGCATTCTTCCGGCACGCAGCGAAGGCGGCGTACAGATGATCTCGATCAATCTGGTGCTGCCGCATGAGGACGATCCGGTTATTTACCGCGGTCCGATCATCGCGGAGACCGTCAAGCAGTTCTGGTCGGACGTTGTATGGGACGACGTAGACTTCCTGTTTGTCGATATGCCTCCCGGAACGGGCGATGTACCGCTGACCGTGTTCCAGTCCCTGCCGGTGGACGGTATCATCGTTGTCACCTCGCCACAGGATCTGGTCTCCATGATCGTCGGCAAGGCGGTTAAGATGGCGAAGATGATGAACATTCCGGTGCTCGGCATCGTGGAGAACTACAGCTATCTGGCGTGCCCGGACTGCGGCAAGCATATTTCGGTGTTCGGTGAGAGCCATATCGACGAGGTAGCCGCGCACTACGAGCTGCCGGTTCTGGCAAAACTGCCGATCGACCCGAAGCTGGCTGCGGCGGTTGACGCAGGCAAGATCGAGGATGCAAAGCTGCCGGACGAGCTTTCCGGTGCGCTTAAGACCGTGGAGGGTCTGTTATGAACATTGGCGTAGCATATGAAAACGGCCGAATCGCCAAGAATCTGGGAGACTGCCGTGAGGTGCTCATTATCACCACCGAGGGCCGGGAACCGGTCGGCAAGCGCATTGCCGGGATTGCCGGCACATCCGCGACCGACCTGATCAAGTTCGCCGGTCTGGAGCAGATCGACGTGCTCATCTGCGGTTCACTCGGTCTGGCAACGCGCAACGCACTCGAGATGCTCGGCGTGCTGCTCGTGCCCGGCTGCGAAGGCTCGGCGGAGGAATCCGTAGCGAAATTCCTCGTCGGTGAAAAGCAGGGTGACCCGACCATCCTCGAGATCGGCCGTGAGGAAGATCCAGATGATCCGATGGCATGCATGCACGACTGTGCAAAGTGCTCCGGCTGCGGCCCGAGCGAGCTGCTCAAGCAGATTCCGGTCGAGGAGATCAAGTAAAACTATAAAAACCACCGAATTTCGGTGGTTTTTATGGTTTTAATGGAGAATTGAGGATGGAGAATGGAAAATGATTGTTAAGATGAAGCGAGTGCCGCTCCTTTTGCAGAAAGGTAATTCTCCATTTTTCATTCTCCATTCTCAATTTGATGAAACTGTGTTATAATCAAATGTATCATTATAATATAAGGAAAGAAGCTATTATGGATACCGAAAATCCGAAAACGGCAATCGAATACATACACTCTCTCGGCAGATTTTCCGGCAAGCCGGGTCTGCACCGCATCAAGGCGCTGTGCGAGGCGCTGGGCAACCCGCAGGACAGGCTGAAGTTTGTTCATCTTGCGGGCACGAACGGCAAGGGCTCGACCGCGTGCATGATCGCCTCGACACTGCAGGCGGCCGGACTGCGCACCGGACTGTATACCTCGCCGTATCTGGTGCAGTTTTACGAGCGCATCCGCGTGGACGGTGTGATGATCTCGGACGACGATCTGACGCGCCTGTGCGAACGAGTAACGGTGGCGTGTGAATCGCTCACACTGCCCGAGGGTGAGACCATCGGCGAGTTTGAGTTCACGACCGCACTGGCATTCCTCTGTTTTGTTGAGCAGGAATGCGATATTGTGGTTCTCGAAACCGGTCTGGGCGGCCGCTGTGATGCGACAAATGTCATCAAAAATGCGGAGGTCTGCGTGATTACGCCGATTTCGCTCGACCATATGGCGGTGCTCGGCAACACAACGGCGGTCATTGCGGCCGAGAAGGCAGGTATTTTCAAGCCGGGTACGGCGGTTGTCTGCGCGGACGGTCAGCCGAACGATGTACAGCGGGTGCTGCGCCGTGCCTGCGATGCGGCGGGCGCTGTCTGGTTCGGCGGAGCGGAGGACTGCCGCGTGCTGCGGTGCGACATCAGCGGTTCGGCGTTCGTGTATGAGGGACAGGGCTACACCATTGCCATGCCCGGACGGCATCAGCTGCAGAATGCGCGGACGGCTCTGCGGGCGCTGAACGCACTGCGTGAGCGCGGCTGGAACATTCCGACCGAAGCCGCTGTGCGCGGTCTGGCGCGGGCGCGTATCGCAGGCCGGCTGGAACGCGTGGTCGATCAGCCGCTCATCCTGCTTGACGGCGCACACAATGCCGCAGGCGCGGACGCGTTGTGTCACGCGGTGGATGAGCTGCTCAAGATGAAGCGGCTGCACGTTGTGATGGGCATGGTGCGCGACAAGGACTACGAAACCTGTGTTCACGAGGTAGCCAGCCGCGCGGACGACTTTTACGCCTGTGTGCCGGATGCGGGTGAGCGTTCGCTGGATGCACACACGATTGCAGAGCTGGCGCGGCAGTCGTGCAAGAGCGTGTACGAGTGCGAATCCGCCGAGCACGCCATTGAGCTTGCGCTGGAGCATGCGAAGATGAACGACTGCATTCTTATCTGCGGTTCGCTGTACCTCATCGGTGAGTGCGAGAAGATTTTGCGCGGCCGACCGAAAACGACAGATTAAAATGGAATAAACAGGTAAAATAAGGCTTGTACTTTGAAAGTACAAGCCTTTTATTTTTGTGTCAGTTGTTTTCAATAGGTATATTGTTTGGTATATCGCAGGGCGGGGTGCCCTGCGAAATAAGAGGTAATATTTTGCTGATTTCGAGGTGACATATATGCTGCAAATCACGCAGAGAAGGCAGGATGGCACGCTGATCGCGGTGTACACCGGTGAGCTGGACCATCATGCAGCACGGACGGCGATCGAGCAGACCGAGGATCTGCTGGTGCTGTTTCCGTGTGAAAAGCTGGTGCTCGACCTGTCCGAGCTGACGTTTATGGACAGCTCCGGTCTGGCGGTCGTCCTGCATCTGTACCGCACCTGTTCCCGCAGCGGACGCGAATTTGCGGTGCGCGGCACACCGCCGCAGCCGATGCGGGTGTTTGAGGCGGCCGGTCTGCCGCAGGTGATGGTTTTTGAAAGGGGGAAGGAATAATGCGGGCGGTCATCAACAAAATGAGCCTGAAATTCGAGAGCCATTCGGTCAACGAGGCATTTGCGCGGCAGGCGGTCGGCGCGTTTGTCGCGCAGCTGGACCCAACGATGGAGGAGCTTGGCGACATCAAAACCGTGGTCTCCGAGGCGGTGACAAACGCCATTGTGCACGGCTACGCGGACAAATGCGGATTTATCACGGTCACGGTGCGGCTGTTCGAGGGACGCGCTCTGGAACTGAAAGTAAAAGACGCCGGATGCGGCATTGAGAATGTCGAGCAGGCGCGCCAGCCCATGTTCACCACGGGCGACGACACGCGCAGCGGCATGGGATTCACTATCATGGAGACATTCACGGACAAAATGCGCGTGCGCTCCACGCCGGGGAAGGGAACGCTGGTTGCGATGGTCAAGGTGCTGAAGGAGCGGCAGGCGTGACCGGAGAAATGCGCACGCTGCTTGAGCAGGCGGCTTCGGGCGACAGGGATGCGGAAGCGCGGCTGATCGAGGACAACAGCGGTTTAATCTGGTCGATCGCGCGGCGGTATTACGGGCGCGGCACCGAGCCGGACGATCTGTATCAGCTGGCGTGTGTCGGCTTCATCAAGGCCGTGCGCGGTTTCGATGTGTCGCGCGGCAACGAGTTTTCTACCTATGCGGTGCCCAAAATCGCGGGTGAGATTCGGCGGTTTCTGCGGGACGACGGTGCGGTCAAGGTCAGCCGGGCGGTCAAGGAACGCGCGGTTCGTGTGCGCCGCCTGCAAAGCGATTGGGAGAGCCGGAACGGGCGGTCACCGACTGTATCGGAACTGGCACAGGCCGCCGGATTGACGGTCGAGGAAGTAGCGGCCTGCGAGCAGGCGGACGTGTCGGTGGACTCGTTCGAGCGGGAGCTGTCCGGCGGCGGACGCGTAGGTGATCTGGTCGGTGACGAGGGAATGGAGGAGAGAACCTGCCTGCATCTGTCGCTGCACGAGGCACTGCAGGACTTGCCAGACCGCGACCGGCAGGTGCTCAGTCTGCGCTATTCACGTGACTTGACGCAGCAGCAGGTCAGCCGCATTGTCGGCGTGTCGCAGGTGCAGGTCTCGCGCATCGAAAAACGTGCCATAGAGAAGCTGAGGGAAATGCTGAGAGAGTAACAGAAAGTCGAAAAAAGAAGAGGAATTGTTCCGGTCGGATTGACATATTTCTCGGTTTGCGGTATTATAATAATACCAGACGGCATCATAGAGTGTCCGTCGCAACTATGAAGCAGGCAATGGGACCGATTTCCGTGTGTCTGTGGAGTTATGTATGTGGGTTCGGGTGAGTACCGCAGATCGGTGTAGGCGTAAGCTGAAAGAAAACACCCTTGAAAGGGATCTGCTTGCAGATCCCTTTCATTTTTACATAGAAATGACGGTGTTGGTATGTGTTTGCTGCGGAAAGCAGCGGAAGCGTGGGAAAAATTATTAAATCTTCGGTATGATATGGTGTTCGGACGCAAAAAGAAAAGCTACGTGGTTTCACTTTCGTTTGAACGCTATGATTTTCCGCATTTAGTCGGTATGCAGTACGCAAATGATGTTGATTTTAAGATCAACTCAGCAGAGTATTACGGCGAAAAGCTGATAACAGCAATTTTATCCGGAAGATTAGATCCGAAGCGGATTGAAAAATCGAAGAACTGGGATCGTATACAAAAACGATTGCAGGTGCTTGTAAATTTACAGGATACGCTGGAAAATGGTTTTTCATTCTTTCTGTTTTCCAAAGCAAAAGTGCCGAGATACAGTAAAATAGATGCAGAGTACCTGATTCGCAACAATCATTCAGGCGAAATGTTCTTTGTTTTTCTGGATAAGGAATCCGGAAGATATTTCTGTAAATCTGCATTTGGTTCGGAAATGGATTATTCTCGCAACCAGACACCGTTGACGCTGCTGTATAAATGCAGGGTAGAAGGAGAAAATAAGGAAGTTTTATTTCAGCACCCAAAGTATGTTGCAGACACTATATAAAAAGGAGATTCTCGTAGAGAATCTCCTTTTTTATAATCAATCTCAAATTTTGTGCATAAACTGTCCGGCCGACTTGGCCATCAGCCGCTTGGTGCCCTTCTGATCAAATGCAATTTCGAGCAGGGCATCGCCGCCCATCGGCTTTACCGACACGATCAGTCCATCGCCGAAGGCCTTATGGAACACGCGGTCACCGGCGGCAAAATTCGGCAGCGGCTTGCTTTGGGCTGCCGAGGTCAGCGACGCGCTCGGCGCTGCATTTGCAGCGGAAACGTACCGCGCGCGCGCCACCTGCGGACGTGAAAGCGTTGGATCGGGTGCAGTTGCGTTTGAGAACCGGCGGCTTCCGGTGATATTGCTCTCAAGCAGCTCCTCCGGCATCTCATCAACAAAGCGCGACGGATGCGAATACTGCGTGCGGCCGTACAGCAGGCGGCGCTCCGCGCAGGTGAGATACAGCTGCTCCTTCGCGCGGGTGACGGCAACGTAGCACAGGCGGCGTTCCTCCTCCATGTCCTCGTCCTTCTCCATTGCACGGAAGCCGGGGAACAGCCCGTCTTCCATGCCCGCGAGGAATACGACAGGGAATTCCAGACCCTTGGCGGCATGCATGGTCATCATGATAACCGCGTCATCGTCCTCGCCGGACTGGTCGGCATCCGTGTACAGCGCCATGTTCTCGAGAAAATCGCCGAGCGACGGCGTTTCGGTCTTGTCCTCGTAATCGACAATGTAGGATTTTAACTCCTCGATGTGCTCAATGCGGCTTTCCTCTTCTGCGCCGCCCTTTAGCTGCAGCGCACGGATGTAGCCGCTTTTGTCCATGAGTTCGTCGTACAATTCGGAAAGCGAGACAAATTCCCGCAGCTTGCGCAGATTTTCGATCATCTCGCCGAACTTCTCCATTGCCGCGGCGCCGCGGGACAGGGCAGGGTACTGAGAAGCATGGCATACCACATCATACAGCGTCGTGCCGTACTCGACGGCAAGCTGCATGGCGGTTTCGACCGACTTATCGCCAATCTTGCGGGCAGGCGTGTTGATGATACGGCGCAGACGCAGCTCGTCTGCCGGATTTTCGATCACCCACAGGTAGGCGAACATGTCCTTGACCTCGGCGCGCGAGAAGAAGTCGCGGCCCTTGTACACGCGGTACGGAATGCCCGCGCGGATGAACGCGGCGGCAATGTTATCTGAAAGCACGTTGTTGCGGTACAGAACGGCAAAATCTCCCCATTTCCGGCCCTGCTCCACGCCTTCGCGGATGGTATCGGCAATGTAGGCAGCTTCGCCTTCCTGGCTGTCCGAGCGATGCAGACGGATTTTCGCACCGTCACCGTGGTCGGTCCACAGCTCCTTGCCCTTGCGGCCGACGTTGTTGCGGATAACCTCGTTTGCGGCATTCAGAATGTTGCCGGTCGAGCGGTAATTCTGTTCCAGACGGATGGTTTTCGCGTCTTTGAACTGCTTTTCAAACTCCAGAATATTCGTGATCGTTGCACCGCGGAACTTGTAGATACTCTGGTCGTCATCACCGACCACGCAGATGTTCTCATAATAACCTGCCAGCAGGCTGGTGAGCACATACTGCGCATAGTTGGTATCCTGATACTCGTCCACGAGAACATAGCGGAACTGGCGCTGATAGTATTCCAGCACCTCGGGGTTGTTCTGCAGCAGCAGCACGGTTTTCATGATAATGTCATCGAAATCCAGTGCACAGGCCTTTTTCATGGCCTTTTCGTAATCGCGGTAGACGTCTGCGACCTTTTCCCGGAAGTAGTCACCAGCGGCATCCGCGCTGAACTGACGCGGGGTCATCAGCTTGTCCTTCGCGCGGGAGATCATGCCCATCACGGTTCGCGGATCAAAATTCTTGGGATCGAGATCGAGCTTTTTCATTACGTTGAGAATGACGCGCTTCTTGTCGTCCTCATCGTAGATGGTGAACGCGCTCTCAAAGCCGAGCAGGTCAACGTGCTTGCGCAGAATGCGCAGGCAGGCTGTGTGGAAGGTGTACGCCCAGACAGCGGACGCGGCTTCCTCGTCACCGAGGGCAAATTCCAGACGCTCGCGCAGCTCACGCGCGGCCTTATTCGTGAACGTGATCGCAATCACCTGCCATGGGCGGGCGGGATTCATCGCGCACAGGTGCTCTGCGCGGGCGCGGTTCTCCGGCTTAGGATCGGTCAGGTATTCGGTCAGGAACAGAAGATCGTCCTCGGTCGCCCAGTCGGGCGCAAGTTTACTTTCCAGTCCGTCACCGAACTTGAGAATGTTGATGATGCGGTTGATGAGCACGGTCGTCTTGCCGCTGCCTGCACCCGCCAGGATGAGCAGCGGGCCTTCGGTCTGATAGACAGCCTCGCGCTGCTTGTCGTTTAATTTGGAAAAGCGCTGTTCGATGATCGCACGCCGGACAGCGGCATATTTCATATCAAATTTGGTCGGTTCCATAGTTTTCCTCGTTTCGTTTGAAGATACACAGATAGTATACCATATTATATGGAGCAGAACAAATGTTCTTTTTCCGTTGACTAAGACAGGGGATCGTGTGTAAAATAAGAGCGAGGTGAACCGTTATGACCGAACAACAGCGGCAGGAAACCTATGCACAGATGCTCGTGCGGCTTTCGCGCTCGAATTTCCGCAGCCGTTTTCATTTGAAGGCACAGGACAAGCAGTACATCCGCGAGAAGGGATGGAACACGGTTGCCGACCACGCGGCAGATTTCGTTTCCAAGCGGCTTGCACCGGCCGAGCCGAAAAACGACGGCAAGCAGACACCCATGCGGGGACATCCGGTGTTCATCGCGCAGCACGCGACCGCCTGCTGCTGCCGCGGCTGTCTGGCAAAATGGCATGGCATCCCGCAGGGCGTGCCGCTTTCGGCGGAGCAGCAGGTCTATATCGTTGGAATGCTGATGAACTGGATGAGGAGAGAAATGGAAAATTGAGAATTAGAGTGAGAGTGAAGAGAGACTTGCGGTTTACCGCTCTCCATAGAATAAAAAAGAGACGCAGTTGCGTCTCTTCTGCTATTTTGGCATATAGCTGCGGATAATACATAGTATGAGTGCGATTCCGCTGGAAACACCAATCAGGTATTGATGGTTGATATAATCGTCCATCGTGTGCGGTGTGTGGGCAGTCAGAGTGATCCAAACCGCAATTCCGACAGCAATCATGGCCGACAGGGCACAGAGAATATTGATAACGCTTTTTCGATTCATCACAGTAGCCTCCCATCATAAACGAGGTTAGTCGGTATATACACAGCATAGCACAGCGATAGGAAGAACGCAATAAATGTGATGCAGATGGTTACAGTAAATAGCGGTTATATAAAAGGTAAGAGGTACTAAAGATGAAACTCTCAGGTGCCGTCCGTAACCACTGGGCCAACGAGTTGCCCGCCGCCGCGGGTGCGGCGAACCACCCAGTCGTCCGGACGGCGCCCGCTCCATATCCGATAGTGAACAATTTGATGAGGATTTGTATAGCTGCAATAATCTTCATGATAAAAATCTACATTTCGTACAATCAATCTCTTGTCACAAACGACACGATTTGATAATATATAAAGTGTATCGCTGTTTTGCTTGCCAAATGACAAAACAGCATAATTGATTCTCTGCCGGGCGGCAGGGATAAGGAGGAAATTGAGGTTTCATGAGTAAGGTTGAGCAGTATATCACCAGCATTCCGGATTTTCCGAAGGAAGGCATTATCTTCCGCGATATTACCACCGTGCTCGGTGACGCGGACGGCTTCCATCTGGCGGTAGACGAGATGACTGCGCTGCTGGACGGCGTAGAGTTTGACGCAATCGCCGGTCTGGAATCCCGCGGATTCCTGTTCGGTGCACCGATGGCGTATAATCTGCATAAGGCATTCATTCCGATCCGCAAGCAGGGCAAGTTGCCGCGTGCAACGTCCCGCATGTCCTACGAGCTGGAGTACGGCATGGAGACCATCGAGGTACACCGCGATGACATCAAGC
Organism: Butyricicoccus sp. AM05-1; assembly: GCF_003474415.1. NCBI lineage: Bacteria > Bacillati > Bacillota > Clostridia > Eubacteriales > Butyricicoccaceae > Butyricicoccus > Butyricicoccus sp. AM05-1. The sequence goes on along the minus strand of NZ_QUDG01000002.1, from coordinate 165,404 downwards.
CGGGGATGAAGATCGTCGTTGTTGATGACCTGATCGCTACCGGCGGCACGCTTGAGGCGGCTGTCCACCTGCTGGAGCAGCTCGGCGCGAAGGTCGTCAAGGTTGTCTGCCTGCTGGAGCTCAAGGGTCTGCACGGACGCGACCGCATCAAAACCTGTCCGGCGGAGACGGTTGTCGCTTACGAGGGGAAGTAAGTAAAATTATCATTTCACAGTAATCAAGGCGAAAGCCTGAAAATTAAAAAGGGGGTTATTCGATGTTTGAACGTGTTTTCAAGCTATCGGAACACAAAACCACAGTCAAGACCGAGGTCATGGCCGGTATCACTACCTTTATGACCATGGCGTACATCCTTGCCGTAAACCCGAGCGTACTCGGCTCCACCGGTATGGATACCACCGCGGTATTGCTGGCAACCGCTCTGGCATCCTGCCTGGGCACGCTGTGCATGGCGTTTATGGCAAACCTGCCGTTCGCGCTCTCTGCCGGCATGGGTCTGAACGCCTTCATGGCGTACACCGTTGTTGCAGGCTATGGCTACAGCTGGCAGGTTGCGCTGCTGGCCGTATTCATTGAGGGCCTGATTTTCATCGTCCTGTCGCTCACCAACATCCGTGAGGCCATCTTCAATGCCATTCCGCTGACGCTCAAAAAGGGTGTTTCGGTTGGTATCGGTCTGTTCATCGCCTTCATCGGCCTGCAGAACTCCGGTCTGTGCGTGGACTCCGCAACGCTGGTCGGCATCATCAGCTTCCCGGAGAATTTCCACACCGCTGGCATCTGCGCGCTGCTGACTCTGATCGGTCTGTTCTTCACCGCAGTATTCTATACCCGCAAGATGAAGGGCGCCATCCTGTACGGCATCCTGCTGACCTGGATCCTCGGCATGATCTGCCAGGTGACCGGCCTTTACGTTCCGACGCCGGACGCAGGCTTCTATTCTCTGTTCCCGAGCTGGGGCATGACCGACTTCTCCAGACTGGGTCTGACCTTCGGCCAGTGCTTCAACGTGGATTTCAGCGCGGTTGGCATTGTAAACTTCATTGTTGTCATCTTCTCGTTCCTGTTCGTTGATATCTTCGACACCCTCGGCACGCTGATCGGTGTTGCCACTAAGGCGAAGATGCTCGATAAGGACGGCAAGCTGCCGGGCATCAAGCCTGCTCTGATGGCAGACTCGATTGCAACCTCCGCAGGTGCAATTCTGGGTACTTCCACCACCACCACCTTTGTTGAGTCCGCATCCGGCGTTGCAGTCGGCGGCCGTACCGGCCTGACCGCTCTGGTTACCGGCATCCTGTTCCTTGTATCCACGCTGTTTGCGCCGATCTTCACTGCCATCCCGTCCTTCGCAACCGCTCCGGCGCTGATCATGGTCGGCTTCCTGATGGTAGGCACCGTAACCGAGATCAACTTCGATCTGGACAACCTGACCGAGTCCATCCCGGCTTATCTCGCCATCATCGCTATGCCGCTGTTCTACAGCATCTCCGAGGGTATCTCTCTGGGCGTTATCTCCTACGTTCTGCTGAATGTTGCAGCCGGCAAGGGCAAGAAGGTTGCTCCGCTGATGTACGTTCTGGCAGTACTGTTCGTACTCAAGTACATCTTCCTTTAATTAAGAAATCGTAAAGATTGCAGAAGGCTGCCGAAGCTCGCTTCGGCAGCCTTTTTTGTATGGCATGAAAATCATGGTGAATATCAGAGAAAATACGCGAAAACAGTGGGGGATTGCAGCTGAACGGTGTCGATACTTGACAGAAAACGTAGGAGTTGGTAAAATATAAAATGACTAAATTGGGGTAGTATACCCATTTATCCTATATCCGAAGGGAAGGAGGCAGCGAATATGACACAGCAGCGCAAAAAGTGCGGAAAAGGCGGCTTTACCCTCGTAGAGCTGGTAGTTGCACTGGTCATTCTGAGCATTCTGTTTGCCATCGCTGTACCGAGCCTTCTGGGGTATATCCATCTGTCACAGTTCCGAAAGAATGAATCGTACGCTAAGACCATGTATCTGTCGGCAGAATCCGAGCTGACCTACCTTCGTACCGGCGGCGAATGGGAGTCGTTCTGCAGTAGGGTGAAGAAGGAAGGCGTGCTGAATCAGTCGTTTGATGAGTCGGACGAGGACCGGAAAAAGCTGGTCGGTCGTATTTACGGCATTCGTCTGGACGCAGGCGAATACGCAGAAGGTGAGCTGTCGGGTGACGGTGCGCTCGTTGGTGCGCTTCTTTCGCAGGATACCTACGATAAAAGTGTGCTGAATGCTGCAATCTGCATCGAAATCGACGTGGAAAGCGGTCAGGTTTATTCGGTTTTCTACGGCACAAACTGCAAGGGACTGTACTACGGATCGAATGAGGACAGCAAACCGGCGGATATGTCCGGCAGCTGGCTGGATATTGATTACAGCAAGCGCGGCCGCGATACGCGTCGGGAAGAACGGCTGGGCTATTACTCGGTTCAGGATGCAGTCAATGCTGTCAGTCTGGATGCGACTAAGCTGAAGATCACCTCGATCAATCTGGTAAACGGTGAAACTCTGTCGCTGAACTGGTCGAGCAATGTGAAGGATCAGGATCTGGATAAGGTTTATTACGAGGTCAAGCTGTACAGCAGTGAGGATAAAGCGCAGCTCCTGTCGATCAATATTCCGGGCAGGAATTTGAAAACGGGTTCGCAGTCGGTTGCGGTTACGACCGAGGACAACGCGACGAAGGATTATACCTTCCCTGTGGAATACGACCGTACCAACAAGCGGGCAACACTTGTGCTGGACGGTATGATGAATGCGAAGCTGTACGACCAGCTGGATAAGCTGTCCGCTGATAACAAAGCAGCCTTCCGGCAGAGCAGCGATACCAGCATCACGCGCTTCGGCGGCAAGTTGGAAGCCCCGCTGAATGTTTACGCAGCCGTGCAGGTATTTCCGGACCCGAATGCAGAAAACACCCGCGGTGAGGAGTATCAAAAGAGTGACGCTATCGAATCCAATAAGGCGAACACGCTTTTCGGTGACGGCACCCGGTCGGATAACGGTCGGTGCGAGATCGAAACCTTCCGTCATCTGTCCAATATCCGTTATATGGATACGGCGGCGGCATTTGCCGTTACCGCGCGTTCGCTGGACTGGACGAGCGACAGTGTAAAGGTTTACGGTACGGCAGCCCGCGGAGCACTTTCGGTCTCCACCGGCAAGGATATCGGCTTCCCGAGCATCCCTGCGCTGCGCAGCAATCAGACACTGGATGGCACAGGCGGTCTGCTGAACCGCATTGCCGGTGTGTTTACCGGCGGGAATGCCATCAGTAATCTCAAGCTGGATGAGACCTCAATTGCCGATGACGCAGAGTATCTTGGTCTGTTTCAAAAAAACGCAGGCACAATCCGTGACCTGCGCCTGCTCAATCCGCAGGTGAAGATTGCATCGGACAGGCTCAAGGGTGTCGGCGCAGTCTGCGGTTACAGCAACGGCTCTTTGAAGGGCGATACCGTGGACGGCACCGAAGCCGAGGTGGAAGCTGCGCTGACCTCGGCACAGGCGCAGGGCATCGGCGGTGTGGCCGGTGTGATTGAAGTCAGCGATTCTAAGTCAGTAATCAAGCTGTCTGCATCGGGTATCGTAACCGGTACGCTGCCGACCGGCGGTACTGCGCGCGGTATCGGCGGTATTGCGGGCAGCCTGACAACAAACGGTGCCGCAGTCAAGACCCTGACCAACAGCGCGGCTGTAACGGGCAATCGCTCGGTTGGCGGCATTGCAGGCTATTTTTCCGGCAAGGATCAGGCCACGGGAAAAGATATGTCTGACTGCAAAAATGAGGGCCTGATTCTCAGCAGCACAGCCGCAGATGATCATTCGCTGGCAGGACATTATATCGGCGGCATTGTCGGTTACGCGCATAACGCGTCTCTTTCCGAATGCAGGAGCCGTGCCGGATATGCGGACGGCTACACCTATAAGCAGGAGGATAGAGACAAGCTGCGCGGCAGATATGTCGGCGGCATTGTCGGCTACGGCGAACAAAGTGTGCTGTATGACTGCGAGACCGAGGCAAACGGCTACGTTCTCGGCAGCGAGTATGTCGGCGGCATCATCGGTGCGCTGAATCAGTCTGATACGCAGACGGCACTGCTCAGTGAAAACGGCACCAGAACAACCGTTAACGCAAGCTATGTCATCGGCAATTCGTATGTCGGCGGCATCATCGGTGAGAATAAAGGCGGTTCGACGATCAAAAACTGCGTCAACACAGGTGTCGTTGCAGGATACAATGTATTTATCGGCGGTATTTGCGGTGCAAATGAGAACAATGCGGCCATCATAAACTGTGCAAGCTATGTTTCGGACACCAATAATGCGATCTACAGGCGTGTCACGGACTGGGGAGCTGTCGGCAGCTATGCGGGCGGTCTGACCGGCTACAACAGCGGCACGATCACCTTCAGCGACAAGGATAACGCAGTCTCCAACCGGAGTGTGGCGGGTATCGTTGTCGGCAGGCACTATGTCGGCGGTCTGGTCGGCTATAACGACACAGACGGCACGATTGACATCAATTACACGCTCATCGGTGGCCGTGTTGCCGCAACCGGAGATTGTGTCGGCGGTCTGGTCGGTCTGAATGCTTCGACGGAGCTGCTCGAGAAGAAGCTGACCATCAAGCCGAGCAGTGTGCAGGGACGGTACTATGTCGGCGGTGCGATCGGTGCAAATGTGGTCAACCCGGGAGAGGATGTCACGGTCAGCGGTCTCAAGGTCGATAACAGCCTTGGCACGGTTACTGCAGAGGCATTCTGCGGCGGTCTGATCGGCTATCAGCGCACCTACACGGAGAAAGACCGGGCAGGCGGAACGCTGTATGCGCTTCTGCCGGGCATCGCGGCAAACAACAGCAATGTGCCGGGAACGGTCAAGGCATCTACCAATACGCATACCATCATCATCACAGCGGACGGCAACAGTGCAGGCAGACTGTCTGCAGTTTCCAACAACATGACCATCCGCGCGTATGCGTATGCAGGCGGCATTATCGGCAGCTGTGAGCCGCAGACCCGGATGAAGGTGGAGCACTGCCTGAACGCAGGCGGCTTTGACCGTCCGGCAGAGGACACCTTCCCGGACAGCAAGCTGAAAACCGGTGTGGATATGGTATCCTATCTGCAGGCGCAGAAGTACACGGATGCCGCGAAGGCACTCTCCGATGAGCTGGGCAGCAGCGAACTGCGTGTTTCCGTCATCGGCGGTGTGATCGGCGTCAACGGTGAGAATCAGGTGATAGACCACTGTGCCAGCAAGGGCACGATGAACGGTCTGAATGCCATGGGCGGCGTGGTCGGTCTGAACGAGGGCATCATCCGCGACTGCACGCTCTCCGGCAGCATGGGCAGCGCAACGCAGGATTATATCGGCGGTATCGCGGGTCTGAACGTCGGCGGCAGGACGGCGGGCACGATTGAAAACTGCACGACCGAGAAAAACTGCACCGTCACCGGACGGAATACGGTCGGCGGCATCGTCGGCTATAATCTCAGCGGCGGCAGGATACAGAACAATACCAGCAGTGCCAATGTCAGCGGTGCAGGCCGTGTCGGCGGTATTGCGGGCGAAAACGGCGGTGCGATCGTGCTTTCGTGCACACCGGCAGGAAAGCGCCGTGTCAACGGCAGCGGCAGCGGTGTCGGCGGCGTGATCGGCGTGAATACCGCAACCGGCACGCTCAGTCCGGCAAGCGGCAGCATGCAGGGCGATGTCATTGCCGCGGATAACAGGCTGACCGTGCGCGGCAGCAGTATGGTCGGCGGTATTGCCGGCATTAACCGCGGTACACTCGGCGGCACGAGCATCAACTGCCTGACCAATCAGGCGGCAGAGGTCCGCGCAGCGGCGGGCAGTGCAGGCGGCGTTGTCGGCGCGCAGGAGGGCACAAAGGCTGTTCTGCGGTACGCGAAGAATCTCGGTCAGGTGACCGCAAATGTCGGTGCGGCAGGTGGCATTGTCGGCATGAACAGCGCGGGCAGCACGGTCGAGAGCTGTATCGGCAACGGCAGCGTCACCAGTAACGACGGCTATGCAGGCGGCGTTGCCAGCGAAAACTACGGTACGATCAGGCGCTGCAGCGTCGGCACGGACAACAGGGTAACGCTCATCACCCGCAACAAGACTGCGGCAGGCGCGATCTGTGCGGTAAACCATAAGGGCGGTACGGTTCAGGGAGCGACACTCGGCGATCATATCACGATTTCCGGCAGTGCATTCATTCTGGGTGCTGTTGTCGGAGACAACAGCGGTACGGTCACTGCAACCGAGGTTTCGCAGCAGCCGACATACAGCGTTTCCGCAAGTACGCTGCAGGTCGGCGGTGCAGTCGGCATCAATCGAGCGGGCGGTACGGTCAGCAAGGTGAAGGTCACCTCGGATTTCGAGAAATTCACGAAGTATACCTATCTCGGCGGTGTAGTCGGTCAGAATAATGCAAGCGGCAAGGTAACCGAATGCACGTATTCCGGCACGATCGACGAAGGAAAGAGCGCGGTCGGCAACTGCTACGGCGGCATTGCCGGACTGAACGGCGGTCTGCTGCAGGGCAGCACCGTTTCCAGGCTGACACTGACGGCGGACGGTGTGTATACCGCAACCTCCACCAGTTCGGCGGCAGAGAAGGAACGCCTGTCCTCGCATATCGGCGGCATTGCAGGCAAGAATGATACGACCGGCATCATCGAGCGGTGCTACATAGACAATACCGGAACCGGCACGATCACGGTCAAAAACGGCATGGTCGGCGGTGTGACCGGCTATAACAAGGGCACGATCACCATGTCCGGCGATAAGAGTACCGAAACCTTGATGGAAAATGTCAGCAAGGTGAGCGACCTGCTGTCCAATGCCGAGGCACAGAAGCTGTCTGCGGATTCCACCTGGGTAAAGTGGGCGGACCGGACGGATGTGGAAAAGCTGTCCTACAACGGCGGCAGCAAGAGCGTAGCGGCAGACCGCACCATGCAGATCATCGTATCGAGCAACGGCAACCTTGGCGGCGTGGCGGGCTACAATGCGCCGACCGGTGAGCTGAATCGCTGCGTCAGCGGCAGCTGGCTGCTGGTCAACAAGTCGGACGGCATCGGTGTCGGCACCGGCGGTATTGTCGGCATGAACGAGAGCGAAAAGGACCTGTCCTATCTGCTCAATCAGGCGTTTGTCGGCCGCCAGCTGGCAAACGGCGCGACCAGCCGATTTGCAGGCGGTATCATCGGCACACAGACCAACCAGACCACAACCGACTGGACGATCGAGAATTGCATCAATTATGGCACGGTGTACGGCTATCTGTCGCACTACTCGGGCGGCATTGTCGGCCAGTGGACGAATAACGGCGGCACGGTTGAGGATTGCTACAATTACGGCAATTTGCAGACGACGTATGAAACCGGCTGGGTCGGTGCATCCGGCGGTATCGTGGCACAGCTGTATCATGCGGCCTCCGGTCAGGATTTCAATATCATCAGCTGTCAGAATCACGGCAGCGTTTTTGGCCGGGATGGTGCAAGCTATTATCATTGGGAGAACAGCAGGAAGGTCAAGGACTGCGCGAACGACAGTGCGGGCATCCTTGGCAACGTTACGGTTTATACGACGTATGATATAAATGCTGCACAGAAGTTCACCATTAACGTTTCGGATTGTGTCAATGCGCCGGGCGTTAAGATCTATTCATCCTCCATGGCCTCCGGTATCGTGGGTTACTTCTCAACAGATACGGCAAGCAGCAAGAACGGCGGTCCGATCGGCACTTCGACCGCAAATATCGTGCTGAATATCGACCGCTGCCGCAACTATGCGGAAACACTGGTCGGCGGCAACAATTATATCGCCGGCATCTTTGGCGACCGGTATAAGGACGGCACTGTGGCGCAGGATAATACTTATATCCAGAACTGTTACTCGGTCATCGGTTCGGATGCGGGTACCAGTACAGGCATCGTATCGCTGAATAACGCCAGCCTGAGCAGTTCCCTGAGCGGCGATAAGGTGGGAAACAATTATTATTTCTTTGATACATGGGGCTTGACGAACACTGCCGGACGAATCTTTGACAGCAGTAATACGCGCAATGAATCACGAAAGGGATTTTCCCGCATGGTTGCCTATGGATACTGGGCAGGCAGTGACGGAAAATGGGCGAATAAGAGCTTTGCCGCCATTGCCGGTCCGCAGCTTGGCGTGATCGACTATACAGACAACCGGATGTATTACAATGTAACAACGGCAAACTCTACGATCGATGAGCATGGCATTATCCGTACGAATATCAATGGTTCTGACCAAATTACGGGACGGATTTTGTTCACCATGCCGGATACACCAACATATAGAGAGATTGCACAGACGAATGGACACGGTGCTTCGTGGCTGCGCCCGCTGCTGTATCAAAAGAATACGGTGTTCAACACAGAGCGAAAGCTGTTTGATGAGTATGCTCGAGAGAACTATCGCGACATGGAGCACGGCCAAAACAGCAAAAAGCTGGATACCTCGTTCACGGTTGATTTGAAACAGCAGACAGACGGCAGTTTCGATGTATCCATCGAGGATACGGACCGTCCTCTGTACTACGAGGGTACAGTGCTCGTTGATGACAAGGAAGTAATGTCCAATCTGCGCTTTATCCCGAACCGAAAGGGACAGGGACAGTGGGACCCGAAGCTGAACGGCACGCAGGCGTACGGCTCCGGCATCACCACCGGCACATTCCAGCTGCCGGCAAGCCTTGCGACAGACACAGCAGGCAAGACCATTACATTGTCGGTTCGTGCTGTCAGTCTGTTTGAGGATACCGCGCCTTCTGCATGGAAAACTGCGGCGACGCAGGATGTGTCGGTGCTGCCGACACCGGATGTCAATATCCGACTGGTGAGCCATTGGAACAATGGCGCAAAATACCAGATCTCGCTGAAAAACCTTGCGGATTATGCGGTCTTCAGCAACTGGAAAGTCACCTTCAGGCTTGGCTCGCAGACCGTGACCATTGATCAGAACAACCATACCGCCGAGATCAACGGCGATGATTTGAAGGAGCTGATCGTCACGGCAGCGGCAGGCATTACGAACGGCATTCAGCCGGCCTCCGTGACGGATACCATCCCGACCGACACGCCGAGGTACAAGCCGGACGGCAGCATCAACAAGCTGTCGGTATCGTACTCGGGCAGTACGGTGGATGATTGCACGGTCACGGCTGCACTGACGGTCAACGAGCCGCAGATGGAAACACCGCCGATTTACCGTATCGAGGTGCTCGGCACGGTTGGCACAAATGAGTATGTTTTTGCGTATGAGGATGTGCTGACCTCGGCGGGCAACACGGTTACGGCAAACTTCCGCAACCTGCCGAAGGAGTATTTCGCGGAGAATGTCACAAATCGTCGGGTGCGTGCATGGTATGCCGCCTCCGGTCTGGGACCGGTTTACACCTATGGTGATACCCGGCAGACCGGCGATGCGTCTGTTACGCTGCGGACTTACAGCGCAGAGGGCGTTCAGCAGCAGGACAAGATCATTTACAGTCATGTCCTTGGCCACGCGAATGACTTTGCAAATTACATTAGAACCGCGGCGCTGAACATCAAGCCGCTGACGGCGCCGGAGCTGAACGACCCTGTACTGATGCAGGAAGATAACGGCAGTATCAGCTACCGGTTCTCGTGGACGCAGCCCGGGCAGGGGACCGCAGTGCCGCACTACAGCGTCAAGCTGACCGGTATTACCGCGGCAGGCGCAAGAATCGGCATTCCGGTCAACGAGGTTTACGGTACGCAGGAGAATCCGAATACTTCCCAATCGTTCACCATCAGCGCGGACGACTGGCAGTATGCCGAGGTTGAGCTGACCGTTACCCGTCTGGGACAGGCATACGGCGAGGTTGGCCTGAGTACGACGAAGAAGTACGCTGTCAAGCAGCGCCTTGAGCGTCCGGGACAGCCGTCGGTAACCAACCCGGATACCAACGAGCTGGAATACACCATCGGTTGGAGTGCCATCGGCAGCGAAAACGGCTGTGCAGGCTATCAGATTTATGTGCAACCGGAGGGCGAAACGGCCGCTGCCCTGGGTGCGCTTGTGCCCGTCAGGGGCGGCACCTGCTCGGTAAGCCGCAGTCTGGAGGATTACGCCGGCAAGACCATCGACCTCTATCTGGTGGCGGTGGCTGCTGATGATTCCGGCTACGCGGACAGCCCGAACGGTATCGTGTACACGATGACCGTGCCGATGCGTCTGGATACGCCGAGCGTCAAGTGGTCGTACAACTGGAATGCGGCAGCAAACAACCCAATTCCGGCGGCCGGCTTCCGAAGCGGCGGCCTGCAGGTCACCGTTACGCCGGAGGATAAAGCCAGTGTACCGCCCGGCGGCAGCACCTATCTGCTGCGGGCAAAAATCACCGGGACGGACGGCACAACGGTGACTTACCCCGTTTCTGCAATGAGCGAAAGCGGCGACAGCTACGTCTGCAGCCTGACCGATCTGGATACGAAATACGCAGGCTGTTCTGTACGGTTTGAGGCTCGTATTTCGCAGTCGGCGGGACAGGTAAGCTCGGTCTGGGTATCGAGCGGCGATGTGGTATTCCCGCGTGTGAAGCTGGAAGCGCCGAGCGCGTCGCTGGCAAACGTGAATGAGACGCTTGCGGTCAGCTATGGCCCGATGAATCGTCTTATCAACACGGCAGAGTGGGATGCACAGCTTACCGCGCTCTCGTGGGACGAGGTGGCAGACGCTGACCTGTATCGGATTGAATTGACCGATAAGGACGATAATTCCACGACGGTTACCGTCGATATGAGCGGGAACCTGCCGGAGATTATCATAAATGGTCAAAATACGTTTGCAGTTGCAGGGGATGACTGGTATACTGTAAAACAGGGCAGTGCGGTCAACGGCAGATACAGCCTTACCAATGGCAGCATTCGTTATTACAGCTATCAGCCGGATACCATGCTGCAGCTGAAGGACGGCACATTTACCTTGAAGCTGCCTAACATTTTCTCCGTGGTAACGCACGAGAATCAGACCCTGCAGCTGACGAATGGTATACAGATCAGCAGGGTAACTGTCATTGCGGACAGCAAGAGCGACCGTTATACGGAATCCGACCCTGCTGAGCGCAGATTTTAGTTGTGAAGGGAGGCGGCAGACATGAAGCGGATACGTCAGGGATGGAACACCCTGCGGCGCAGCAGGCGAAGCGGTGTTTCGCTGATCGTAGCACTTTGTGCTGTCGCCGTCCTGATCGGACTTTCGCTCAGTATCGTGTATTCCTCCTCCATGCTGCTCTCGCGGGCCAACCGCAAGATCGGCAGGGAACGCTGTTATCAGCTGGCGCAGTCCTTTGCACAGGTGCTGGACAGCGAACTGCAGGAATACAAAACAATAAAACCGGAATTAGATACCAATTTTGCGCCGGAAGGCTGTTTCTACCGTGAAGTGAACAACATTTTAGCGGAAGATACGGGATTGGGTATTTACGATCCGGACCGTTCGGATGAAACCACTGCCTGCTATAATGCGGGTTCGACCGAGGATAACTACGGCAGGATTACGATTTTGCTCCGTGATGTTACCGATGCGCAGGACCCGATCACAGGCGATACCTTTGCATACGATGCTCGTGACAAAGGCACCGAAAAGGCAGAGCAGACAACCTTTAACAGACATCAGGTTTGGGTAGGCGTCAAGGCGGAAAAGGGAGCGGACAGCTACATGTACACCACAGAATACCGCCGAAAGGATAGTTTTCAGCCGATCTACACATGGGAAGGGGAAGACGGTGTCAGCGGACAGTTCCCGGTCTACTGGGTAAACGGCCGCTTTTGCCGAAGTGCCAACGGCGAGGAGCCGGTAGAACCCAAGGTCATTGGCGAGGGCAAGGATGCCCGCACGGAGCATGTGGAGATCAGCTACACCTATGATATCAACAATCCAACGTACAGCCGATACGAACCCATCCACAAGCCGGCAGCCCAGGCGACCGGAGGTGCAGCCGATGAATAGACTGATTCGCGTGCTGCGCGACCGCCGGGGCGAATCCATGGTGGAAATTCTGGTTTCCACGGTGGTGTTCATGCTGCTGCTGGGCGCGCTGAACGGCGCAGTCGGCTTTGCCTCAAATGCGCAGCGCAAGTCGGAGCAGCTCCGCAGGGACGCGACCGAACTGCAGGAAAGCGTGCGCGGGAATGCAGAAGTCGCGGACGGCGAAGCTGCCGCATACGATTTTAAGGTAACGACGTCGAACGGCGAAGATACCGATATTGACGCCTTCCGCGTAAAGGTAAAAAAGCAGACCGTAAACGCCAAAACCGAGGACGGCAAAACCGTGCCCTTCTACCGGTTTGCGAAGGGAGAGTGACGGCATGAAACGCATTCGCTCAATCCTGCGCGGCCGGGAAGGCATGACACTGGTGGAGCTGGTGGTCGGCGCCGGACTGCTGTGTCTGGTCATCGGCGTATTCAGTGCGTCGCTGCGACCGGCGGCCGAGGTATCGCGCCGCACGCAGGAGCTGAACAGCGCCGAGCTGATCGCGGACGATCTGCTCGAAACCGTGCGCAGCAAGGTGGAGACCGCCACGGATTACATCAAATGCTACGATAACGGTACGGACGTAACGAATAAAACCGGTTCGTCCGAAGGCTCGGCGATCGAGTTTGGCTATGAGACCGAACAGGGATATAACGCGGCGGAACTGCTGACGGCAGACGGCTGCGGACCAACCAAAATCGTGATTGCCGATAAGGACTCCGGCGAGCAGCCCCGGGTGGAAAAGGGTTATCTTGTCGAGCGTTATTATAAAGATGGCTACAGTCAGGATGCGGACGGCAATCCCATTGCCCGAGCCATGACGAAAACCTACGCAGAGGGCTTTTATATGGGGCTGCGCGCCGGACTGCATTTCAAAATCGACGAAGCAAAGCACACCGTTACCGCCACCGTGACAATTTACCGCGATAAGGATTTGACCGATAAAATCTATTCGGATTCGCTCATTATCGACCTGCGGTACGATATTTCGGTGAAAACCGAGGTAACGGCAACGAAAAAGCCGGCATAACGGCAATACAATATGTGTAACTCTGCGGAGCACCGCCGCGGTTTACAGAAATAGAAAAACAAAAATAAAATTGGAGGAATAAGATCATGATGGAAAAAATGATCGCGCTGCAGCAGAAGCGCCGCAGCAAGAAGGGCGGCTTTACGCTGGTAGAGCTGATCGTGGTTCTGGTTATTCTGGCGATTCTGGCAGCACTGCTGATTCCGGCGCTGACTGGTTATATTGATAAGGCGAAGCAGAAGCAGATTATTGCTGAGACTCGTCAGGTAGTAATGGCTGCTCAGACTTTGGTTGACGAAGCATATGGTACGAAGGATGTTGGTGCTACTATCACCGTAGGTAAGACCGATAGTGATACTGTAAAAATTGATGATGTTGCTAAGCTGGCAGAGGTAAAGGGTACGATCAACTCTGTAACCGTAGGTAAGATTGGCGATGTCCCGAATAAGATTACGCAGGTAGAATATACCAAAAACGGCAAGAAATGCACCTTCAAGGCTTCTGATAAGAATCAGGGCAGCTATGAAGTTGATAAGTAATGCCTAACCGCACCGAACGCCACGGACCGACTGCGCCGATCAAATACGGCGCGGTAAGCTGGTGGCTGACGGTGGTGTGTGATCCTTCTGGCTGTGATCGCGGCGGCGGGCAGCGTGCTCGGTCTGCTCTATCGGGCAGACGCGCATGTGGCGCTCGGCAATGCAAAAACGGTGCGTATGGCGCTATACGCCGCCTCGATCGGGGCCTACGGCGAAAACCGTCCCTTCACGGACTCCGCCCATGAGGGCGGAGTCTCGGAGGCGGTTTACAACGAGGTGCTGACAGCCTGCAAGGTGCCCGGTGATTTCTGGGTGCTGCAGACCGACGAAAACGGCTATACCGTACAGCAGATGATCTACACCGAAGGGGATTTCACCGTAACCTACACCGCCGATCCGGTCACTTGGAACGTGTCCGTCGGTGTTGACCTGATTCATGCCGCCGCAGCACAGTGAACGCACGGTGCGCGTTCGCCGTCGGACGGTATGGCGGGTCACAGCCCCTTAACTGTTAAGAGGCTGTGACCTGCCATGCGGTTTTCTGCATGGTAGATTCTAATTGTAAAAATCATTTCAAACCAACCCAAACGAGGAGGAAACCAATGCTTTACATTGCCTATGCTGTATTATGGCTGTTACGGTTTGCATTGGGCGCGTGCGTATTCAGCTTTCTCGGAGTGGTGGTATGGCGCCTGCCGCGCAGAGAGAGCGTGGTGAAGGGACGCAGTCACTGTCCGGCGTGCGGGCGCACGCTGTCGGCGGCGGAGCTGATCCCGTGCCTGAGCTTTCTCCTGCAGGGCGGCAAATGCCGCGGCTGCGGTGCAAAAATCCCCGCAAGGGATTTCTGGATCGAGGTGCTCGGCGGCTTGTGCTCCTGTGCCTGTGCATACGCCTTCGGCGGCGAGACCGCACAGGCGGCGCTGGCGTTCGCCGTGCTCGGTATTCTGACGGTCGTGGCGCTCATGGACATGGACACGCTTGAAATCTACGATCGGTTTCCGGTGCTGCTGTTTGTCTGCGGCATCGCTGCGCACATACTTATCCCCAGCCTGGGGATAAAATCGCGGCTGATCGGCTGCGTGATCGTCAGCGTGCCGATGCTGCTTCTGGCGCTCATCGTGCCCGGCGGCTTTGGCGGCGGTGATATCAAGCTGATGTTCGGCGCGGGCTTTTTTCTCGGCGCAAAGCTGACGGTCGTTGCCGCGTTCATCGGCATTCTGCTCGGCGGCGGCTTCGGCGCGCTGCTGCTCGCCCAAAAGAAGGCAAACCGGAAAAGCCAGTTCGCATTCGGTCCGTTTTTGTGCATCGGCATTGCGATCGCCATGTTTTTCGGAGAAACGATCGCGGATTGGTATATGGGATTATTGTAATGAATGGAGAGGAGGGTCAGCATGGCTGCATCCAACAACCGCAGGCTGACCGTCACGGTCAAACCGAACAGCGGTCACACGCTGTTCCGCTACACGGCAAAGGACATAGACGGAAAGATAGTCCGCGGCGCAATGGAGGCTGCGGACTATGACACGTTGTATACCCAATTACTCGCTCAGGGGCTGTATCTGCAGAGTGCGACCCGCCGCGGTGCCAGCCGCAAGCCGCGCACGCTGCGTCCGCAGGAGCTGAGCGACCTGTGCCGTCAGTTGTCCACGCTGCTGGCTTCGGGTGTCAGTCTGGTGCGCGCGCTGACTATCATCTCGCAGGATGAGGGCATCAGCGCGGGTCTGCGCCGCATTTACGAGAATGTGCTGGGTGAGGTGCGGAAGGGCTCCAGCCTGTCCGCCGCACTCGAGGCGCAGCAGGTGTTCCCGACGCTCATGCTCGGCATGATCCGCGCAGGCGAGGGCAGCGGCAAGATAGATCAGGTCGCGGAGCGGCTCGCCCTCCACTACGAGAAGGCACACCAGATGAATCAGCAGGTCAAGTCGGCGCTCATGTACCCGATGATCCTTGCGATTCTGGCGGTCGCGGTCGTTATCGTTATCGTAACCTTCGTGCTGCCGCAGTTCAGCGATCTGTTCTCCACAATGGATTCGCTGCCGGGCGTTACGCTGGCGCTGATGGCGTTTTCCGGTTTTATGGTTACCAAATGGTATCTGATAATACTGGGTGTCGCGGCAGTGGTCATGGTTATCCGCTCGCTGCTGCGCATTCCGGCCGTCCGGCTGGAAATGGACCGGCGAAAGCTTAAAATGCCGGTTTTCGGTCCGCTCAATCAGGTTATCTGCACGGCGCGGTTCGCGCGGACCATCAGCAGCCTGTACTCGAGCGGTCTGCCGATCGTCACTGCACTGCAGACCGCCCGTGATACCATCGGCAACGCCTACATCGTTTCACAGTTCGATGATGTGCTCGTGCAGGTGCGTTCGGGCGTCAGCCTGTCCGCCGCCCTCGAGACGGTAGATGGCTTTCAGCGCAAGCTGTGCAGCAGCATCGCAGTTGGCGAGGAGACCGGACGACTGGACTCTATGCTGGATTCCATCGCGGATTCGATGGAATACGATGCACAGCAGGCGAGCAAGCGCATGATGACCATTCTGGAGCCGATGCTGATCGTGCTGATGGCGTTCGTGGTCGGCTTTATCATTATCGCGGTCATGTCGCCGATCATCGGCTCGTACAGTGCGATTGAGAGTTCGGGGAACGTATAACCTCGGAAACGTGTAAACCTCACAAAAGGGGAGAAATGAGAATGAACACAACCGTTTTGGCGCTGCAGGAGGAGCAGGTGCTTGTCGCGGTCGGCAAGTCCGGCGCGCAGCCTTCCGTGCAGGCGCTTTACAGTGCCCCCGCACACGGCGGCGGCATGGAAAACTGGGAGAAGGCGATAGGCGCACTCTGGCAGCAGCACAGACTGCCGACCCGCGGCATCACGCTCGTCCTGCCGGATGAGGCGGTTACCACCAAGACAATCACCGCACCGAGCATGCCGGAAAACAAGCTGGAGGAGCTTGTGCGGCACGAAATGCGTCCGCGGGAGGATCAGCTTGTGGCGGCGGATTATGTGCCGCTCGGCACAGATGCCGAAGGCCGTCAGCAGCTGTTCTGCGCTGCCTGCCGCAAGGAAACGATGGAGGAATACCTTGCAATGACCGATCGGCTCGGTCTGCGCCTGGAGAACGTTACCGTTACCATGGCAGGACGGCTCAAGCTCCTGCATGCCATGCAGCCCATGCAGGGCAAGACCTGTATCTGGCTGTGCTTTGAGGGCAGCAGCGTGCTTTCGCTGCTGGTCGAGAACGGAGAGTACCGTTATTCCAGCCGCAACCGTATTTTCAGTGAGCCAGGCACGGTGGATTTCGGCACCGAGATGACGAGGGATGTCTCCGGTACGATGCAGTTCCACACGGCAAGCCGCTCGGGCGGCACGCTGACCGATGTGTATTACGCCGGCTGCTCGGATGATGATTTCGAGGTGTGTCTGGCGGGTATCCGCGGTCTGGGTCTGGAAGTGAGCCGTCTGCCCGAATGCCGTGCGTTCCGCGCCCTGCCGAACGGCGAGCGGCTGAACGACTGGCTCGGCTGTGCCGAGGCTTTGATTCGCACCGTGCTTCGTGCAAACAAGGAGCTGGATCTGCTCCGCAGCTATCGGCGTTTGTCCCGCGGCAGCAAAGGGCAGACCGGCCTGCTGCACAGCTTCTACACACCGATTGCGGTGTGTCTGGTGGTGTGCGCTGCGGTCTGGTGTGTGTTTCTGCGGATGAACAGCAGCCTGAGCCACAGAACCGACGACATCAACGACTGGCTGAACGATCCGACTGTGATCGAGCAGTACAACGAGGCTGCCGAAAAGCAGCAGCGCAATGACAATCTGGTGCAGGGACTGCAGCAGGTGCGCAATCTGACGGACGCGCTTGCCACCTATCCGCAGGTGGACAGCACCCTGATGAGCAAAATCGGCGCGGCAGGCGGCGCTCAGGTCAGCATGGTGCTGACCGGCTACGATGCGGCTACCGGCGCGCTGCAGTTTGATGCACAGAGCGGCAGCGTTATCGACATTCCGAGCTATGTGCTCAAGCTGCAGAAAACCGGCCTGTTCCGCAAGGTGGACTACACCGGCTATACCTATGAGGACGGCGTGTACGTTCTCAGCCTGAACTGTATCCTGCTGGGAGAGGAGGCAGCCGAATGAACATCGTTGTAACCGAACGTGATAAAAAGCTGCTCCGGCTGGTGGCATGTCTGGCGATAATCGTCATTTTCGGCATGTATCTCATCCGTCCTGCGATGAAAAATCACGAAACGCTGCAGAACGAGTATGATGCCGCCGAACAGAAGCAGCAGGAATATCAGACGCAGATTGCCGCACTTGCGACGATTGACGATATTATCGCGCAGAATGAAGCCGCGCTGAACACGGCAAGCGAAAAATACTACAAGGGCGATCTGGAAACCCGTCAGATGGACGATATCATCACGGGTATCGCGCTCGAGAACGGACTGTTTCCGCAGTCGCTGACGCTGACGGAGGCCGCTCCGGGTGCGGTCAGCGCATATCTCGCCGAGCAGGAAGCTGCGCAGACGGACGGCAGTGCGGACACCTCATCCGATACGGAATCCGCCGATTCGACCGACGATACATCGGCAGCGCTGGTGCAGCCGGTCAACTGCGTTTACATCGGCACTGCGACTATCTCGGCGCAGGGCGCCGTAACCCAGTGGCTGAACTTCCTCGATGAGGTAGAGCACAGGTACAAGGGTCTGCGCGTGACCAATTTCAGTATTGCAGACTATGATTATGTGGAGAACAACACGCAGGCGGTCAGCACCAATCTGATCACCGGCACGCTGGAGATCTATATGTGTGTCAGCGACAAGGAGGCGGACGCATGAAAACCAATTTGCGTATCGGCGAAGTGCTGATGGAGCGCAATTACATCACGCAGGAGCAGATGGAGCAGGCGCTCGCCTACCAGAAGGAGCACCGTGAAAAGCGAGTCGGTCAAATCCTGATCGAGCTGGGCTTTGTCACCGAGACGCAGGTGATCGAGGCGCTGGCTGCCCGTCTGGGACTGGAAATTGTGAGCATCGGACAGATGCAGGTCGATCTGACCGCTGTCCGCATGATTCCGCGCGAGCTGGCGGAAAAGCAGAACCTGCTTGCGGTCGGCTTTGCGGACAAGAGCCTCGAGGTCGTGACGAACGATCCGCTCAACTACTTTGCCTTTGAGGAAGTGCGCCAGCTGACCGGCTGTCAGGTGGTCATCCGCCTGAGTGAAATGGGTCCGCTGCAGAGCGCGATTCGCTACTATTACGCCGAGGTCGGCGCGCAGCAGGCGGCACAGACCGCCAACGAGGACTTTGCAGAGCGTAATGTGGAGATGCTGCAGGTCGAAGAAAGCGAAAGCGGTGATCCGGAAGCGCCGATCGTCAAGCTGCTCAACAGCCTGCTCGACCGTGCAATCAGCACCGGCGCGAGCGACGTGCATATCGAGCCGTTTGAGGGCAGCACGCGCGTGCGCATGCGTATCGACGGCACGATCGTCGATTATGTAACGCTGCAGCGCAGTGTGCACCAGCCGCTGATCGCGCGAATCAAGATCATGGCGAACCTCGATATTGCCGAGCGCCGTCTGCCGCAGGACGGTCATTTCCGTATCCGTGTGAGACAGAGCGAGTACGTCAACATCCGTGTATCGCTGCTGCCGACCGTGTTCGGAGAAAAGGCGGTGCTGCGAATTCTGGCAACGGCCGGTCAGGTCGATTACGCCGGCCACTTCGGCATGGATGACGAAAGCTATGCAAGGTTCCTGCCTATGCTCAACTCACCGAACGGTATTATTTATATCACCGGTCCTACCGGCTCGGGTAAGTCCACTACGCTGTACATGGTGCTCGAGTATCTGTCGCACCGGCAGGTGAATATCTCCACGGTTGAGGATCCGGTGGAGAAGAACGTGCCGAGCATCAACCAGACGCAGGTCAATCCGGTTGCCGGACTGACGTTTGAGTCCGGTCTGCGCGCGCTGCTGCGTCAGGACCCGGATATCATCATGGTCGGTGAGACCCGTGACGGCGAAACCGCCGGTATTTCGGTTCGTGCCGCCATCACCGGTCACCTGGTGCTGAGTACACTGCATACCAACGATGCGGTTTCGAGTATCGTCCGTCTGGCCGATATGGGCATCGACCATTATCTGATCGCAAATTCGCTGGTCGGTCTGGTCGCGCAGCGACTGATGCGCAAGGTGTGTCCGCACTGCGGCAGAGAGGTCGCAGTTACGCCGCAGGAGCAGGCGCTGCTCGGCAAGGATATCACGACCATCAAGCGCGGCACAGGCTGTACCCACTGCAACGGCACCGGCTACCGCGGCCGTATTGCTGTGCATGAGATCGTCACGATCGACCGTAATATCCGCCGCATGATCAGCCGCGGCGCCGAAACCGAGGAGATCGAGGCCTACGCGCGGGAACAGCAGGGCATGCGCAGCCTGAAGGAAAAGGGTCTGGAGCTGGTAAAACAGGGTGTTACTACACCGGAGGAGCTGCTCAGGATCGCGTATTACGCATAACCGGAAACCGCTCTGTATCTTTTGATACAGAGCGGTTTTAACGATTATGGGCAGAATTGCAGAACGAAATTCGCATAAATGAACTTGCGTTCACTGTTGATTAGCTCCCCGAAGCCGAAAACTTTTCCTTTACATTCTTATCGCAAGCGGGTATAATACCCATTGATGGATGGCATTCTGCAGAGCGGAAGCTATACCTTGTCACAACATGTTTTTCAAATTTTTCCGACAGTGATTTTACGTTGCGTCACACCACAGAAAGCGGGTGACAGCATGAACATTGGCATTGTTGGAGCAGGAAAAGTCGGCTTTTCCTTCGGCAGACTGCTTGCCGAAAAAGGCGTGCGGATATCCGGCTATTACAGCCGCAATTCCGACAGCGCAAGAGAAGCCGCAGAATTTACAAATTCCGGACACTATACCGACCTGGGCAAACTCATCGAAGATAGTGACGCGATTTTCATCACCGTTCCGGATAATGCGATTACCGAGGTATATCGGCAGGTCGCAGAATTTGAAATTCAGGACAAGTATATATGTCATTGCAGCGGCGCCTGCACAGCCGAGGAAGCCTTTCCCGGTATTCATGCGCAGGGAGCCTATGCAATATCCATTCATCTGCTATTTCCGATCAGCAGCAAGTATAACTGCTGGCGGGAGCTGGCAGGTGCTTTTTTTTGCGTCGAGGGAGACACGCAGGCGGTCGAGGTCTTTGTGCCGCTGCTGCGCGGACTGGGGCTGCAGGTGCAGACCATTTCGCCGGAGAGCAAGGCGCAGTACCACCTCAGCTGTGCGCTGGCGAGCAACTTTGTCTGTGCACTCGTGCAGCGCAGCGCAGAGCTGCTGAGCGGCTGCGGATTCTCCGAAACGGACGCACTGCATGCGCTTGCGCCGCTCATGCGGAGCAATCTGGCGCATGTAATCGAGCACGGTGCCGTCTCAGCGCTGACCGGACCCATTGAGCGCGGCGACACGCAGACCGTGCAAAAGCATCTGTCGTGCCTGACGGAACGAGACGACCGGCAGCTTTATGCGCTGCTGGGACTCGAACAGGTCAAAATGGCACAGGAAAAACATCCTGAGCAGGATTACGGCACGCTTGCCGCCCTGCTGAACAGGGAAAAGGAGCAGAAAGAATGAAGAACACAGTGAGCACATTTCTCTCGATGAAGCAAAACGGCGAACGCCTCACCGAGATTACCAGCTACGATTACACGACCGCCAAGCTGGTGGAAAAGGCGGGCATCAACGCCATTCTGGTGGGCGATTCGCTCGGCATGACCATGATGGGCTATGACACGACCCTGCCGGTTACGATGGAGGACATGATCCACCACAGTGCATGCGTCGTGCGCGCGTGCGAGAACACTATGGTCATCATGGATATGCCGTTTATGAGCTATCAGGCGTCGGTTTCCGAAGCCGTGCGCAACGCAGGCCGGCTGATGAAGGAAGCGCGTGGCCATGCGGTCAAGCTGGAGGGCGGCGCAGCCGTTGCCGAGCAGATTCGCGCGATTACAGACGCCGGTATTCCAGTGCAGGCACATATCGGCATGACGCCGCAGAGCGTCAACGTGTTCGGCGGCTTTAAGGTGCAGGGCAAGGGCGAGGATGCGGCAAAGCGGCTGCTCGAGGACGCCTTTACCGTACAGGAGGCCGGTGCATTTTCGGTCGTGCTCGAGTGCGTACCGCCCAAGCTGGCGGCGCTCATCTCGAAAAAGCTGACCATCCCGACCATCGGCATCGGTGCGGGTGCAGGCTGTGACGGACAGGTACTGGTCTATCAGGATATGCTCGGCATGAATATGGACTTTACGCCCAAGTTCGCCAAGCAGTTCGACAATATCGGTGAGCGCATGGTGGACGCGTTCCGCGCTTACATGAACGAGGTGCAGAACGGCACGTTCCCGACCGAAAAGCAGAGCTTTGTCAAGTCTGACTGCAGTGATGAATATCTCGCCAAACTCGACGCTGAATTTTGAGAGAAACAGGAGCATATACAATGAAAATCGCAACAACCATCGCAGAAGTACGCGCACAGGTGCGCGAGTGGAAACAGCAGGGTCTGACCGTCGGTCTGGTGCCGACCATGGGCTATCTGCATGAAGGACACGCCAGTCTGGTCAAAACGTCCGTGCAGCAGTGCGACCGCACGGTAGCGTCCGTGTTCCTCAATCCGACCCAGTTCGGTCCGGGTGAGGATCTGGAGACCTATCCGCGTGATTTCGAGTACGACTGTGCGCTGCTGACCGAGTGCGGCTGTGACATGGTGTTCCATCCCGAGGTGTCCGAGATGTATCCGGACGGCTTTGCCACCTTTGTTGAGGTGCAGTCCGAAATGCCGCGTCAGCTGTGCGGCAAGACCCGTCCGATTCATTTCCGCGGCGTGTGCACGGTCGTTTCCAAGCTGTTCAACATCGTAACGCCGGATAAGGCGTTCTTCGGTCAGAAGGACGCACAGCAGCTGGCGATCATCCGCCGCATGGTGCTCGACCTGTCCATGGGCATTGAGATCGTCGGCTGCCCGATCATCCGTGAGGCGGACGGTCTGGCGAAGTCCTCGCGCAATACCTATCTGAGCGCAGAGGAGCGCAAGGCGGCGCTCGTGCTGTCGCGCGCTGTAAAGCTCGGTCAGGAGATGGTGCAGAACGGAGAGAAAAACGCGGATAAGGTCGTGGATGCCATGCGTGCGCTTATCGAGCAGGAGCCGCTGGCGCGTATTGATTACGTTTCCGCAGTGGACGGCCTGACCATGCTGCCGGTGCATGAGATCAACGGCGGCGAACTGATCGCTATGGCGGTCTATATCGGCAAAACACGCCTGATCGACAACTTTTCGGTGGAGGGATAAGCCATGACAGTACAGATGCTCAAGGGTAAAATTCACCGTGCAACGGTCAAGCAGGCTGAACTGAACTACGTCGGCTCGATCACGGTTGATGCCGATCTGCTGGATGCGGCCGGCATTTACGAATACGAGAAGGTTGCCATCGTGGATATTGAAAACGGCAACCGCTTTGAAACCTATACCATCGCCGGTGAGCGCGGCAGCGGCATGATCTGCCTGAACGGCGCCGCAGCGCGCTGTGTCAGCGTCGGTGATAAGGTCATCCTGATGGCGTACGCGCAGCTGACGCCGGAGGAGGTCAAGAACGGCTATGCGCCGCAGGTCGTGTTCGTGGATGAGGAAAATAAGATCGTCCGCACCACCACCTATGAGAAGCATGGTCTGCTCAAGGATATGGCGTAATGAAAAAGGAGAACCCGGGTGGGTTCTCCTTTTTCATTGGTGCATAGCTGAGGATTAGAGTGAAGAGAGGTAAGGTGAAACGCAGGCACAAGAAAATATTCGCAGGTGCCGTCTATCACAACGCGCAAACGAGTTGCGCGACACTGTTGCGTCGCGCCTGCGGAGAGTAAACCGTATATGCAGCAGCAGGGTAGGCGAGAACTGCGTAGAGGTAGAGAAAGGGGCGCACACTGTGCGCCCCTACGGAAGAAAAGATCCTTTGCCGTTTCTCTTTTCGAAGCGGTCGCCGGTCTCTGGTCTGCGCCAGACTATCAAATAAAAGGAAACTGGAGTCCCAAGAGGATAGTACTCATCTAATCCACGCACGGCGTGGGAACAAGGTTTAGTGGCCTACGGGCAAACCTTGGTGTCTATCCTTTTGGAACCCCAGCTAAGGGTTAGCACCCATTCCTTATGCGTAAGTAAGCAGATTAACCCTGAACCGACTCCATCTCCGTCGCAGAGGACTTGTCTGCGTTCTCCCGGAACAGCAGACCGAAAATACGGCGTACCAGCGGACCGGCTGCAAAGAACTGCCACAGCAGTGCCATCGGGAAGTTCATAACGGTGGTCTGTACCCAGATTGCAAAGAACTGTGCGTTATGGCTGTCCTTGAACAGCAGGGTGGCAAAGAAGCTCATGCACGGGCACATCAGCCATACGGATGCAGCCGAGATGGCAAGCATAATGCTGGTCTGGCTGGCTTCGCGCGGATTGACAAGGCGGAATGCAACCTTCATCGCCAGCTTGCCGACAAACACCAGCTCGAGCAGAATTGCGATAACAGTCATGATCGGCCACTCGTGGAACACTGCGAGAAATACCCAGTTCTGCATGGAACCGGTGTTCAGCACGATGTTGTACGCTACCATGCCGTATACCATGACAGAAGCCATGATAATGGTGTAAATAACGTCCTGAAATTTGTTTTTTGGCATTTTGTTTTCTCCTTTTTGTGTATGTGAAATATTTTTTGATAACGAATAGAAATGCAGCTGAACGCAAAAAAATAGGACGAAGTAAACTTTCGTCTACTTCGTCCTATGGACTACTGCAACTACCATTAATTATAAGTATCATACCATATTTTGTGGGTATTCGTCAAGGCTAACTTCGTTCTTGACAATACTGTTCTCTGGGTGTATACTGTGTCTGTAAATGACAACCCCCTCCCTTGGGGGAGGGGTGCAGATAGGAGATGCGATATGAAACAACGGTTTCGGGTGGGCGGCATGAGCTGCGCGGCCTGCTCCGCCCATGTGGAGAAAAGTGTCTCGGCGGTGCCGGGTGTCAGCGGCGTGCAGGTAAATCTGCTCGCCGGCAGCATGGCGGTCGAGTACGACGAAAACGCGTGCGACGCACAGACGATTATAAAGGCGGTCGAGTCCGGCGGCTACACGGCTGCGGTGGACGACGGCAGGCAGACCTCGGCTCCGGCGCAAAGCCCGCAGGCGGACGAGGAGCTGAAGGAAATGAAGACCCGTATTATCGTTTCGGCGATTTTCATGCTTGTCCTGATGTACTTCTCGATGGGCGAGATGGTCGGGCTGCCGCTGCCGCCCTATGCGGCAGGCATGGACGGCATGTTCAATCTGGCGCTCACGGAGCTGATCCTCACGCTGCCGATTGTCATTATCAATCGCAAATATTATATCAACGGCTTCAAAACGCTGCTGCACCGTGCCCCGACTATGGACGCGCTCATCGCCGTCGGCTCGGGTGCGGCGCTCG
This sequence comes from Butyricicoccus sp. AM05-1, assembly GCF_003474415.1. NCBI lineage: Bacteria > Bacillati > Bacillota > Clostridia > Eubacteriales > Butyricicoccaceae > Butyricicoccus > Butyricicoccus sp. AM05-1. The sequence goes on along the minus strand of NZ_QUDG01000002.1, from coordinate 140,226 downwards.
TGTACGGCATTTACGCGCTGATTCAAATCGCTCTCGCGCCCACGCCTGAGGCAGCCCACAGCTTTATGCACGACCTGTATTTTGAGTCCGCAGGCATGATTTTGACGCTGGTAACGCTCGGCAAGTTCTTTGAAGCGCGTGCCAAGCGCAAGACAGGCGAAGCCATCGCGGCACTGATGGACCTGCGTCCGCAGACCGCCGAGGTCATTCGTGGCGGTCAGACCATGCAGCTGCCGATTGAGCAGGTACAGGTTGGCGACCTCGTTATCGTGCGCGGCGGTCAGTCCGTGCCGGTTGACGGCGAGATCACCGAGGGCAGCGCGTATCTGGACGAAAGCGCCATCACCGGTGAGAGCATGCCGGTCGAAAAGCATGTCGGCGACACCGTGATCGGTGCTACCGTGTCCAAGAGCGGCTATGTTGTCATGAAGGCATTGCGTGTCGGTGACGATACGACTCTGAGCCAGATCATCCGTCTGGTAGAGGAGGCAGGCGCGTCCAAGGCGCCGATCGCCAAGCTGGCGGATAAGGTGGCAGGCGTGTTCGTGCCGGTCGTTATGGGTATTGCGCTCGTGACGGCAATCATCTGGCTGCTGGCTGGCGAAACGCCGAGCTTTGCGCTCACACGCGCGATTTCGGTTCTGGTCATCTCGTGCCCGTGCGCACTGGGACTGGCTACGCCGGTCGCTATCATGGTCGGCACAGGTGTCGGTGCGAAAAACGGCGTGCTGTTCCAGTCGGCGGAGGCGCTCGAGAATCTGCACAACGTAAACGCAGTTATTATGGATAAGACCGGCACCGTAACCGAAGGACGTCCGGTCGTAACCGACGTAAAATCCTTCGGTGTGGAGTCGGCTGACCTGCTCTCACTGGCGCTGTCACTCGAGAGCCGCAGCGACCATCCGCTGGCGGACGCCATTGTGCGCTATGCACGCGAGAAGAACGCGCAGGAGCGTTCGGTTACCGACTTTGAGATGCTCGAGGGGCAGGGCATTCGCGCATCCGTGGACGGCGTGCCGTGCTTTGCGGGCAACCGCCGCATGCTGCTCGCCAACGGTCTCGCGCTGTCCGGCTCAATGCAGAAGCTGGGCGATGAGTTTGCCGCAGCAGGCAAAACGCCGCTGTTCTTTGCGGCAAACCGTCAGATTGTCGGTATTTTTGCGGTCGCTGATGTGCTCAAGCCGACCAGCAAGGCGGCAGTCGAAGCGCTGCGCAGCATGCACATCGACGTAACGCTGCTCACCGGCGACAATAAGAAAACCGCCCAGTCTATCGCGTCCGAGCTTGGCGTGACCGATGTGATCGCTGAGGTGCTCCCGCAGGACAAGGAGCGCATCGTGCGCGAAAAGCAGGGCAAGGATCGCAAGGTTGCCATGATCGGTGACGGCATCAACGATGCACCGGCGCTTGCGCGTGCCGATGTCGGCATTGCGATTGGTGCAGGCACGGACGTGGCTATCTCGTCTGCTGACGTTGTGCTGATGAAGAGCGACCTGATGGACGCGGTGGACGCCATCCGGCTGTCGCGCCGGACTATGCGCAACATTCGCCAGAACCTGTTCTGGGCGTTCTTCTACAACTGCATCGGCATTCCGATTGCGGCGGGTCTGCTGTGGGTGCCGTTCGGCATCAAGCTCAGTCCGATGATTGGCGCGGCGGCAATGAGCCTGTCGTCCGTCTGTGTGGTCTCGAACGCGCTGCGCCTGCGCTTTTTCAGCGCAACACCGAGAAAAACGGCGGGGACGCCTGCTGTTTTGCCCGTAAGCGGCGAAAAGCCGCTTACGGCATATAAAAAGGAGGAAAATGTTATGGAAAAGACAATCAAGGTTAAGGGCATGATGTGTCAGCACTGCGTGGCACATGTCAAAAAGGCGCTCGAGGGTGCAGCAGCCGGCTGTGATGTTGCGGTCGATCTGGATGCAGGCAAGGCAGTCGTTTCGGGCAAAACGCTGCCGGAGGATGCCGTTCTGACCGCAGCCGTCACCGAGGCGGGCTATAAGGTGGTTGACATCAAATGATGGCAGATCGTAAAAAGGTCGAGCCGCTGCTCAGGACCGCGCGCGGGCAGATCGACGGCGTGCTCAAAATGATCGAGGACAACCGCTACTGCATGGATATTATGATGCAGCTGCAGGCGGTGGAATCGCTGGTGCATAAGGCGCAGAGAGAGGTTCTTCGCGGACATCTTTCCGGCTGTGTGCAGGATGCGTTTGAGACCGGAGATCAGAACGAGCGTGAGCAGAAGATCGCAGAGATCATCAAGCTGCTGGATAAAGCGTAAACGGAAGGACGTGCCAAAAGGCACGTCCTTTTTGCCTGAAAATTGAAGTTTTCTGCAGTTTATACAGGCTGTACAAAAATTACAAGCAAATAAGGATAACGCTCACAGCGGTATCTTCATGTACGGCGGCAAAGTTGATGCACAGAACGGTACAGCGCTGACAATTACCGGCACCGGTAATTCTGTATCCAAGGAAGTCGTAGAGGGTTACTATATCGGTGCTCTGGCTATAGGAACCGCTGATCCGGCTAACGCAAATGTCCGATTTGCAGATAATGCAACCGTAAATTTGGTTGACAATGCTGTTTCTGCAATCAGAAACGGTGGCGAAGTTTATGTTGGCGCAGGCACTGTTATCATGAATAATGGTAGTAAAGCATCGTATGGCGGCGGTATTCAGAATTATGGAAAGATTACCGTTTCTGATGGAGCAAAGCTGTATAACAATCATGCGCAAACAGCAGGTGATGATATTGATAGCACCACGTATGTTGCAGATAGTGCAAGCTACAATCCGCCTGTCCTCACCTTTGCACCTGTTGGTGACGGCTGGATTCTGGATGACTGCAAAGAAGAGCACCCAATCGTAGGCTGGTATCACGACGGCAAGGAAAAGCTGACGGACAATGCCTACAAGAGCTGGAACGGTGATGGTAAAGGCGATGCCTACTACGCTGATGAATACACGGTTAGCGAAGAGGATGTTTCCGATGCACTGGCGCTCAAGGCTGCACACGGTCAGTTCTGCAGCGTAACCTACGAAGTAACCGGCGACATTCCGTCTGATGCAGGCGCAGTTCCGGCGGCAGCCAAGGTTAAGATGAACGGCAGCTACACCGTAGCACCGGTACAGACCACCTCGCAGAGCCGCTACACGTTCAGCGGCTGGCGGATCAACGGTAGTGGTGATGTTGTAACCGAGATCAAGGACATTCAGCAGGATGTCAAGCTGATCGGCGTATGGACCCGCAGATCGTCCGGCGGTGGCGGCGGCAGCAGCAAGCCGACCGTTGACATTCCGGATGATGTACCGACCTCAGCGCACCCTGCGGGGTAGATTGTACTAATTGTTAGATTCGCAGGTGTTGTCCATCGCCACCAGACCGACGAGTTGTGCAACACTGTTATCACCCAGGGCCCCTCTCTTGCTCTTCGGCGATTCACCTCGTGTCGCGCTTGCGGTATGGCCTTAACCGTATGTGCAGCAGTACGCTGTCTGTGAACTGCGAATATTTCACGAAAGATACGGTAGAGTAACCCGACTGCCGTTCCCCATTTCGGAGCGGTCGCCGGTCTCTGGTCTGCGCCAGACTAACAAACAAGGGAAAGGGATGAAAATCAGAGGGTGGAAACCGTAGGTGTCTACCCTCTTGTGCCCCTGCCGGGTAGGCACATCCCCGCTGAATCTCAGCGAAAAACATCCAGTCCGTTAGGGACGAATACGCTTACGCAGTTCGAGTACTCCGCTCAGCCGGTGCTGAAAAAGCTGCCGCCCGGACAGGGCGTAGCGCATACGCGCCTCGTGTGCCAAGCAAAACCGGTGTCGAGAATGGCCTCTGCTAAAGATAAAAAGAAAAAGCACTTACTTTCGTAAGTGCTTGATGGTGGAAGTTACAGGGCTCGAACCTGTGACCCTCTGCCGGTTGGCAGATGACGAACCCAGCTGCAAAAAAAGGCAAAGAAAAAGCACTCATCTTACAATGAGTGCTTGATGGTGGAAGTTACAGGGCTCGAACCTGTGACCCTCTGCTTGTAAGGCAGATGCTCTCCCAGCTGAGCTAAACTTCCATTTTGGTGACCCAGCGGGGATTCGAACCCCGGACACCCTGCTTAAAAGGCAGGTGCTCTGCCGACTGAGCTACTGGGTCAGGTCAAAAAAGTTTTGCGCTGAGTATGAAATTAAGTCGTATGCCGTAATGGCAGGGACGGCTGGATTCGCTTTTGCTGCGGCAAAAGTCACGGCGGTTACAATATGCCACCGGCATATTGCCAAGAGCCGCCTTTCGAATCCGAGGATTCAAAATCTGCCGTAATGGCAGGGACGGCTGGATTCGAACCAGCGAATGTCGGCGTCAAAGGCCGATGCCTTACCGCTTGGCGACGCCCCCGTATTCGTTTGCTCGAAACAGCGTTACCCTAAAGATAACGCGCTGCGTTCGCAGCGCGTCACAGGGTTATATGGGGTGGGTAAAGGGACTCGAACCCTCGACCCTCGGAACCACAATCCGATGCTCTAACCAACTGAGCTATACCCACCATATAAAGTTTGCAGCCGACGGAAATGGCACGCCAGGAGGGATTCGAACCCCCGGCCTACTGCTTAGAAGGCAGTTGCTCTATCCGGCTGAGCTACTGGCGCATATCAATTCCGACAAACCCATTCGAAGAAAATGGAGCGGGTGATGGGAATCGAACCCACGTGTTCAGCTTGGAAGGCTGACATTCTACCATTGAACTACACCCGCGGGTCTTTCTGACGCTCATTTAGTATATCAATAAAACCCTATAATGTCAACATCTTTTTTCAAATTTTTTTGAAAAACTTTTTTCGGCCAAATTTGCAAAGAACATCAAAAGGGCAGATGGTCATGCTATACTGTAATCAAAGGAGGGAGAGAGCATGAAAGCAACGATCTTACTGGCCGAGGACGAGCAGGCCATGCGGGAGGTGCTGACCGACTACTTCACCGCAAAGAGCGGCGGTGATTTTACGGTCGTGCCTGCGCCGGACGGCGACACGGCGCTGCACCTGATCGAGACCCGGCGGTTCAACCTGCTGCTGCTCGACATCATGCTGCCGGGCACGGACGGCTTCGCGCTGTGCCGCGCAGCACGGCAGCAGGGAGACGCGCCCATTCTGTTCGTCACGGCGCGCGAGGACGAGCAGGACAAGCTGCACGGCTACGGCCTCGGTGCGGATGATTACGTTGTCAAGCCGTTTTCGCTGGCGGTGCTGTACGCCAAGGCACTGGCGCTTCTGCGGCGGGCGCGGGGCCTCGGCGCCGGGAATACGCTGACAGCGGGTTTCCTGTCACTTGACCCGGAACGGGGGATTGTCACAGCGGACGGCAGGCGCATCGACCTGCCGCCCAAGGAATTTGCTTTGCTGCGGGCGCTGATGGAGCGCAAAAACCGCGTGCTGACCCGGGACGAGCTGCTTAATCTTGCGTGGGGCTGGGATTTTGACGGCACGGACCGCGTGATCGACGGGCACATCAAAAAGCTGCGCCGAGCACTCGGTCCGCATGCGGACTGTATCAAAACCGTGGTAAAGCGCGGCTACAAGCTGGAGGTGGACGGAGATGAAAACCAAACGTAGAACCTTTTGGAGCTTTTTCACACGAATCGGCGCGGGCTTCCTTGCATTCTGGCTGGCAGTGATGGCGGTGTTCACCGTCCTGCTGTCGCAGCAGCGTGCAAAGCTCATGCTGGCGGAAATGGAAAGCAAATCGGACAAGCTGATGGGAGAGGATACCTATTTTTTGCTTGATCCCTCGAGCTATGACACGACGGACGAGACGGAACTGCGCAGACGATTGAGCAAGCCGGTATTCATGGCGGACAGCGCAGACCCGCCCAATCTGCAGATCATCGAGACCGCTATCACCGACCTGAAATCCGGCAAAGTTCTGCAAAGCAACCGCTGGTGGCTTGAGTTGATCGAGGGAGACAACCTGTACCGCGTGGATATGAGCGGTCAGCCGCGCGAGGTGTGCGAGGCGGTTCTTGCGGGTGCGGGCACAGGCGAGTCGAAAATAGAATCGCTGCCGAAGATGACCTTTGAGGCGTGGACGGACAGCGTGCCCGGATACCGCGATGACGCCTATCTGAAATCCATCACGATCGAGCCGACCAAGAGCGGCACTTGGGAGCCGACCGGAGAGGTGCGCACGATTGAATGCGCATATGACGCGGAGCAGGTGAAAGGTCTGACGCTGAAAACCATGAGTTGTAATCGCTTGGTGTGCCCCGGACCGAACGGCGCCACGACCGAACAGATTGCGGAATCCCTGTCCTCGCCCGCGCGGCAGGCGCTGCGGGAATGGGCAGAATACCCGAGCCGCACAAACAGCAGCCAAACGGTCGAGAAGCTGTGGCTCGTGCGAACGTACCGGCGGACGATTAGATATTGTCCGTTTGCGGAAAGCGGCGCTGTGCTGGTGTCCTATGCGGCGGAAGGATATCCGCTCAAAGCCTTGCTGCCGGTACTGATTCCCGTATGGGCGTTCAGTCTGGTGCTGGCGCTATTCTGCGCGGCAGTGCTGTCCGGTGCGCAGCTGCGCGTCTGGCGTAAACAGGAGCGTGTAGAGCGGGTACGCCGTGAAACGACCGCCGCGCTCGCGCACGAGCTGAAAACGCCGCTCTCCGTGCTCAGCGCCACCGCCGAGCTGCTCGGTGACAACCTTGCACCAGAAAAGCAGGCGCACTATCTGGGTGTCATTCAGCAGCAGGCGCAGCGGATGGACGGCAGTGTGCGGCACATGCTCGAACTGTCGAGATTGGAGACCGGCGCAAAGGCTTTGCGGCGAACCGCATTTTCTCTGGCAGAATTGGCGCAGGAGCGCCTGCAGGCGGCTCTGCCGGCCGATTCCACCATCTGCACCGAATTTGCAGCACAGGACAAATTTGAGGTCAATGCAGACAGGGCACTGCTTGCGCGGGCACTGGACGCACTGCTCGAGAATGCCGTGCAGCACACGCCGGAGGGCGGCTGCATCATGGTGTACCTCGCAGACGGTGTGCTCTCGGTGACAAACACCGGCGAAGCCATTCCGGCGGACGCGCTGCCGCGGCTGTGGGAGGCGTATTATCAGGCCGATCCGTCGCGCAGCGCAAAAGGCGACGGACTGGGACTGTCGATTGCGAAAACCGTGTTCGATCTGCATGGATACGCCTGCGGAGCGGAGAATACCGAAATCGGACCGAAGTTCTGGTTCCGATTTGCCGATAAATAACAAAAAACCGCTCGAAAGAGCGGTTTTTGCTTTGTTAAATAACCTTTTCGAATACCATGGTTGCCTGAATGCGGTCGCCGCCCATCAGACCCTTGCTGCCGCCGTTCGATGTAGTAATCGTGTGCAGGCGATAACCCTTTTGCGCTTGATGGTTAATCGCTTCTTCCAGTTCGGTCAGGTTGCCGGAACCGGTGCCGAGAAATTTTTCCTTCAAAGTAACCTGCAGGACAACGTAATGATAGTCCTTGCCGGATGCGGTGGAGAAAGTCGAGGAATCGCTGAAATCCATAAATAACACCTCCAGTAATTTACACGATTATATCGTATTCGACAGAGATTGTCAATCTGCGTGCAAAAGAAAACCGCCTGTTCAGGCGGTTTTCACGTGTTAGATGGTATCCAGCTTAACCTTGCCGTCCTCAGCGGACAGGTGAACGCCCATCAGCGGCTTATCACCGGTGACGATGGCGGTGGCCAGCGGATTTTCGATCTCCTTTTCGATTAGGCGGCGCAGATTGCGGGCGCCGTACTTGACCGAGTAGGACTTCTCGGTGAGCAGGCCGAGCAGGCTGTCGTCCCACGTCAGGCGGATATCCTTGTCTGCGAGCGTGGTGCGCAACTCACCGAGCATGATCTCAGCGATATGGCGGAAGTTATCCTCGGACAGCTGGTTGAACGCAATAATCTCGTCAATGCGGTTGAGAAACTCCGGACGCATGATTTCTTCAAGAGCCTTCATCACGCGGTCCTTGCTCATCTGAGACACGGTGCGGCCGAAGCCTGCAGGCGTGTTATTGGACTGCGAACCGGCGTTCGAGGTCATAACGATGACCGTGTTCTCGAAGCTGACAACGCGGCCCTGCGCGTCGGTCAGACGGCCGTCATCCAGAATCTGCAGCAGAGAATTGAGTACATCCGGATGCGCCTTCTCAATCTCGTCGAACAGAACGACAGAGTACGGACGGCGGCGGATCTTCTCGGTCAGCTGACCGGCTTCATCGTAGCCGACGTATCCCGGAGGGGAACCGATCAGGCGGGAAACTGTGTGCTTTTCCATATATTCGGACATGTCGAGACGCACGAGTGCATCCGGCGAGTCGAACAGGTCGAGAGCAAGCTGCTTGACCAGCTCGGTCTTGCCGACGCCGGTCGGGCCGACGAACAGGAAGGATGCTGGCTTGCGCTTGGGGCTGATGCCCGCGCGGTTGCGGCGGATGGACGCGCAGACCGCGTCTACGGCTTCGTCCTGACCGATAACGTGCGATTTCAGGCGGGATTCCATATCGCGCAGGCGTGCAGACTCCTGCGCTGCTACCTTGGATGCCGGAATGCCGGTCCAGATTTCGATCACCTCAGCCAGAAGCTGTTCGTCAACCTGCGGTGCAGGCTTGGTCAGCAGCTCGTGCAGATGTGCCTCCACCTGCAGAATGCGGCTGCGGCAGGTGGCGATCTTGGCGTAGGTCTCCTCCTCCTCGGCGCGGGCAGAGGACTGGGTCAGCTCATCAAGCTGTGCCTGCAGGCGCTCAAGCTCGTTCTGCAGCTCGGGAATCTCAGACAGCTGCGGAGAATCCAGATTGAGCCGCGAGCAGGCTTCGTCGATCAGGTCGATGGCCTTATCCGGCAGAAAACGGTCGGTGATATAGCGTTCGCTCATCTCAGCGGCACGGCGGCACATCTCATCGGAAACAGTAACGCCGTGGAAGGTCTCGTAGTACGAGCGGATGCCCTTCAAAATCTCGGTGGTCTCGGCAACCGACGGCTCACCGATATAGACCGGCTGGAAACGGCGCTCGAGCGCGGCGTCCTTCTCGATATACTTGCGGTACTCCTTGAGCGTGGTCGCGCCGATCACCTGAATGTCACCGCGGGCGAGGGCAGGCTTGAGGATGTTTGCGGCGTTCATCGAGCCTTCGGAATCGCCGGTGCCGACAATGTTGTGCACCTCGTCGATGACAAGGATGATGTTGCCGATACGCTTTACCTCGTCGATCAGGCCCTTCATGCGGCTCTCAAACTGGCCGCGGAACTGCGTGCCCGCCACGAGAGCGGTCAGGTCGAGCAGATGGACTTCCTTGTTGCGCATCTTGAACGGAATGCGGCCCTCGTTGATGCGGACTGCCAGACCCTCGGCAACGGCGGTCTTGCCGACACCGGGTTCGCCGATCAGGCATGGGTTATTCTTCTGGCGGCGGTTCAAAATCTGAATGACGCGGTCGGTCTCGCGGTCGCGGCCCACGATATGGTCAATGCGACCCTCTGCGGCCTTTTGGGTCAGATTTTCGCAGTAATTGTTCAGATATTTACGCTTTTTGTCCTCCTTGCGGGAAGAACGGGTACGGGTCTCCTCCTGAGAGCCGCCTGCGGGCTGTCCCGGCAGAGCACCGGCAGCAACCGGATCGGTCTCATGGGGGGCGTCGTCGTCCGTGCCGTCCGAACCGGCGGGAACCAGGTCGTTCAGGTCGGACAGGGAGCCGATCTCACCGGAGAGCGCTTCGAGGTCATCCTCGGTGATACCCATTTGCTCCATGATGTTGTCGAGCGGCTTGACACCCAGTTCGCGTGCACATTTGAGGCACAGACCCTCCTGGGTGGTCTTATCCGGTCCCTCGATTTTGGTGATGAACACCACCGCGATGTTTTTCTTGCACCGCGAGCACATTGGCATATTCATAGGTTAAACTCCTTTTAGGAATTGATAATAGAAAATGGAGAATTAAGGTGTTCTCCATTAAATGGAGATTGGTAAAACATCCACTAGCTGTTTGAGCAGCAGCGTATGCTTGACACGCTCCGGCGAGAGATAGCCGAGCGATGTGTAGGTGATCGGGAACAGCCACTGCAGCACAATCAGCAGGATGCAGACGAATGCAACGCCGGTTACAAAGCCGATGAGTGCGCCGCCTGCAGAATCGAGTGCGCTGAGCGGTGTACGCCGCACAATGAGTTTGAGGCTGCGGCCGAAAATCCAGATGAGCCGTCCGAACAGCACGCTGAACAGCACCACAAGCATAGAGAACGCGATGCTCTCCGACATGCCGACAGCCGCTTCGGTAACGTTCTGCCGCAGACCGTCCAGCACGCCTTCAGCGGTTTTAAGTGCGGCCTGCTTTTCAAACAGCTGACCGACTGCCGGCACGACCACCCACTGCGCGATATACGGTGCGGTATACTTGGCGGCGGCGACCGACGCGGCGATCATACCGATGCGGCCAATCACGCCGTACAGCGCACCGACCAGTCCCCGACGGGCACCGAGCCAGACGTTGGCCAGCAGCACGGCAATGAGGATAAGGTCAGGCGCGTTGAGCAGCTGCGCCGCTGTGGAAATAAAATCGTTGATATCAGTTATCTGCATGTATTTCCTCGGATCGTTCGGAATGCGCGGTAAAGATACGCGCGTTGCGGTTGTAGAGCAGGAAAACCGTACCGTCATCGGTCATGAGCACACGGCGTGCGCCGACAGCGTCATCATTGTGCCACTGCGGCTCGGCGGAGGTGTTGTAGACCGTAACGCCGGACGCAGACAGCACCGCCGTACCGGCGTTGGAGACGGCAAGCGCCGTCGGCTCCTCGGTCAGTGCGAACGGACCGTGCAGACTGCCGTTGCGGACGGTATAGAGGTCGCTGCGTGCATCGTTCAGGTAGGAGCGCACAGCGACAGCCATCGTACTGCCCTGAGAGGCAGTGGCGATCAGATCCTGCGAGCTGAGCTCGAGCAGCACATCGACCGTGCCTCTGCGGGTGACATGATACAGGCCGGTGTCGCACAGCGCGATGGCGGCGTTGTTCTCGGAATAAGTGAGCGTTACACCGAGCGCGTCAGTCAGTGCGGTGTCCGAAACCTGCTTGCCGGAGGACACATCAAAGAACAGCACATGGGATTCGAGCGTTACGCCCTTCTGCCGAAAGGCGAGAATGCCGAGCGTATTGCAGTCCGGCGAGAGTACGGCGGATACAATATAGTATTCCGATGCACGGTATTTGAAAACCTCTTTTCCTGCGGTGTCGTAAACGGCAGCGGCGGTACGGTAGCCGTGCTCATTGGTGGTGAGCACGAAACGGCCGCTGCGGCCGATCGAACCGTTCAGAATGGTGGATTCCAGCTCCAGCTCTGCGACAGCGCCTGCCGAGCCGACCAGTGCGGCTTTGACGCCGCCGCGGTCGTACACGAGCACATGATTCGTGCTGCTCTCCACCGCGGGATCGGAGTAGCCGAGCGAATAGCGCAGCGTGGTCATGCTGCCCGCACGGGACAGGAACAGCGCGTCACTGTCCGCGTACGCCAGACCGGATTCAAACAGCGCACCGTCGCTGAAGGTCTCATTTTCGTAGTTGATGGTGGTGATATCGCCGTCATGCGAGCGAATACCGGCCGCAATGTAGCTGCCGAGCGTGCGCAGCGAGGTCGGCGTAAAAATACGGTAGTTGGCGATCAGGAACAGGGCTGTTCCCAGCACCAGAGCCCAGCCGCAGAGCATGCGGAGCAGAGCGGTCGTGCGGATACGCGCGTCCTTGCTGTCGAGCAGGCGCTGACGGCGCTCCCGCCTGGAGAGCGGAAAGCGGATGATATTCTGCTTTGGGTTCTGTTCGCTCATGAAATCCCGCCTCCTTATTGTAGCGTGTTTTGTGGGTGAAAATGTGAATAAAACTTGAAAATTGTCAGTCCGACAGGCGGAATCTGTCCAGTTCGGGTGTATCGTCGTACCACAGGCGGTTCATGAACAGACCGCAGGCAGGCAGGGTCGGTCCGGCCTGCTCTCTGTCGCAGGCGAGCAGTACGTCGCGCACTTGCTCGGGCGCCAGCTTGCCGCCGCCGACATACGTCAGCGTGCCCGCAATCGCGCGGACCATGTTGTACAGAAAACCATCGCCGCAGACGCGGATGCGGATGAGGTCATCCACCGGCTCCACCTCGCACCAGAAAATGGTGCGAACCGTGCTCTTGACCGGTGTGCCCTGACTTCTCACGGATGCAAAGTCCTGCTTGCCGACAAAATACTGTGCGCCTTCCTGCATTTTTGTAATATCCAGCGGATAATTGTACCGATATGCGTACCGCGCGTGGAACGGGTCCCGCAGGGTGGAAGGGAACAGATAATAGGCGTATTCCTTTTTGGTACAGTTGAAGCGCGCATCGAAGTCCTCGGGAACCTCGACTGCGCCGGAAACCGCAATGTCCTCGGGCAGAAAGCTGCTCAGCGCATACGGCAGACGGTCCATCGGGATCGTGCAGTCTGCGTGGAAGTTTGCCACATACCGGCGGGCATGAACGCCGGAATCTGTGCGTCCGACACCGGAAACATGAACTTTTTGCTTCAGCAGATGGAAAATCGCGTCCTCCATGCTCTCCTGAATCGAAGGACCGTTTTTCTGAATCTGCCAGCCGTTATAATGGGTGCCGTCGTAAGACAGCACTACTGCAATATTTTTCATCATTTCAGTTACTCTTAGTGGGTCGTGAATGGAGAATTGAGAATGGAAAAATGGAGAATGAAGGTGCGGTGCAAAAGCGCCGATTATAATAAATCACACTTTATGCGATACCGCAATTCTCCATTATCAATTTTCAATTATCAAAGGCCAAAATGCTTGAGTATAATAACAACTGCGAACAAAACCGCAACCCACAATAAAGCGCAAACATCTACGCGGGCGATCTTCAGCTGGCGCATGCGGGTACGGCCAACATCGCCGCGGTACAGTCGGCACTCCATGGCGGTTGCGAGTTCGTCTGCACGGCGGAACGCCGAGATGAACAGCGGCACGAGAATCGGGATCATGGCCTTGGCACGCTGAATCAGGTTGCCGGAGTCAAAATCTGCACCGCGCGCCTTCTGTGCCGAGATGATCTTCTCGGTTTCCTCGATGAGGGTCGGGATAAAGCGCAGTGCGATCGACATCATCATGGACAGCTCATGCACCGGCGCGTGCAGCTTTTTGAGCGGAGAAAGCAGACGCTCGAGTCCGTCGGTCAGCTGAATCGGTGAGGTGGTGTAGGTGAGCATGGATGTTGCGATGATCAGCAGCATCAGGCGCAGTACCATGAAAATGGCCAGCTTAACGCCTTCCACACTGATGTGCAGGAAGTACCACTGGAAAATGTAGGTGCCTGGTGTATAGAACAGGTTGAGCACCGCTGTGAAGATAACGATGAACAGGATCGGTTTGAGGCCGCGCAGCACCATTTTGGGCGAAATGCGCGAAATACCGATGATAACCGCCAGAAATGCGATGATGAGCGCATACGAAACCGGGCCCTGCGCCAAAAACAGCAGCACGATGAATGCCACCGTCAGCACGATCTTTACGCGCGGGTCAAGACGGTGCACCGCACTGTTGCCCGGAAAAAACTGACCGAGGGTAATATCCTTCAGCATTCGCGAGCAGCCTCCTTCCGCTTGCAGGCACGCAGAGCATCCATGGCCTGCGCTACGGTATAGACCGAGGTATCAACATCGTGACCGCGCTTTTTCAGCTCGAGCATGACCTTGGTGATCATCGGGATGTCCAGTCCTGCGGCAATGATCTCGTCCGCGTGCGAGAAAACCTCGCGCGGCGTGTCGCAGAACAGCACCTTGGCGTGGTTCATCACAAGCAGACGGTCGGCAATCTGTGCGATATCCTCCATCGAGTGGGACACGATGAGGATGGTCGCGCCGGACTGCTTGTGGTAGCTGCGGACCAGCTCAAAAATCTCGTCACGGCCCGCCGGATCGAGGCCCGCGGTCGGCTCGTCGAGCACGAGTACATCCGGCCGCATGGCGATAACGCCTGCGATGGCTACGCGGCGCTTCTGACCGCCGGACAGCGCAAACGGAGACTGGTCGGCAAGCTCAGGTGCAAGACCGACTGCCGCCATGGATTCGCGCACGCGCTCGTCAATCTCGGCCTGCGGCAGCTTCATGTTGGTCGGGCCGTAGGCGATATCCTTTGCGATGGTCTCCTCGAACAACTGGTATTCCGGATACTGGAACACCAGACCGACGCGGAAGCGCGTTTCGCGGCTGCACTTGCCCTTGGCATCCCAGATGGACTTGCCATCGAGCAGGACCTCGCCTTCGGACGGCTGCAGCAGACCGTTCAGGTGCTGAATGAGCGTAGACTTGCCCGAACCGGTGTGACCGATCACACCGAGAATTTCGCCTTTTTCGATTTTCAGGTCAACATGGTCAAGCGCAACACGCTCAAAGGGGGTGCCTGCGCCGTAAACGTGCGTCAAGCCCCTCGTTTCAAGTATGGTTGACATAAGATTCTCCTTCGGATAATCAATTCAAATATTCTTGTTCGAGAATATCTGCACATTCCTCGATCGAAAGTGCGTCGATCGGCAGTTTTTCGCCGTCCTGCTGATCGAGGTCGTACAGGACTTCGATGGTCTGCGGTACGGTCAGGGAAGCCGCGCGCAGCTTGTCCACCTGCGTGAAAATCTCGCGCGGAGCGCCGTCCATCAGCACGTTGCCCTTGTGCATGACAACCACACGCTGCGCCTGCACGGCTTCGTCCATGTGGTGGGTGATAAGGATAACGGTGATGCCGAATTTGCGGTTCAGCTCACGGACAACATTCATGACCTCACGGCGGCCCTGCGGATCGAGCATGGCGGTCGGCTCATCGAGTACAACGCAGCGCGGCATCATGGCGATAACGCCTGCGATTGCGATTCGCTGCTTCTGTCCGCCGGACAGACGGTGCGGCGCCTGTGCGCGGTATTCGTACATGCCGACGGCACGCAGTGCATCGTCAACGCGCTTGCGGATTTCCTCGGGCGGCACGCCCATGTTCTCCAGCGCGAATGCGACATCTTCTTCAACAACGGTGGCGACAAGCTGGTTGTCCGGATTCTGGAATACCATCGAGACGGTTTTGCGCACATCGTAGGTGTTGTTTTCGTCGCGGGTGTCCATCATGTCAACGTAGCATACGCCGCCGGTCGGCAGACGGATCGCGTTGAAGCAGCCGGCAAGCGTACTCTTGCCCGAGCCGTTGTGACCGAGCACCGCGACGAACTCGCCGCGCCGGATGGAAAGATTTACGCCCTTTAGCACAGGAACGGAAAGCTGTCCGTCCTCGGCCGGATAGGCATACTGCAGGTTTTCGGTTTTGATGATTTCACTCATTTATTTTCGTCCTTCGGTAAAAAAGGTTATTATTCTTCCGCGATAAACCGTGCCGACGAGCCGCACGGCAGCACCAGACCGGTCGATTCAACCGGCAGGCCAAGCTCCTGCGCCTCAATCTTGCCGGCGGCGCGTTTGCCGGCGGTGATGCCGAGCAGATAGCTCATCACAGACGGCGCAAGGCCGGTGGAATAGCTGGAAATGAGCACGAACAGCGGCTTGTCGCTCAGCACGCCCATGGTCAGGTCTATGAAGTCGGCAACGTCCTCCTCGATCTTCCACGTCTCGCCGGACGGACCGCGGCCGTAGCTCGGCGGGTCCATGATGATGGCGTCATACTTGCGTCCGCGGCGGATCTCGCGCTGCACGAACTTTTTGCAGTCGTCCACGATCCAGCGAATCGGGCGGTCGCTCAGACCGGAGGACGCGGCGTTCTCCTTGGCCCACTGCACCATGCCCTTGGATGCGTCAACGTGGCAGACGGACGCGCCGGCGTTTGCCGCCGCAAGCGTAGCGCCGCCGGTGTACGCGAACAGGTTGAGCACGCTGATCGGGCGGCCTGCGTGACGGATCATCTTGTCGATAAAATCCCAGTTGGCAGCCTGTTCGGGGAACAGACCGGTATGCTTGAAGCTCATCGGCTTGAGCTGGAACGTCAAATCACCGTAGTGGATAGCCCACTGCTCGGGCAGTTTGCGGATTTCCCACTTGCCGCCGCCCGCGTTCGAGCGATGATAGATAGCGTTCGGCTTATTCCAGATTTTGCAGTCCTTGTCGCGCGGCCAGATAGCCTGCGGGTCGGGGCGCTGCAGAATCTGATTGCCCCATCGTTCAATTTTTTCACCGCCGCCGCAGTCGAGCACGGCGTAGTCTTTCCAATGATCTGCGATCCACATAAATATTCTCCATTACATTATATATAAGTCGTTGTTTATACAATAATTCAGTATCTATTCTACCACCAAATATGCACTAACGCAATGAAAAGCGATTAGAAATAAAAGGTGTCAAGACAGCGTATTTTGGCGAATACAGCAAAACGGCTGCACCGTAAGGTACAGCCGTTCGAGCGGGAAAAGCGGTCAGAACCGTTCGCAGAAGCCTTCGCCGCCGTTTGCAAGCGACTTGAGAGCCGTCGCGCGGCGTTCCTCGGGTTCGTCTGAGATACATACCGCATCGGTCAGCACCTGCCGCGCCTGATATGGCAGATCAAAGAACTGCTCCATTGCCCGCGGACTGTGGCCCATTTCCTGCATAAAATGAAAGGGAATCTCGCCGGAGACCTGTTTTTTCCTGTCCTGCGCCATAATTGCACGCTCCTTTCGATTGCAGTATCTCCGAAGTTCGTGCTATAATACCATTATAAAAATTAGTAATTAGGAATTAGTAATTGAGGGGAGAAGTTCACTTTCCATTCTCCATTCTCAATTTTCCACTATTGAGGGGTTTTTATGGATTTGCAGAAGAATAAGACGTATCGTTGTCAGATTACGGATTACACGGCGGACGGCACGGGGTTTGCGAAGATCGAAGGCCGGGCGGTATTTGTGCCGCGCACGGCAGTTGGCGATCAGTGCGATGTCCGCATTGTCAAGGTGACGAAAAATGTGGCGTTCGGCAGGGTAGAGAAGATTATCGTGCCGTCGGGACAGCGCATTGCGCTTGCATGTCCGGTGGCGGACAAGTGCGGCGGCTGCTGTTATCAGCACATCACCTACGGGGAAGAACTGCGTGCAAAGGAGAAAAAGGTGCGTGATGCGCTGACGCGCATTGGCGGTCAGGACGGCGCAAAGCTGCTCGGCATTACGGGTGCGCCGACGACTGAGCATTACCGCAATAAGGCGCAGTATCCGGTCGGACGGGACAAAGAGGGCAGCATCGTTACCGGCTTTTACCGTCCGCGCAGCCACGACATTGTGCCGGTGGACAGGTGTCTGATCCAGTCCGAGACGGCAGACAAGATTGCTGCTGTGGTGCGTGAATGGATGACGGAGTTTTCGGTCAAGCCGTACGATTATGCGAGCAAGCGCGGCACGATTCGCCATATTTATGTTCGAGTGGGCGAAAAAAGTGGCGAAAGCCAGCTGACGCTCATTTCCGCGACCAAGAAAATGCCCGGGCTGGACGTGCTGGTCGAGCGCCTGCGCGCGGCAGCGCCGTCGCTGACGGGTATTCTGCTCAACCACAACCAGCGCGATGACAACGTGATTCTGGGTGACCGGACGGATGTTCTCTGGGGTGAACCTATGCTGGAGGACCGCCTGTGCGGGCACACGTTTTTGCTCTCGCCCGAGGCGTTTTATCAGGTCAACCACGCGCAGGCCGAGCGTCTGTATGCGTGTGCGGTGGACTACGCCGGTCTGACCGGCGAGGAGACCGTGCTTGACCTCTACTGCGGTGCGGGTACGATCACGCTGGCGCTGGCCGAGCACGCAAAGACTGCCATTGGCGTGGAAATCGTGCCGGAGGCCATCGAAAATGCCAAGCGCAACGCGCTCCGCAACGGCATGGAAAACACAGAGTTCTTCTGTGCGGATGCGGGTCAGGCAGCGCAGCGGCTGGCCAAGCGCGGTATTGATGTGCTGGTAGTCGATCCGCCGCGCAAGGGTCTGGACGCGACTGCACGCGACGCGATCCTTAAAATGCAGCCGCCTAAGGTCGTGTATGTTTCGTGCGACCCGGCAACGCTTGCGCGCGATGTGGCGGAGCTGTGCGGCGCAGGCTATACGCTTGAGAAGGCACAGGCGTTCGATCTGTTCCCGAGAACTTTTCATGTGGAGACGGTTGTCTTGCTTTCCAAGGGTGAGGTCGACTCGAAAAAGATTCGGGTTGAGTTCTCTTTGGAAGATATGGATATGTCCGAATTTCAGGATGGGGCAACCTATCCGCAGATCAAGGAGTATGTGTTGGAGCATACCGGGTTAAAGGTGTCCAACCTCTATATCTCACAGATTAAACGAAAATGTGGGATTGGGGTTGGTAAGAACTATAATCTGCCGAAGTCCGAGGATTCCAGACAGCCCCAGTGTCCACCGGAAAAAGAGAAAGCAATCCGAGAAGCATTCAAATATTTTGGGATGATCTAACATCCAGCAAAGTGGAGGTTTCTTATGGATAGGTTGATTTCTTGTGAGTTCAACATGGATACTGCCTGTGTAGAGCTGAAATTCTTTGATGGCAGCATCATTGCCATTGACACCATCGCCGTGGAAAAGGAGGTTGCCGACAATATGTATCAGCGGTCAGAGCTGGATTATCTGATCTACAATGATCCGATTGGATATGCAGACTTGATATTGAACGGTGATCCCGAAATTTATCTAAAAACTGTAACTGAATGTAAACCCTTAGATTAAAACTCAGCCCTCTGCCTTTTCATTGGCAGAGGGCCGTTTTTTGCTTAACAGTTATTGAGCATCCCTTAATTGCTCTACAACACTGCATTTCGCTGCGTTGTCATACATCATGCAAGGAATCAGCCACCCCAGCAGAAGAAATACCGGAATTGTCAGCAGGACAGGCAGAATGGTGAATCGATACTCAAAGAACCAGAACATACTGCCCAGCATTTTTCCTGCAAGAGGTCCCACCGCCAGCGACAGAATAAAGGCCGCCGCTACGGAGGACATTGCGTAAAACAACCCCTCATAGATCAGCATGGTTTTGAGCTGCCGGTTTGTCATTCCTACAGCCTGAAGCACAGCAAATTCACGGCGGCGGGAAAGAATACCGGTCATCATGGCGTTGAAGAAATTTAAGAGTCCCACCAGCCCAATGATAGCACAGAGGATACCACCTATCAGAAGGAACATCTGCCGGAACTGAGCAAATTCAGAGCGAGCCGTGGCCTTGCTTTCATACATCAAGGGCGAAAACTCACCGGCAGTGAGCTTCGATAGATATTGCTCTGCTTCGGCCTCGTCCGCTTCGTCCGCTGTGTCGAACAGGTAGAGCAGCGGAATGGCCGCACCACCGCTGTCCCGCTGTGCAGTATCCACAGACAAAACTGTCTCATATCCAATACCACCATAACGATAACTCATGGAATACGGAAGCTCTACCAAGGCGCAGACCGTGTACGCTACATCTCTGGCTCCATACAGTTTTTCCTGAAGGTACTCCTCCGGTGTATCTTCGGTGCAGAGTTCCCCGGTGCGGCTGTCGATATATTTCACATCGTCCGCATAGGTAGCGGTGATCGTGTCTCCCACCTTGGGGTAGTATTCAAGATTGGGCAGATTACCGTAGTCATCTAAGGAAACCGCAATGGCAATGGCGTTATTGTCCGGCTCCAACATGGGAGAAATATCTCCGTCGAACACTTGCAGCTTGTCAAACAGACTGTTATCCAGAGCCTCAATTCTGGTCTTTCCCATCACCATATTGCCCCGGTGCTCCAGACGGCTCATATGGCTGTCCAACTGCTCGGCGCTTTCGTACCTTGCATAGTCCTGCCGCAGAGCATCCTCCGTCATCCACAGATATGCGGGTTTTCGCACAGCATATCCCGTGCCGGAAAGACTGGCCTTTGTGTTTGCTGCGATCTCTCCGATCTGTTCTGGCGTGATGAATTCATCTGCTGAGTTGTAACGGAAATAGTCGGGCGTGCTGACGATAAAATCGGCGCAGGTCTTGGCGGATACATACTTCTCCATGCTGAAGCCGCCCACAAAGGTACACAGCGCATTGAACAGTGTCACCGACAGTGCCAGAGACACCACCACCAGTACCGTCTTTTTCTTGTTTCGTCCCAAATTGGCAAAGGCCATCTGATGGAGCTTCGCTCCCCGGGTGCTGCGCTGTTTTTTCTTGGTCTGCATTGCATCCGTATATTTGGTAGCCTCCACCGGAGAGACCTTAGCTGCCATTTTTCCGGGCTTGGAACAGGACAAGAGCACTGTCAGCAAGGCGAACAGCATAGAACCAAGGAAGATCACAGGCGATGTGCTGATGGTGGTGATGCCTGCATCCAACTGGGTGGAGCGCAAGACAACAGGCACCAGAACAGCGCCGATGCCGTAGCCCAGCAGCAGCCCTGCCGGAATGCCGATCAGACAAAGCAGAAGTGCCTGCTGGCGAATGATACGTTTGAGCTGCCGGGGCGTTGTGCCAATGGTTTTCAGAAGTCCGTAAAACCGGATATCCCCTACAACAGAGATCTGGAAAATGTTATAGATGATAAGATACCCCGTGAAAATCACCAGCAGCAAAAAAGCCGCTATGGCGATCACAAGTTCCGGATCAAGCTGCGACTCCAGCTGGGATGAGGTATATCCCCAGTTGACGCCGATCCGGACGCTGTTGGGATCGGTATAGCTGTCCCATGTGTAGCCAAGATCGGTATCCACCTGCTCCATCTGCCCTTGAATGTTTGTGCCGGAGGCCAGCATGACATTCAAATCGGTGCGGAAAGGCTGTAAACCTGTTTTCACTGCCTGCGCTTCGATGTCATCTGCGTAATCACGGCTGATGTTGATGTAATGAACAGGCATTAGTTCATCATAGTCCCAATAGCCCACCAGCGTAAAGGTATCTGTTACAGTAAAGGCGGTTTGATCCTTGTCCGTAATGGAATAGGAAACCGTGACCTCGGCGCCCAGCTCCGGCGTTACGCCAAGCAGCTGCAACGCTGCCGTATCCATGGCTACCTCTTTGCCGCTTTCGGGCATCCGTCCGGTAGTAGGGGTTGCATAGCTCCATTTAGTGCAGTTGGCATCCATGTAGCTGATCTCTGCCGGTATTTTGGCAAAGACCCCCTCCGCAGTGATACCGATTACCTTCCGTACCCCCGCAGCCTTCACCTTTGGGTGGGCAGCGATGCGTTCCGCCTGCTCGGGGGAAACATCCTTAAAGGTGCCATGTGCATAGCCGCCTACCTGCCGAAACTGGTAGGTTTCATAGCTGGCGTTCAGTGACAAGACAATGGTGAACATGGACGTAAATAGCAGCGTTGTCAGCGCAATGGCAAAAATAGCGATCAGATTGCGGCGACGGTTCGCATAAAGAGATTTTAAGCTGAGTTTTCGAATACATTTTCGATTTTTGACATTCATCGTAGCCACCTCCCGTTAGTTCTGGGAGACGATCCGACCATCTTCGATACGGATAATGCGGTCTGCCATCTGCGCAATTTCTTCGTTGTGAGTGATCATTACGATTGTCTGGGCGAACTTTTGACTGGTGACTTTCAAAAGGCTCAATACATCCTGGCTGGTTTTGGAATCCAGATTGCCGGTGGGTTCATCTGCCAGAATGATAGCGGGTGCCGCTGCCAGCGCACGGGCAATGGCTACCCGCTGCTGTTGACCGCCTGAGAGCTGATTGGGCAGCGCATCCAGACGATCATCCAGCCCAAGTGTCTGTACAATCTGCTGTACGAAATCCTTATTGACCTTGCCACCGTCCAGCTCAATGGGTAGAACAATATTTTCATACACATTCAGCACCGGAACAAGATTATATGCTTGGAACACAAAGCCGATTTTCCTGCGGCGGAAGATGGTCAGCGCTTCCTCCTTCAGGGAGAAAATATCCTGTCCGTCCACCATGACCGTGCCGCTTGTAGGGCGATCCAGCCCGCCCAGCATGTGCAGCAGCGTGGATTTGCCGGAGCCGGATGTGCCGACGATTGCAACAAATTCGCCCTTCTTTACACTTAAATCAACTCCATCCAACGCATGAACTGCGTTATTGCCGGAGCCATAAATCTTTTTCAGGTTTTTTGCCTGTAAAACATCCATAAATGAGTACCTCCATGAAAAATCTGTATGTATGAAAGGAAATGATCCTTTGATACATACAGATTATCGCATAGGAATCTTTCCACATTCTTTCCGGCGGAAAATGAAATCTAACAGTTTTGATAGAATTGTTGTTATTTCGGCAGAAATATGGAAAACGTACTTCCTTTTCCCGGAACGGAAGCAACCTTGATATAACCGCCCTCGCCGGATATGATCTGTCGGGCAAGGTATAAGCCGATGCCGACCCCTTCCTGCTCCTGAACCGCCTTTGAGCGGTAAAAGCGAGCAAATATCTTCGCTTGCTCAGTTTCCGGTATGCCTGAACCGGTATCCGATATATCGATCCTTGCAAACATTTCGTAACTTACGGCAGAAATCCTGATTGTGCCATGCTCTGTATATTTGATGGCATTGTCTACGATATTCGCCAGCGCTTCCGCTGTCCATTTGAAGTCGAATACAGCAAAAGCATCTGTATCCTGCATTTGCAAAGACAATCCTTTTTCAGAAGCCTTGGCAGTATATTGTTCTACCACACTTTCAAGCAGCGGCTGCAGCGCTGCTTGCTGAGGGGTGAGTGAAATGATCCCGTTTTCCAGTCTGGAAAGCTTTACGAGAGAATCGATCAGAAATCGCAGCTTTTCCGATTGTTTGTACAGCGCCTCCACATTTGCCTTCGCCGATGCAGGCAGAGTTTCCTCCTTCAGAAGCTCGCTGTATAACAGCAGGTTTGCAATCGGCGTTTTTGTCTGGTGCGAGATGTTCGCAATCAAGGTTTTGATTTTGTCTTTTTCCTGCGCTACATTTCGAGAAGATGCTTCTGCGGCAGAAAGATAGTGTGCAAACTTTGTTTCCAAAGCAGACAGCCGGCTTTCATCAAAATTGGTTTCAGAGAAGGAGCCGGTCATGGAAGCGTCCAGCATCCTTTCGATTTCTTCCATCGTTTTTCTGGCCTTTCTCCGCTCCCATAACACAACAGCTGCCGCCGCCAGAAAACATAGCAGTATGATCACAATACCGGTTTTATTCATCTTTTGTCACCCAGCTATAACCGATTCCATAGACGGTTTTAATGTATTTCTGTGCACCAAGCTTATCCCTCAGACGCTTGATCGTAACAGACAAAGCATTTTCATCCACATATTCTGCACCATCTGTCCAGATCCGGTCGACAAGGTCTCCACGGGTCATGGTTCGACCACGATTTTCAACAAGCAGACGCAGTAATTTTTGCTCGGTTTTGCTCAATTCCACTTTTGAATCTCCCACATAAAAGGTCATAGCCTCAAAGTCAAAGTGAAATAGATTCATATGGAACGGCGCATTTTTATGGTTTGACGCTTGCTTTCGCAGTTGGGTATTCACCCTTGCCCGCAAAACCGAAAGAGAAAAGGGCTTGGTAATATAATCATCAGCGCCCCGCTCCAGTCCGTCTACGATGTCCAGATCGGTGTCATTGGCAGTCAGCAGAATAACAGGAATATAGGGTGTGTTTTCCTTGACCTCCCGGAGCAACTCGAGCCCGCTGCCATCCGGCAGATTGATATCCAGCAGGATCAGGGATACACCGCCGCAAAGAAGCTGTTCCTTCGCCGCTTTTAGGTCTTGGCAGGAAATGATCTGACGGTCATCTGCTTTCAGTGCTTTACTTAAACCCTGATTCAACCCTATATCATCTTCAATAATCAATAATTGTTCCATGTATCTCACTCCCTCGTTATTCAAAGGCCACCATTATTTCCTTGGGTAATTTTTCGTTCTCACAGTTCAGAAGATAGGCGATTGCTCTGCTTGCAAATTTGTTTGTTTTCACTGTATCCCAATCGGCAAGCAAAATGACCTCTGCCTTGCCGTTCTCAAAATCTAATGATATTTCGCCCCATTCGCCGTCGCAGTCTGCCTGGTATTCGTAGATTGCGGCGGCGATTTTCTTTTTGCGCTTAGTCTTGGATTTCTGTTTTAGCCGGACTGCATGGATTGCGCCCTCGGCAACCAACAATTCCGTCAGTTTGTCCACTGCTTTTCGGTAAGCTCGTTCTGCACCGCTGGCTGTACTGCCCTCAAACATAACCGCCAGTTCCTCAAAGGTGGGGCGGCCTTTCCATGAGCCGACACGCCCGCAGGTCATGCAGATCGCCAGCCGTTTTTCAAGTAAGGTCTGTTCCCGGTAATTCAGCTTCTCAAATGCCCGCTGCACCTTTTCTGCTTGTATGCCGTTCCAGAGGATATCGGTATAGTTCCAGCTATCGTCAAGGGCTACATCCTCGCCTGTTTCCTCGCCGCTCTCGTCTGTCACATAGAATGGCTGCGGATTGCGGATACCTCGCATAACTTTCAGATAGTCTTCGGCAAGAGCAAGATCACAGTTGTATTTCTTGGAAAACTCGTTGACCGCATCCTTGGTATTGTGGTACAGCCAAGCCATTGACCGCACCATTTTGTAATTAGTCAGAGAGGATACCGACCATTTTTCTTCGCCCATGCGAAAACGGAGCATAGCATCCCGGATGAACGGATAGATGTATGTAGCATACTCCGCACCCTTGGCAGGATCATAGTCCATCAGCTTTTGGAGTATCTGTTCCCGGCAGGAGAGCTTTATATCTATAAATCGGTCTGTGTCGTACAGATCGCCGCCATCCATGCCGAGAAAGGATTTGATACGCTTGTTGAGCTGCGGCTCGTAGTGGTGTAGGAAGAACGAAAAATAAAGCAAATTCTTTTCCTGCAAGGCAGACAGGATATATTCGTTCAGACTGTCCACCGCTGGCGGCTCCGGTTCCAGTTGGAAGATGCGCTCTGCCACATAGGGAATGATGCCGTTATCGTGCGGATTGACTTGGTGTTTTGGTATGTATCCGGTCATATTCCATGTAAAATCATTCAGCATAGCGCACCTTCTTTCAGCTTTCAAAATCTATTCAGTCAAACAATATGTGCTGCCCAAATATGTACCCTGATTTTTTGACCATTTCTATTCAAAATGATTTGAGCATGCTTCAACTCTCCATATCCCGTTTCCACATCTAAAAGACTACATTCTCGTGGAAACGGGTAGGAATATTTATCAAA
This sequence comes from Butyricicoccus sp. AM05-1, assembly GCF_003474415.1. Classification (NCBI taxonomy): domain Bacteria; kingdom Bacillati; phylum Bacillota; class Clostridia; order Eubacteriales; family Butyricicoccaceae; genus Butyricicoccus; species Butyricicoccus sp. AM05-1. The sequence continues at coordinate 115,058 of NZ_QUDG01000002.1, read as the reverse complement.
ATGGTTGAAAATGGTTTTATAACCCAAATCGAAGTTTTTGGCAGTGGTATAAACTATCAAAAAAGTGTACGGGCAACCGTTGGGGTCGTATTTTGTAAGAACTTTATTCATGTGGGAGTCTAATCGCTCTCTTTCCAATGAAGATACCTTTATTCCCTCTATCATTACAACAGGTAATCCATCATAACAAAGCTGAATATCAACCTCCCCAGCCTCGTCACCGTTTTCTGAGTCTCCTTGCCTTGTTTGATCTTTCATGAAATAGCTCTCGCCCAAAATATCCCGAATATAATCATTCATTGTATCTTCGCTACTATCTGCGTTGTAGTGGTGATTACGCTGTAGCTTTGAAAGTGCTCGTAACATTTTGTCGCATATTTCTTTTTCGGGTATTCGGCTATCATCTTCTATTTGTGCAGTACTACAATCTTCTTTGTATTCGTCCAAATGATCCTTCAATACATATAATTTTGACTCTAATTTGTCAAATCGTGTTTTGTCATCCCATCCGGTAAAATGGGATGACAATGCAATTATTTCGTCAATGTATGCGTCACCTTCTATTTTGGCAAGTTCAAAACACACTCGGTCTTTCCACTGCAAAAAGACTGGATTCTTATATATGGTTTGCAGATCTATGCTGGATGTTTTATGCGTTCCAGTATTGTAGTCATACATTGAAGCCACTGGGTAGCTCTCTGTGGTAAATAGTGTTTTGATTTCCGGTGCTTGATCAATCAATTCTTTTATAGCATCCACATTAATCATAGTTTTTTCCTTCCAACGCTTCTTTTCTTAATACGCCTTGTCCCATTTCTTTTTCATAATCGCCCTTGGCATAGGCTACATTGCTCAATGCCCGGAGCATTTTATCCTTTGCCAGCTTCTTCATAACCTCTGCAAGATCAGCGTCCAGAGTACCACGCTTCACATAGCGGTTTATGGTATTTAGCCGCTTTTCATAAATCTGTTTCAGCGGATGATCGTCCGCAAGTTCCCGCTGTTCTCTGCCTTTTAGATTGCCGATCTGCCGACAGGTGCGGTGCAGCTTGTCCCCCGGCGCATAACCGCCGCAGTATTTGGTGTGCCTTGCGTTGGTGGTCAGAAACCATTTGCCGCAGATCCGGCATTTTTTCGGTGAATGACCCACACACAAACCCTCAAAGAAATCAGACCGGAACATTCCCACAAAGGATACATAGTGCATCCGCTTGACCAGCTTCGCTATGTCCTCGCCGGGACGGATGGTAGCCACATACTGAACAGAGTTATTTGCAACAGACATCCAGGCATTGCCCTCTGTGATAGAGAACTTAGGCGGGAAATAGCTGCCGAACATTTTTGCAAAGCCCTCCGCTGTGCGGTCTGCCTCGTTGCCGTCTGATTTTTCTGCAAAATCAAGCATTGCCTTTTGATATTCCTCAAGAGAGTATGCCAGATGCCCGCATACAGCGGTATAGCGCTGGAGCATCACCGCATCAGCATATTTTGGAACTTCTTCGAACGGTAAAGAATTGGTTACGGCTTTTATGGCGAACTCCACATATTTCAGAGCATTGTCCGCAGTAAAAACCTTTTCTATCCGTTCCCTGTGCTTTGGTATATCCATATAGGAGAACGGCGGCGTTTTGCTGAGAATCTCTAACATTGTCAATGCAGCTTCCTTTACCATAGGAAAGAGTGCAGAAGTATCCTGTCCGGCATTCAGCATCCCGAGCAGCAGATTGATTTTCTCGCATTGCTCGTTCATTCTTGTAATAGTATCCGCAGGAACATTCAGCGCATCACAGGCAAGCGTGCCGACAGGGAATGTTTTGCCCTCATATATGACCGTATCCTGCCAGAAGTCCAATGTCATCAATTCTTGGTTCATGCTTACCCTCCTGTCCTGTTTTTTCACTTTCTTAATTGTATCATGCTAATGTAAAGAAATCTACATCTATCAATAAGTTGTCCTGTTTTTTGAAACAGGATTGTCCTGCCATTAGCCTGTTTTTTGAAAAATCCGTCATAACCATAATAGAAGGAGCGAAGCACCTGCCAATCACGGCGGGTGCTTCGTGCTTTCCAGAATATTATGAACGGAGGGTTTTCTATGACAATCTATGAAACCATCAAGGCGGCAATCAGCGTCAAGCAAGCCGCCGAACACTACGGGCTGAAAGTGAGCCACAACGGCATGGCTTGCTGCCCGTTCCACAACGACAGGCATCCGAGCTTGAAGCTGAATGAGGACTATTTTTTCTGCTTTGGCTGTGGAGCAAAGGGAGATGTGATCGACCTTGTGGCAAGGCTGTTCAATATGAGCAGCTATGAAGCAGCGCAAAAGCTGGCTTCGGACTTCGGACTTGACCCGAAACCGCCCACTGCCGCAGCTATGGCCAAGCCAAAGCGTCCTTATATCCGTCAGTTCCGGGAGGATGAAATGCTGTGTTTCCGGGTGCTGACGGATTATCTGCATCTGCTGGAAGATTGGAAAGTGCGGTATGCACCCAAAACACCGGAGGAGGCTCTGGATGATCGTTTTGTGGAAGCCTGCCAGATGCACTGTCCTATCGAATATATGGCAGATGTGCTGACCGTGGGTGATCTGGAAGAGCGGGTGGCATTGGTGGACGAGCTGATGAAGGAGGGAAAAATTACTTTTCTGCAAGAGTACATCACACGAAAGAAAAAGGAGGTGGCGCACCATGGCGAAGAACCGGAAAACGCCTGATATGAATTTGCCTGTCTGGTTTGATGGGCAGAACATCAACGAAGCTCTGTTTTGTGAAGAATTTTTGCATGAGCGCAGAATTATCTTCGCAAACGGAGCTTTTTTTACGCCCGATGGTCGAGTGACGGACGATCTCCCACTGCGTGGGGAGATTTACGACAAGCTGAAATTTTGTGCCGTAAACAATATCCCCCGGAAGATCACCAACATTCTGGAAGTGCTAAAACTGGAAGCACAAGTGCCGGACTTTCCACCGGAGCAGGATCGGATTCATTTGTCGAACGGTACGCTACTGCTGAACGGCACATTTACCGAGGGCAGACCGACTATCGTGCGAAACCGTCTGCCTGTTGTTTACAATCCTCATGCACCTACACCTGTGACCTGGCTAAAATTTCTGGATGGGCTGCTCCATGCGGAGGACATCCCCACTTTGCAGGAGTTTATCGGCTATTGCCTGATTCCCTCCAACAAGGGGCAGCGCATGATGGTGATTAAAGGCAACGGCGGCGAAGGTAAATCTCAAATCGGTGCGGTACTGTCTACCATCTTCGGCACGAATATGAAAGACGGCAGCATCGGCAAGATTTCTGAAAACCGCTTCGCCCGTGCTGATTTGGAACACATTCTCCTGTGCGTGGATGATGATATGCGGATGGAAGCTCTGCGCCAGACCAACTATGTAAAATCCATTGTCACCGCACAGGGCAAGATGGATTTGGAACGCAAAGGCAAGCAGAGTTATCAGGGCTGGATGTTCGCCCGATTGCTGGCATTCAGCAACGGTGATCTGCAAGCCTTGTATGACCGCAGTGACGGATTTTATCGCAGACAGCTTGTGCTGACCACCAAGGAAAAGCCAGTGGACAGAGCTGACGATCCCGACCTTGCGGAGAAGATGAAAGCCGAATCCGAGGGTATCTTCCTGTGGGCATTTGAAGGCTTACAGCGGCTTGTTGCCAACAACTTTAAGTTTACGGAGAGTGACCGTATCCGGGAAAACCGGGAAGCGGTCAAGCGTGACAACAACAATATCTTTGATTTCATGGATTCCGAGGGATACATCCAGCGTAAAGCGGATGCGTCCATCAGTTCCAAGGATTTCTATGAAATCTATCGGATGTGGTGCGAAGAAAATTCCCTTGCACCGCTGAAAGCCCGCAGCTTCAGCGACGCCATGATTGCCAATGCCGGGAGATTCAATCTGGAACATTGCAACAATATCACCAACTCTGCCGGACGGCGGGTTTGGGGATTCATGGGAGTGGAAGCCATTGCACGACCTCATATAAATGGGTTTTACGGAGATTCGCCGTGTACGTACGTACCGGAGGACATTCCGGAGGAATGGCGGCAGGTCGAGTAAATCCCATTACTGGTACGTATGTACGCAGCAAAAGAGCGTAAAACGCTCGTTATAGAAACAGCACGCATCCTCTCGTTCGGGTTGTTTCTATGTCCACAGGTTTTTGAAAAAGTGTCTGTGGACACCGGCTGCAAGAGGAAGTTGACACAGAACAGCTTCATGCAGACGGGCTGACCATGGGAAAAGGCGTAGACATTTTCGCCTTGGTCAGCAGAGGTCACCGCAGTGACCGCATTCCCCCTCGGGAGAGCCCTCGGAGAGCCCACGGCACTTTGCAGCCAGTATGGATGAAAGTGTAATAGTGGGTTATTACACTTTGAAAAAGTGCCGTTCTCCAGCCCTCCGCTGTCTGCAAATCTCAAAGAAAGGAAAAATCCAATGGCAAGAAATGATGGAATAGACCGTACCGTAGCCAGAAATCTGGACTTGGAAACACCGGCTGATGTGGCTAAGGTACAGGAACACAATGAGCGTGAAAAGGACAGCTACAGCAATCAGGACATCGTGCCGGAACGCACTTCTCTGAACGTTCATTTCAAAGCACCCACGGACGATTATGTAAAAATGTTTGAGCAGATGGAACAAGACGGCGTGATCTCCACCAGAGGTCTGAAACCGGATGCCGTCAAATACGGCGAGTTGATCTTCGATGTGAACTCCGCTTACTTCTACAACCACGGTGGCTATGAATTTGCAAAAGAGTTCTATGCCGATGCCTACAAAGCCGCCGTGGAGATCGTGGGCGGTGAACAGTATATCCTCTCCGCTGTGATGCACGCCGATGAGCGCAACCGGGCAATGTCCGAAGCTCTGGGCGAGGAGGTGTACCACTACCACCTTCATGTGGTTTATATCCCGGTGGTGGAAAAGCAGATCCTTTGGTCGAAGCGATGCAAGGATGAAGCCCTCCGGGGAACCGTTAAGGAGGTCATCACACAGGTCAGCCGCAGTAAGAAATGGGAGTCCAAGCCGGTGCTTGACGAGGACGGTAATCCAATGTTGAACGCAAAAGGAAAAAAGATTTTGAGGTCATCCTACAGTGTGTTGCAGGATGACTTTTTTCATTTCATGCGAGTTGCCGGATATACCGATCTGGAGCGTGGAGAACGTGGAAGCACCGAGGAACATCTGACTGTGACCCAGTTCAAGGTGCAGGCAGAACAGCAGCGGCTGGAAACTGTGACCGGGCAGGTGGCACAGGCAGAACAGAATTTGGAGGATGCCAAAGCTGCCACAGCAAAACAGAAAAAGAAACTGGAATCTTTGCAAAAGGAAACCAAGGCGGCAAAGACCATTGCGCTGACAGTGCAGGACATTGAAGCAATGGGCAAAAAAGCCACATTCGGAAACAATATCACGCTGACACCGGATGAATGCGACACACTCAAACGCTATGCGGTCAATGGCATTATCGCCAATGCTGACAACAAGCGCTTGAAGGAGAAACTGGCTTCCGCTGAAAAGACGGTTTCCATCTGGAAACAGCGGTATGAAGCAGTAAACGAAAAATATATGGAACTGAAACAGAAAGCCCAGCCTTTTCTGGATGCACTGGAAATTGCATCCGAAAGGGTTCGGGCTTTTATCAATTCTATCCTCATCAGAGGAAAGGAAACGCAGGAACACAAACACCCTGCCCGGAAGTGTGGACAGGATATGGAACTTTGATGGAGGAATCGCCTATTGAAGAAATATTATGAGGAAGCGAAATATAATGCGGCATTTGACCGCTGTGTGGATGTTATGAGCCAGATGCTCCAGAAGTACGGGCATCAGGTTTTGGATAAATTAGAGCAGGATACTCCGCAAACGGTGGAGTGTTCCAAGGATGATAAGCAAGCGCAGCCTTTGACGGATAAGGCTGCGTAAAAATTTACAATTTACACGTTGCGTACTTGTTGCGGCTATGCTATAATATGTACGCAACGTGTATTTTTGCTTTTTTGGAGAAAAGACGAATGGATTGTAAAAACAGAATTATTAAGTTGCGTGAAAGCACAGGACTGAACCGGAAAGATTTTTGCAAGCTCGTCCATATTCCTTACCGGACTATGACCGAGTGGGAATTGGACAACCGCCATGCACCGGATTATGTGCTTAGACTTTTGGAGTATTATATCCGCAACGAGGGATTGATGGTAAAAGAAATGAGCGAAGGAGGTGGCGATTCTGAAAAAGAAGCAACTTAAATGTTATCTATATACGAGAGTGTCCACCTCCATGCAGGTAGACGGATACAGCTTGGATGCCCAGCGGGACAAGTTGCGGAAGTATGCGGCATACGAGGATATGGTCGTTGCCGGGGAGTATTCTGACGAAGGATTTTCCGGTAAGAACATCCAAGGGAGGCAGGAGTTTCAACGGATGCTGAACGACATCCAGGACTGCAAAGACGGCGTTTCCTATGTGCTTGTCTTTAAGCTCTCCAGATTTGGCAGAAATGCAGCCGATGTTCTGAACTCTTTGCAGCTCATGCAGGATTTTGGTGTCAACCTGATTTGCGTGGAGGATGGCATTGACAGCTCCAAGGATGCCGGAAAGCTTATGATTTCCGTGCTGTCTGCGGTGGCGGAAATCGAGCGAGAGAATATCCGCACACAGACAATGGCAGGACGGGAGCAAAAGGCTCGTGAGGGCAAATGGAACGGCGGTTTCGCTCCCTATGGATACAAATTGGAAAGCGGAAACCTTGTCATTGCGGAGGATGAAGTGGAAGTAATCCGTGTTATTTATGACCGCTACATCCATACCAATGAGGGCGTTGCCGGAGTTGCTAAATATCTCAACCGCAACGGGTTTGTGAAGAAGCTGCGGCAAAATAACACCATCCCCGGATTTTCAAGGAACTTCGTGCAGGACGTACTGGATAATCCCGTTTATATGGGTAAAATTGCTTATGGCAGACGGAGAACCGAAAAGAGGCAAGGTACAAGAAATGAGATGCACGTGGTCGAGCAGTCGGAGTTCCCTGTTTACGATGGTCAGCATGAAGCCATCATTTCCGAAGAAGATTGGTATCTGGCACAGGAAAAGCGCAAGATCAATTCCTTTAAGCGGGAAAAGGTCAACAATCCAGACCACGCACACATCCTATCCGGTATTTTGAAATGCCCGTGTTGCGGAAAGAGTATGTACGGCAATATTGCCAAGGCTCATAGCAAGGACAAGAAAACACGGTATTATTACTACTGCAAAAATACGGTTACGCCGACGGGACATGAGTGCAGCTTCCGGCTGAATATCGAGCAGACGGAAATCAACAAATTTGTGGCGAAGGTCATCTCCGCTATGGTCAGCAATCCCCGATTTATAGAAGCAATTCAAGCGAAAATTGGAACGGCGGTTGATACAGAGGATATGGAAAAGCAGATCGCCGTTCTGCAAGGACAGCTAAAGCAAGCCTTTGGAACGAAAAGCCGCTTGGAGCGTCAGATGGATACTTTGGACATCAACGATGCCCACTATGACAGAAAAATTTTGGATTTGCAGCGCCGATATGATGAACAGTATGATACGATAGAAGAAATCGAAGTTCAGATTGGCGAATTGCAAAGTCAGATACGCAGCATCCAGCAGGAGAAAATCTCCGGCGATAACATTTATCGGCTCTTACTGGCATTTGATGAAGTCTACCATTCCGCAACGGAAGCAGAACAGAAAGAGTTTATGAAAGCCTTTATCGAGCGAATTGAGATGTTCCCGGAAAAGAGAAAAGACGGAAGCTGGATAAAGAAGATTGTATTCAACTTCCCTGTGCCTGTTGATGGCGAGGAAGTGAAAGAACTTCCCTTGGAAACTGAAGCAACAGTCGAGACGGTCGCCCTCTTGTCACGGGAACAAATCCACTGACGGTTGAGGTCAGAATGGAAGTGGAAACCGGCGAGGTCAAGGAGCATCCGACCTATAAGCGTATTCAGGAGTATGTGCAGGAGAAGTACGGCTTCAAAGTCCATACGGCATATATTGCAGAGGTCAAGCGTATGGTCGGACTGGATATGCACAAAGCACCGAACGCAGTGGAGCAGAGAAAACATGAGTATCATCCCTGCCCGCCTGAAAAGGTTGAGGCAATCAAGGATGCGCTGCGGCATTTTGGCTTAATATCAGAGTGAGTTTACGGCTAAAAGCCCAGCATCACGTCAAACGGCGTGGTGCTGGGCTTATTTTTGTCGTGCTTCGGGGCTTTTTTGAGGATAAAACCGCCTGTGTGCCGTTTGCTTTTCTTTGCCATATTGACACGCTGACCTCTGTTCGTCGTGGCGACTGTGCGTTTTCGGGATAGAAAATGGACACTTATCTTTGTATAGGGAAAAAGCAAGAGAGGAAAAAGAGAGTGAGCGCAGGCTGTGGGAACGGTGCGTAAACCGCTTGCGGTTTTCCACGGTTTCCATAGCCGCAGCGAGGGAGAAAAGGGAGAGGTGGCTTTCTCGCTCAGGCGGTTTGCCGCCGCTCTTTTGCTCTCCCTTTTCTCCCTGAATATCAGGGATTATTCTGCGTCATTGCTCGGCGTAACAGGGCGAAAGTCCGCCTGGACCCCTTCATTGAGGTCAAAGCACATGGTTTTTGCGTCGGCAACCCAGAAACCACGCACCTTGTAACTCTTGTCGGGAATCCAGTCCTCGCCAGTAACAGCGCGAAGCGGGTCAAGCAGATTCTTGTTGGAGATCGTAACAACACCTTTCTGCTCTCCCTTTGGCTTGGAAAACTTGAAGCCCTTCGGCTCGTTGCTCTTGCAGGAACGGATCGCAAATACCCTCGCTTTCGCATCCAGCAGACACAAAACAAAGGCGGGATAGCCCAAGTACTCAAGCACCTTCTTGGTGATGGTCACGCCATTCTGATTCAGGAATATATCCGGGTAGGCGTTGATGTTGGAGTCGATGGTTTCAAAGTTCAAAGCGGAAAATCAAAGTTCATAGTTAAAATCCTTTCATTTCATGGTGTTTTGCGCCTCATCCACGTTTTTCATAAACTCCTGACGCTCCATAAAAGATCACCGGGAATCCATAATCAGATAGCCCTTGAAAAGACCATCTTTCACGCGGTATGCGACGAAGTGACTGCTCAGACGGCGCAATGTAGCTCGTTTGACTGTGCTGTGCCGCTCTGACAGCAACTTTTGTACCTTGATCCAATCCTCTTTTTTGATAATCGCTGTGTGGTGATTTTCCTTGAAATACATATTTAAATCCGTATTTTTGACGGATTTATGGGTGCGAAAATCCTTGGTATAGGTTTTCTGCATCAAAGCATCACCGCAGTATTTCTCATTTCGGAGGATGTTGCGGACAGTACTGGCAGACCAGAGATCGTTCCCCATTGGAGATTTGATACCCTGTTCCGTCAGCGCAGCGGCGATTTCTGCCGGGGTTGCGCCCTCCAAGCAGCTTTCATAGATGTACTCAACAATTCTTGCCTCGGTCGGCTCAATGACATGAAGGACTACGGCTACGCATGGGCTGGCGTTCTTCCCGCTGGACAGGAAGCGGCTGAGAAGGCTTTGGAAAAGGGCTGCGAGGTTTACCGTCTCTATTCGGATAACATCGAGGGCTTGTGCGTGGATGCAAAGGAGATTGCCGATCATGCGGCAAAGGGCGGAATGCTCGGTATCAGCAAGGAAAGCTGGATGGCGGCACTTGAGAAGGAAAACTACCTCAAGGCGGCGGAGATGTCGATGGAGGATGACTACGGCATGATTGATGGGATCATCAACAACGGTCCGAAGGAGGACAAGACCGCAGAGGTCAAAGCCTCCGAAACCGGTGAGAAGTCCTCCATCATGGACAGGCTCAAGTCTGCAAAGGCAGAAAAGCAGGAGGAATGCTGCTCTCCCAAAAAGAACAAAGGAGAGATTGAGCTGTGAGCAGAAGTCAGAAATGGCGGCAGGAGTGGTCGTTCTTCATAGGAGACAGCGGACGCCGGAAGTATAACCGTTTCTGCGTCCGCTGCGTCCATAGCTGCAAGCAGAGCTTCCGCGCGGATCTCATCGCCTGTCCGCACTTCTCACGCAAGGCATCGAGGTGTAGACAGTTAGGGGTCGAAAAAGCCTGTGATTGCAAGCCTCAGAGCGGCGCAAATAGACCAGCCTAAGTGCTTGTATTCCCTGCGTGGTTTCATCTTTAGCGCGGAAATAAGTGTCGATTTCGGCACTTGTTTGAATGCCCGGAAAACGAACCAAGAGCCTCTGTCGATGCCCGGTTTGGGTGCCGGCAGAGGCTCTTTTTTATGACATATTCAAAATTGCGGACAGCAGCTCTTGAACCTGTTGCCGGTATTCCGGCTTTATATCCGAAATACGTCTGGCAAGCGCAAGGGCTTCCGCTTCTGGCTCGTCAGTCCCAAAGATATTCGGTCCGCACTGACGCCGAGCAAACGGCAAAGGCGCTGCAAGGCTTCAAGAGAGATACCGGAAGCACCACGCTCAATAGCACTCAGGTGATTCGGCGTCATGCCAAGCATTTCTGAGAGCGTGTCCTGCGTATAGCCCGCCTGTTCTCTTGCCACTTGAATATTGCCGCCGATTTCAATATTGATGTCCTTCTTCTCTCGCATAGCCTCACCACCTTTGCATTTAGTGTACCTAACGGCGGTGTCATTATCCACGGTGCGCCGTCGTTGATTTTGCTAACGACATTGCGTTGACTGTCCGTGATGAGGGTGATAGAATGGAGCTACCTACCAAAAGCCGGTAGGTAGCCCGGTCGTCCTATATAGATAGGGTAAGTAACCTGCCCCTCCGGGTTGTCCATTCTTTGTTCAATCAATTTTAGGAGGGATTCTTATGGACAAAGTAAATGGAAAGCTGACAATATTTTTTGAGGAGCCGTTTGGGGTGGGGATCTTTGATCAGTTAGGGCTAAAAATAGCCGTTGACCTGTTCTTTGTAGGAAGAACGGACAAGGTTGAGACGATGGCGGGTCCTCGCAAAATTTGACTTTTATGTTTGAATCACTATAAAGGTAAGCTGCCGCCCATCTTGAGCGGCAGCTTGCTTTTTATAGAATCTACTATCCCTGATACCTTATTCTTTCTACCAGCGTTTCCTTTTTCAGATTACTGCTTAAAACACAGGAAAGCGCAATTTGTAGAATACCAACCAGAAGAATCATAACAAGAATCGGGATAAGAGGAACGTGATAAACGTTCATTCCAAAAATCCCATTATGCTTCGCATAGGAAAACAGTGCATAGCCAAGGGGCAGACCGGCAGCAAGTGCGACGCAGATGGTGCCAACCGTAAAAATCAAGCCCTGTATTTGTAAGCTCAGATTTAACTGCTTATTGGTCATGCCTACCGCTTGCAGCACACCGTATTCCTGCTTCTTCGTGGTGATATTGATGATCATGGTGTTTGCCAGATTCATAAACCCGATGAGACCGACAATTGCCATGAACAGATAGCAGCCAAGCTTCATCATACGGCTTGCATATTCTGCAGATTGTAACTGTGCATGATAGGTATCCATTTTTATATGGGAAGTATTAGAAATCAAAGTATTCAGACTCTGTTCCACAGATGCAACATCTTTTTTATCACAGTCCACCCACAGATAGCCATAGGCTGTTCCCCTCGGATTCATGGAACGGTATACACCTTCCGGAATGACCAGATAAGTGTCCGCGCTTACAAAGGAGCCTGCGATTTTTCCATGATAGGTATAGGTTCCGCTTCCGTTATCAAAGTCAAATGCAATGGATTCACCCGGAGCATAGCCATCTTGTTCCATCCACGTCGACCAACCAAAGAAAATTTCACCATTCTTTACCGCCTGATCATAGTCCATAGAGCCAATATCCCCGTCTTGGCGCATAAAATCAAAATCATTTTTACTCACAATATCAGCCGGATATCTTGTTCCGTTCAGATCTGCAGAGACGATTTCTCTCGTCAGTACATCCGTTACACCGGGGATGGATTTGATTTCTTTAATCAAAGAATCATTCAGTGGGTTGTTCTGTAGGATTGTGTCCAGATTATTCTCCGAATAGGCTTCATCATAATTCTGGGAATAATCCAGATGCAACTCAAATTGTCCATGGTTGATTGCAATCCGCGCCTCGTGCTCCGTGTCAATATTCCCAACATAATTAGAGACAATTACAAACAATACACAGGAAAGCCCCATGGTAAGAATCGTAGCAATGGTTCTTTTCGGATTGCCTGTCACATTTGCCATTGCCATGGAGAAAACGGTGACATCTTTTCTGCCTTTTCGTCTGCCCTGTTTTTGCGTTTTGGAGCCGCCAAGATACCGTGTCGCTTCGATGGGTGAAATCCGGGAAACAATTTTCATGGGTTTGCGCAGAGCCAAAACGACCGTAAGAAACGATACAAAAATGCAGATGAGCATAATTGTCAGTGAAAACAGAGGAACCTGATGGTTCTTCATTCCGGACGATACCAGATTTCCCTGCTCCACCAGCCAGTTGAAGCTGACTTTTGCAATCAGGAAACCAAACAGCAGCCCCAGCGGTATCGAAGGAACCGCCAGAAGAATGCCCTCACGAAAGATCAACTGCTTCATCTGCTTTCTGGTTGCACCCAGCGCCTTGATTTTTCCGTACTCCTGAACCTTCTGGGCGATCCCGACCTGGAAGATATTATAAATGACCACAACGGAAAACAGCACGATTCCGAGGATCAGGGTTCCACAAACCACAATCATTTCATAGCTCGGCTGCAATACCCACTGCAGGTAGAGGTCATTGATGATCACGTTTTTCTGGTCAATGCCGCAGGAATCCGCGATTTCTTTTATAACAGGCGCAACATTATTCATAGATACATTTGCAGAATCGCTCAAGGTAAAATAGATATTATATTGCCTGTCACCCTCCGCGACACGCTCATTATAAAAATCCTGCGAACCGAATACAACATAGGAAGCCCCGATGGTATATTCATCCCGGTCATATAAAATCCCGCTGACAGTAAATTCCACCGGTGCGTATTCCGACTGCATGCCGGAACGGTACTCCAATGTTACGGTGTCTCCGACCTTTACATCATGGTATCCCACTGCATCAAAGAAAGCGCGTCCTGCGGCAATTTCCTGCGCCTTTTCCGGATAGGTACCTTCCTTCAACACATATTCCTGATTATAGGGAAGCATTTTCCTGACCGTTTCATCCGCACTGACAAAGCCGCCATTTTCATTTCCTTTCAGGATGCCCTCCGTACACATGATGCCGATATCAGATATCTCAGCTCTGCGTTCCACTTCTTTTAATTGCGTACCATCTGCGGCGATAAACAGGCCGTAGTTGCTTCCGTATGAGCTTGCAGCCTGATCCTTCTGTAAGCGGATCAGTCCATTTCCAATTGTACTGATAATGACCAGAAGCATGGTAGTCAGGCAAATCGCCGTCATAATGAGGACACTTCTTGTCCGATTTCTTTTGTCGTTGCTGAATGCAATTTTGCTGATCGTCCTCAATTAAAATCCACCACCTGTCCATCCTCGATGACTAAAATACGGTCAGCAACCTGCGCGATCTCATCATCATGGGTAATCATTACAATCGTCTGTCCATATTTTTTTGCGCTCATTTTCAGCAGCGCGATCACCTCGTCACTTGTCTTGGAATCAAGATTTCCGGTTGGCTCGTCCGCAAACAAAATCTCCGGTCTGTTTACCAAGGCTCTTGCAATCGCAACGCGCTGCTGCTGTCCTCCGGAGAGAGTATTCGGAAGATTATGAATCCGGTGATCAAGACCCAGTGTGGTGATAATATCATTGACATAAGCTTTATCCACTTTTTTTCTGTCAAGCCCCAGCGGAAGAACGATATTTTCCCACACATTGATGGAGGATACCAGATTGAATGCCTGAAATACAAATCCGATCTTTCTTCTCCGGAAAACGGCAAGCTGATCCTCCTTCATGGAATACAGGTCCTTGTCAGACAAGATCACGCTGCCGCTGGTTGGTGTATCCAGCCCGCCCAGCATATGCAGCAGGGTACTTTTTCCGGAGCCGGATTTTCCGACAATGGCGACAAATTCTCCCTGCCCAATCTGGATATTCACATGATTGACGGCTTTGACCTGATTTTCCCCCGTCCCATAAAATTTGCAAAGCTGATTCGTTTCTAATATCACGCCCACTCCAATGGCCTCCTTTTCTTATTTACCAGCATTGTATCAAAGGAACCTTTCATTTCACTTTCAAAAAGAGAGCAGAAGTCTTACAGATTTGAAAGACTTCTGCTCATCATCTCTACGAAAGTCCATTCTCCGGCAGCTGAATCAAAAAGGTACTTCCTTTTCTGACTTTGCCGGAGGCTACCGTAATTGTCCCACCATGCTGCTCAATAATCTGTCTGGACAGATACAGACCGATGCCAGTTCCGCTCTTTTCGCGGACTTCCGGCGCAGTCCCTCTGTAAAACCGCTGGAATATTTTATGGTATTCACTCTGCGGGATTCCGATTCCCTGATCCGCGATCTCAATTCTCACAAAGCCGGTTCTTTTTTGTAGACGGATCGTGATTTTTGAATGTTCTGGGCTGTATTTGATGGCATTGTCCAAAACGTTAATGATTGCTTCTCCAAGCCAACGTTTATCCTGCATGAGTGCACAATGCTCCAGTGATTCGTTGCAGTCGAAAATAAGTTCTATCCCTTTCTCCGCTGCCTTTGGATACGTTCGGTTTACTGCGGAGATGATCGTATCCATAATGGGAAGTGTTTTCTGATCAAGCTGAATCAAACCTGTCTCCAGTTTGGATATTTCCAGCAGAGACTGCAACAATGTTTCCAATCCGTCCAATGCACTCCGGCAGCGGATGCGAAATTCCTGTTGCTCCGTCTCACTCAGATTGTTCCGCAGCAATATGCTAAAGCAGGTATCCAAGGCTGCAACCGGGGTTTTCAGCTGATGGGAAATGTCGGATACCATTTCCTTTGTGCTTTCCTTCTCCGCTCTGGCTTCCTCTTGCAGCAGCTGGATATGATGTCCGATTGCTTCAAGCTGAAATTTCAGTCTTTCCTGCCCGACATGATCTTCTGTGTCCGGCACTACCTCAAAGTGATTTTCCCGAAATGCAATCAGGATTTGCTCTAGCTGCTCCAATCGTTTCCGACTTTCTTTCGCCTCAACTTTATTCCGGTAAAACAGGAACGTTAGCAAAGACAGACATAGCACTGCACTTGTACAGCCGGTTATCATGATATTCTGCCGGAAGCGCACATAAAACGAAGTCCCTTTGTTTTCCCAGTACCCGTATTGCTCTAATAATTGCTTACCTTGTTCATTGGCTTGATGGTCGTTTCCTTTCAGCCATCCTGCGGCAACATCCATGCCGGTGGTCTCTGCGCCCGCCGCAACTTCTGTCAGGATATCCATTTTACATTGATAATCCTGATAATATAAATAGGTGGTAAAGCAGTTCAATACCGCAAAAAAGAGTAGAACCGGCAGCACCAGTGACAAGGCATCAACCCACTTTTTGCGATGTCGTTTCGTCACTGACTTACCTCCTGATTCCATATATACCCAAGACCTCTGATATTCTTTATATAGACCGGTGCAGCCGGATTGTCTTCGATTTTCTCCCGAAGTCTTCTGATATTGACAGCGATTGTATTTTCATCCACAAAATCCCCTTCCAGATCAAATACATTTTCTAATATTTGTGTTTTTGAAAGAATCTGTTTCGGATTCTGAAGAAAAAAAGTCAGCATTTTCAACTCCGTTTTTGTCAGACTGATTTCACGACTCTTTATCAGGACTTTCATTTCTCCTGCGATAAATACGATATCTCCCGAAATCATCTTTCCGGCTTCTGTTTTCTCCTGTCTGCGGCGGAAATGTGCTTCTATTTTCAAAAGAAGTACCGAAAGACTAAACGGCTTTGTAATATAATCATCTGCCCCTGCTTCATATCCCATGACCTGATCCATCTCCTGATCTAGTGCTGTAAGACAAATAATGTATGTATTATAATTGCATCTCATCCACCTTACAAATTCCAATCCATTCCCATCCGGAAGATTCACATCACAAATGGCAACATCCACATTATTATCACTTGCAATTCTTTTCGCTTTTTTCACTGATTCTGCTGAAAAAACCTCATATCCGGATTTTTTCAGTGAAAATGTAATTCCACGATTCAAGTTTTCATCGTCCTCAACCACAAGGATATTTGGCATAATTCAAACCACCCTTCCGTCTTAGCTATATATGTTAAACGTTACATCAAATACTGCAAATGCTTTTATTGATTCAGGCGAATTCTGCATTCCTGTTGGCACACGATTTTCCGCAGGAAAGTCTAGTGTGCTATACCTTTGCTTCCGGCTGACGCGGGAAAGGAACCGCATTCGCCCTCTCTCCCCAAAACTAATTTTATTATATTCAATAAATTTCAGGAGCTGTGTCTCGGAAAAAGCGGGATCGGGTACAGCATGATGTGAGTTTTGTCACCACGAGGCATTTTTGTTCCTTTTGCCCCTGACATGACATAATCGAAGAATCCATCTTGAAACATGATGGATTTCAGAAGGTATGCGTACTTCTTGTCCAAGGCTCTAAAACACAGGACATCGGCGTTACACCCGCCCGAAGTTGTTGCGAACCACATCCTTTTGAAATATGGACGGATGTTGCTAACAAGCACGTCCTCCGCTTGAAAATATGTCACTCGCTCTGAAGAATCAGTCGTGCCAAAGGAAGCAACACCTTGCTCGTCCGGCAGAATGTTTTCCGTTGAGACATGATGCGGCTCATTTTTCGTTTTCGGCGGGCTTCTTGATATACTTGCCGTTCTTGATTCTCGCGTCCGCTGGCTTCTCTGCGTCCTCTGGAATTCCCCAGACCGTGCCAATGCGGATCGCACCGGGGACGCGCCCCTCGCCGCATAAAATCTGAATACGGCGAGTGGATATACCCCAGCGTTCGGCGGTTTGCGCGATAGATAAATACTTCATGGGCGGTACTCCTGTTGCAGTTCAGTTCTGCGTCTGCTTATAAAATCACAGTATAATTATAATCGTCAAAGCGAATAAAAGAAAGGGCTTTTCGGAAAAGCCCAGAAAGTATCTACAACTTAAAAATCAAGGGTTTGGGGCTTCCCCAAAAATCAAAATGGGCGTATCGGCTGCAAGGCTGAAACGCTCATTTTTCCGGTGTGTACGGACACCGGATGTGCTTGCTATTCTCTCAAATCTCATATCCGCAAATACAACGCGCTCCCGCTTTCGCAAAAGCAGGGGCGCATATTTTTTGAAAATCTTTCGTTTCGATACCTGCGTTTCGACGAAGAAATGTCCGTTGTATTGTGAAAGGAGTGTTTCAATATGCCAGATCGCACGTGACCCATCCGCAAAGAAATCTGTCTGAATGAGCAGGAATTGAGCATGGTTCGCCACAAGATGAACCAGCTTGGCACCCGCAACTTCGGCGCGTATGCCCGGAAAATGCTGATTGACGGGTACATCATCAAGGTCGATTACACCGAGCAGAAAAAGTTAGCCGCCGCTGCGTCCACGATTGCAAGCAGAGTTTTCGGGCGGTTGTCGTTATTTGTCCGCATTATCAGTCAAAGAGGGCAAAAAAGGGTGGCACAGCTGCGTACTCCCCTCGCGGACCTGACAGAAAACCGCCATAGCAGCCGTATCACACCAGACCAGAGAGGATGTGATGAAAAATCTATTTCAAACTGAATACCGCATTGCCGCCGTTCATTCCCTTGCCGCGCTTCATGCTGGCGGGCGAATATTCCATCAACGCCAAGCTGCTATATGGGCTTCTGCTCAACCGCACCATGCTTTCCCAGAAAAGCGGCTGGGCGTCCGAGGATGGGAATGTGTAAGTGATCTATACGATCAAGCAGATGGCGGATGACCTTGACCGGAGTGAGCGGACGGTCAAAACCGCCCTGCGGGAGCTGGAAAATGCCGGGCTGATCACCCGCGTCCGTTAGGGCTGGAATCAGGCGAACCGCATCTTTCTGCAAATTCCAGACAGGGTGCAGGATTCTTCCCCTTGCATGGGGCAGAAATTGCCCACAAGTAATACTGATGCAGAGTATAAAGAACATAGTAAGACCGAAAGAGTAGTGAGTACGCGCCGCCGGCTTGGAGAGTTTCAAAACGTTTTCCTGTCAGACGAGGAATGTACCCGGCTGGAGACGGCTTATCCCGGTAAAGCTGCCGAATACATTGAGCGTCTGTCCCGGTATATGGCTTCCAATGACAGGCGCTATGCCAATCATTACGCCACCATCAAGAAGTGGTTGGATGAGGACAGTAAGGGCAGGAGCGCGAAAAACTACACCTACGACGATAACGAAGGAGAGTGTCTATGAATCCGATTTTTACGAAAATGGTTGATGCCGTTGAAGCGGCTAATGCCGCGCCTGACGATTACATCAATCCTGCCGATGGGCTGAAATACTGCGGCAAGTGCCGCACGCCGAAAGAAGCGTTTTTTCCCGCTGACCTTCAGGCGCAGGGCTTTACCAAGCACCCGGTTATGTGCAAGTGCGCTGACGAGCGCCGCGAACGGAAAGAAGCAAAGCGCCGGGAATACGAGAGAATGTCCCACATGACAATGCTCCGCAGTGAAGCGTTCCGCGATATGCCCGCCTCTGGCTGGCGGTTTGAGTCAGCCGCAGTTACAGCGCCCCAACTTGCAAAGGCGAGAGGCTACGCGCAGAATTGGGACGAGTTCAAAAAAGCGGGGATCGGACGGCTCCTGTTCGGGAATGTCGGCACGGAAAAATCCTATGCCGCTGGCTGCATTGCCAACGCTCTGATTGACCGTTTGGAGTCTGTCCTCTTTGTGGGAATGTCTGACGTGGTCAACCGTATGCAGGGCAACTTCGGCACAGACCGCGACCATTACATGAAATCGCTTATGCGCCCCGACCTCCTCATTCTGGATGATTTGGGTGCAGAGCGTAACACTAGTTTCGGCAAGGAGCGCGTATTCGATGTGGTTGACAAGCGGCTGCTGACCGGCAAGCCCATGATCGCACCACGAATATCCCGCTTTCCGTTATGAAGCAAGCTGCCGATTTGGATGACCGCCGCATTTTTGACCGTATCTTGGAAGTCTGCGTCCCGATTCGCTTCGACGGGGAGAACTTCCGCAAAGGCAATGCCAGCGCGAATATCCCAAAAGCCGCAGAAATGCTGAATGGGTAAGCTGTTGCAGCAGCTTACCCACCCATGAGACAGGAATAATAGTAACTACTGAGTTACCATTGAAAAAGCGGCACTTCATTCGGCTGACGAACATAACGTCAAATGGGGTGATTACATGGTAGAAAACGAAAACTACAAGAGCTACACTGCAAACAATGGAACTGAGCTTCGCTTTCCCAAGGCGAGTGTGGTTCAGATGACGGCGGAGCAGCGGGACTGCTACCAGAACTTTATCAATGTTCTGGCACAAATCCTGATCAAGTATGCTGCCGCAGAAAAGGAAAATCAGAAAATCTGAGCAGAGTATTCCGGGCGGTCGATGACCGCCCGGTCCTGCAATAGGAGGCAATCTATGTATAATACGAAAGAGGGCAAATCGTGTGTTATCTATATCCGCGTCAGCAGTGAGCGTCAGGTAAAGGGGGATAGTCTGGATGGGCAGAAGCACTATCTGGCTGAATGCGCCGAGCGTCGGGGTATGACGGTTCTTGATACTTATGTTGAAGAAGGCAAAAGCGGCAAAAGCATTGAAGGGCGGACGGAGTTCCAGCGGATGCTGGATGACATTCAGAGCGGAAAGGTACATACGGACTATGTGCTGGTTTTCAAATTATCGAGATTTGGCAGAAACGCACGGGATGTGCTGAACTCCCTTGAGTTTATTATGAAATATGGCGTTCACCTGATGTGTGTAGAAGATGGGCTTGATTCCTCAACCTCCATTGGAAAAATGATGATTACCATTCTCGGTGCGGTAGCTGAGTTGGAACGTGAGAACATCATTGCACAGAGCCTTTTGGGGCGCGAGGAAAAAGCAAAGTCCGGCGGCTGGAACGGCGGCTTTGCACCCTATGGGTACCGTCTGGTAAAGGGCGATGACAAGAGTAAAGGGAAATTGGAGACCGTCCCGGAAGAAAAGGCTGTCGTGCAACTGGTTTTTGATATGTTCCTGAACCGAAATATGGGATACACGGCAATTTCTGGCTATCTCAATCGAAACGGTTATACTCGCCTACCGGCAAAGAATGCCATCCGCCCCAGCTATGGGGAGTGGAGTTCTGACCACATCAAGAGAATGCTTAGCAATCCGGTTTATACGGGGCGCGTGGCATGGGGAAAGCGACGGACAGAGAAAGTTCCCGGCAAAGATAACGAATATCGACTTGTGAAGCAGGATGAGTATATTTTGAGTGAGGTTATTTCTCGTGAGGCGTTTGTTTCCAAAGAGGATTTTGACAAGGTGCAGGAGATCAAAGCCATTCGTGGGAAAAAGGGTAATCACAACATTGGTCAGTATAACGCGCATCTGTTGTCCGGTATCGTAAAATGTCCGCAATGCGGCGCACCTATGTATATCGGTATGACCAAGTGGACAAATCAGGACGGCACGGAGCGCCGCACAGAATCTTATGTCTGTTCTTATGCGACTAAACATAGAGGGACTTCGGTATGCCGCAGGAATGGCGTGGTAGCCAGTCAGGTTGAGGACGAGGTGATGGAGTACACCCGGAAGATTGTTCGCAATCCGCAGTTTATCAAAGATTTGCAGGAAAAGGTAATGACCGCCGTGGACATGACCGAGGTCGAGACTGACATTACCGCCTACAAAAACCAGCTATCCGCTTTACAGCGCAGCCGCGACAGCTTGGAGCGGGATATTGACCGCATTGCCCCTGATGACAAATATGCAGAGCGCCGCCGCGCAGACATGACCCGCCGCCTGAATGACCTCTATGACCAGATTTATAAGGCGGAGGATCTGCTGCAAGAAAGCATGATGAAAAAAGCAACTCTGGAAAGCGAGCAGATGTCTGTGCAATCTATGATAGGAATCCTCTCGTCTTTTGACGCAATCTATGATAGAATGAATGCAGCAGAACGGCGCGACCTTGTGAAATACCTGATTTCCGAGGTTGAGTTGTTCCCGCGTGAGGAGCAAAAGACTCAGAAACGCTTTGTAAAGGCGATTGCGTACAAGTTTCCTATTGAGCAAAAGGTGCTCACGCAATTTGATGAATGCGGGGCATCTGTCGAGACGGTATGCCTTTTGTCCAAACTCAATGCGAAGCAACATATTGAAGTTGAAGTGAAGATGGACGAGCTGGATTTGACTGCTGCGGAGAGTAAGGCTACCTATGAGAAAATTAAGGCGTATGTGCTGGAACATAGCGGTATGAAAGTCAGCAGCCTGTATATTGCTCAAGTGAAGCAGAAGCGCGGTATCATCGAGCGGGAGAATTACAACAAGCCCAAGTCTGACGATGCCAGACAGCCCCAATGCCCGCCGGAAAAAGAGAAAGTAATCATGGAAGCATTTGAGTATTTTGGGATGATTTAATACTTTGGTAAAGCCTTTGGATGGCTAAAAATCAGCAAAACCGGCAACAGGGAAAGAATCCATGTTGCCGGTTTTGCTTTTTACGCGAAATTACGATTTACTTGCAGAACAATCAGTGCAGAGCATACCGAAGCCAGACAGCACCATTGTTATAGGGCTGTACGCTTAGGAGCTTCAAATTGACGGGTTCTGTGTCTAACGGTAAACCGTCAAAAGTAGCAGTCATACCTTTTCGACCATCGATTCCGGGACCGAGTAGAATACTGACTTCATCCAGTAGTCCGGCATTGAGGAAAGCAGCGTTGATCGTACCTCCACCGACAATCGCCATGCGTTCCACGCCAAACTCGGTATACAGAATTTCAACGGCTTTATGCAGATCAATATGCGTTTCACCGCAGACGATCCATGAAATATGCAGGGAATCCAGATAGGCAAGATACTCTTTTGTAACCTCTGTGGACATAATGACAATCAACGGGGAATCGCCGTTACTATCGTCATGCCACAGGAGCGTTCCTTTGGTATCGACCACCACCTGATAACCGTTTGCACTCCGCTTTTTTGAGAAGCCTTCTTTTCCAACGCTCTCTGTTGGATTCTTTGCTATAAAAACACCGGGTTCTGCCAATTCGAGCTGTGCAGTCACCCTGCCGCTGAGATTTGTGGGAACATCCAAAGCACGCAGCGCTTCATAATACTCATTGGAACCTGCAATTTTTACAGTCATGCCACAATCAATTCTTCCGTCCACAGACATCATCATGTGGCAGATCATATATGGTTTTTTCATGTATATCCTCCTCGATTACCAGTTTTTCTTATCTTTGGTGCAGTCGTGTTGCTGTTTTCGTTCATCCACCATCTTCACAAACCACTCCACCATATTCGGATCGGTGTGTGAGAAGAAGCTGCTTTGTTTTTTGTCAATCGTGGCAATAACCGCCATATCATCCTCGCTCAAAGAAAAATCAAATACATGAAAGTTTTCTTCCATACGCTCGAGGTGAGTAGATTTGGGAATGATGACAATTCCACGCTGCAAATGCCAACGAAGAATGACTTGAGCAACAGACTTTCCGTACTTCTCAGCAATGACTTGCAGTTCCGGCGTGTGGAACATATCGCCTCGCCCTTCACCGAATGGTGCCCATGCTTCCATCTGTATGCCGTATTTATCATGCCATGCTTTCGCTTCCGTCTGCTGATTGTGAGGATGAATTTCCACCTGATTTACCATCGGCTTGATTCGATTAAAGGAAGTAAAATCCACCATACGGTCAGTATAGAAATTGGAAATGCCGATAGCACGGATTTTTCCTTCGTCATACAGTTCCTCCAATGCCCGGTATGCACCGTAGGCATCTGAAAAAGGCTGATGGAGCAAACACAGGTCAAGGTAGTCAACCTGTAATTTTCGCATGGATTCCAATACGGATGCTTTTGCTCTTTCATAGCCGTAATGCTCAATCCAGACTTTGGTGGTTAGGAAAATTTCATCTCTTGGAATACCGCTTTTTGCAATGGCATTACCCACTTCTTCCTCGTTAAAATAGCTCTGGGCGGTGTCGATGAGACGGTAGCCGATTTTCAAGGCATCACTGACACAGCGTTCACATTCATCTTTTGTAACCTGATAGACACCATAGCCGAGCTGCGGCATTTTTACACCGTTATTCAAAGTTACATATTCCATGTCCCACTCCTCCTTATAGGGAGCTATTCAATCTTGACGCTTCATTTTTATTTGTCACCATACCGCCGTAGGTCATACCATAGAGGGCGGCAAAGCGCTTCATGGTATATTCACCAGCTTCCAGCATCCACTTTTCTGGGGCGGCACCTTGGAATATAAAATACAGTTTGCGATCACCCAGGGAGCCGTCTTTTACTTTTCCATAGAAACGATCCAGCATATTGCGGACACTTCCGCAGATGTTGTGCCAGTATACAGGCGAGCCGATGACAATGGTCTTGGCGTTCTCCATGGCGGCGATCACAGTTTCCAGCCCGTCACCGGACAGTTCCTGACCGTAAGCACCAATGATGTAATCTGTTAAATTCAGAGATTTGTAGTTCTTTCCTTCAAGCAGTTCTGCCGCTAATGCAGCAGTATTGCCGTTGGGATTTGGACTGCCATTGATAAATAAATACTTCATGTTCCATTCCTCCTATCCTATACACTGATTTTTCTATCCTTATTTAAGATGCATATTAAAAAAGCTGTTCAGCTTTTCAAAAGGAATGACATCTAAATTGTCATAAAGATCAACATGGCTCGCTCCCGGAATGATAAGCAGCTCTTTATTATCTCCGGTCATTTTTTCATAAGCTCCCTCACTGAAGTAACGGGAATGCGCTTTTTCTCCATGTACCAGTAGAACCGCAGACCGAATTTCAGCGGCATACTGCAAAATTGGCATATTCATAAAGGACAGAGGAGAGGTCACATTCCATCCGTTGTTGGAATTAAGAGAACGAGGATGATAACCACGCTCGGTTTTATAGTAAGCATAATAATCTTTTACAAACTGTGGGGCATTGTCCGGCAAAGGATCGATGACACCGCCTGCAAGGGCATAACTGCCATTTTTATAATCCTCAGTACGCTGGGTATTCATTGCCAGTTTTTTGGCGAAACGAGCCTCGGGTGTGTTTTCATTGTCAAAATAACCGTTGGCATTCACACGGGTCATGTCGTACATGGTCATAGCAGCGGTCGCTTTGATGCGGGTATCAATGGCAGCAGCGTTGATCGCCATGCCGCCCCAACCGCAGATACCGATGATACCGATACGCTCGGAGTCCACATTCTCCTGCACGGAGAGGAAGTCCACTGCCGCACAGAAGTCCTCGGTGTTGATGTCCGGCGATGCGACATAGCGGGGCATACCGCCGCTCTCTCCGGTGTAAGACGGGTCGAAGGCAATCGTCAAGAAGCCAAGCTCCGCCATTTTCTGCGCATACAGACCGGAGCACTGCTCCTTTACCGCACCGAACGGACCGCTGACAGCAATAGCGGGAAGCTTGCCAACTGCGCCCTTCGGTGTGTACATATCCGCCGCCAGTGTGATGCCGTAGCGGTTATGAAAGGTCACCTTTTTATAGTCTACCTTGTCACTTTTCGGGAACACCTTATCCCATTCCTGTGTTAAATTTAATTTTTCCATGATGGTAATATCTCCTTAGTTCTCATCTAAAATTTCAATTTTATCAAGCCAGTCTGTAACTGCTGTTAATGCTTCATCCTGCGAATTTTGTGCCACAGAATCTCTTATTTCTAATCCATCCAAAACATCTGCACCTGTGCAGATTTCAGCAATGCTGCTGTCGGTGGAAGATAGGCCGCTTCCTTCGTGGGTACAGAACGGAATGATTGTCTTTCCCGAAAAATCATAACTCTCAAGGAATGTGTAGACGGCCATCGGCATGTCGCTCCACCAAATCGGGTAACCGAGAAAGACAACATCATAATCTTCCATGTTTTCCACGGTAGCTGACAGTTCAGGACGGGCATCTTCTTTCTGCTCCTGCCTTGCGGTTTCTGTACAAGCTTCGTATTCATCGGGATATGGCACAACGGTGCTGATTTCGAATAGGTCAGCATCGACCTGTTCTGCAATCATATCTGCTATTATGTGCGTGTTTCCTTTTTCAATATGCCCGACACCATAATTCTCACCAGTACGGGAAAAGTATGTTACTAAAACTTTCATAGTCTCTGTATCTCCATTCTCATCTTGTTGTGTGCCGCTGCTTTCTTCTGAAACGGTATACCCGGTAGTTTCTGTTGTTTCGGCATTCTGACTGCTATTGCAGGCGGATAACGCAAAACACATGAAAAGTATGAGTAACAACGATAAAACTTTTTTCATAATCCACGTTATCCTTTCAAGGTTATTGTGGTTTCAGAGAACCATAGCAATAGCTTGCCGTTGCACCGCCATCAATCAGAAAAGTAGAGCCGGTAATGAATGCTCCCTTATCGCTCATCAAAAGTTCTGCCACATTTGCCACCTCATCGGCTGTACCGGGGCGACCAGCAGGACATTTTGCAAACATATTTTTATAAAAGTCTCCTCGAATGCCGTTAAACTCATCAATCGCAAGGGGAGTCACAATGATACCGGGGGCAATGGCATTGAGCCTCGCTCCACGCTTGCCCCATTCTACAGATTGAGCCATGACACGCTTTTCATTACAACGCTTTGCCATCTGATAAGCATAGAGCGTGTCACGAATATTTCCCGGCTGCAAGATATTCAGTGACAAAAGTTCTTCCGTTGGGGTCGTAGCAAGCTGTTCATCTTGCTGTGAGGTCAATGCAGGCATTCTCCAACCGGACTGACTGGAAATCGTCACACCAACACCACCGCTTGCAATCACTTTGCCCACTTCTTCCAACAAGACAGCCGTTCCATATAAATCGACCTTCAAAATCGCTTCAATGGGTGCTTGGCTGGGCGAAACACCTGCCGCATTTACAAGCATGGTGATTTCCCCATATTCCTGCCCTTTGGCAATCATGGACTGTATGGAAGCCCTATCGGAAAGGTCGGTTTTCACAGGAAAAGCGTCAAATCCAGCGTTGTTCAGAATAGCCGCAATGTTTTCTGCATTCTCCGTCTTTTTATCGCCTACAATAATCTTCATTCCGGTGCCGACACGGCGGGCAATCGCCATTCCGATCTGTCCGGCACCGACTAATAGCATAACTTTTTTCATAATGTTTCTCCTTTCGTTGCTTGAATGTAGTCGATATCATTGACTTCTTCCAACCACTCATTAGAGGCTTCCTCTCCGGGAACTTCTACCGCCAAGTGAGAGAACCAGCTATCCGGCGCTGCACCGTGCCAGTGTTTTACGCCAACAGGGATATTTACCACATCGCCGGGGCGCAGCTCCTGTGCCGGTTTGCCCCATTCCTGATAGTAACCTCGACCAGCCACACAGACGAGGATCTGTCCGCCGCCGCTTTTGGCGTGATGAATGTGCCAGTTGTTACGGCAACCGGGTTCAAAGGTCACATTGTAAATGCCGACCTGCTGCGTAGAAAGAGGTGCGCGATAGCTTTGTCCGATAAAATATTTCGCAAAGGCGTCATTGGGTGCGCCGATGGGAAAGACCATTTCATTCTGATGCTTGGCTTTTGCGTCGGCAGCATCGTCCTCCGCCCATATCTCCTTTGCCATACGGAAGGCCGCCCACGCCTTAGGCCAGCCCGCATAAAATGCCGCATGGGTCAGGATCTCCGCAATTTCCGTTTTGGTCACACCGTTGTTCTTTGCAGTTGTCAGGTGGTACTGAAAGGACGAATCCGTCAGTCCCTGCGCCATCAGCGCCACCACTGTTACAATGCTGCGGTCTCGCAGGGAAAGCTTGTCTTCCCTGCTCCACACCTGCCCGAACAGCACATCATCATTCAATTCCGCAAATTTGGGAGCGAATGTTCCCAATTCATTTCTTCCTGCGGTTTGTTTTTCTGCCATAAAATCATTCCTCCTATATTTCTGAATAGCCATTGCAATCTTTCTGTATAACTGCTATACTAATGATAAAACCTGAACCTAACTTTAGGTCAAGGGACTTTGTAAAATAAATTTGTTAACTTTTTGTGGAGGCATACATGTATTCGATTGGACAGGTTTCGGAAATGTTTGGACTTCCGATTTCAACTTTGCGCTATTATGACAAGCAGGGGCTTTTTCCGGGAATGAAAAGAATTTCTGGCATCCGTAAATTCAGTGAGAAAGAGATTGAAGCATTACGTGTAATTGAGTGCCTGAAACGCTCCGGTCTGGAAATCAAGGATATTAAGCAGTTTATGGACTGGTGTGTGGAGGGAGCAGCTACTTATCCTCAACGAAAAGAACTGTTTGAGAAGCAAAAGAAAACAGTGGAAGCTGAAATTGAACATTTAAGTCGTGTGTTGGATATGATTAAATTCAAGTGCTGGTATTATGAACAAGCCATGCAGGACGGCAACGAAGATCGGGTACATGGTATGATACCGGATAAGCTGCCGGAGGATATTCAAAAGATGTACGATCACGCACATAAAGAATAAAGAAATGCCGTATATTTGCCAATTAGAGACAAATATACGGCATTATTAGTATTCAAACGGAATTACTATGTCCTTTGGACAATTCGCATTTTTACAGTACAGCAGATAGGAAATTGCCGCTTTTGCATACTTGTTGGACTTAATTGTGTCCCAGTCTGCCAGTATAATAATTTCAGCTGTTTTAGCTTCAAAATTTAGAGATAGTTCGCCATTCGCCGTCGCAGTCTGCTTGGCATTCGTAGATTGCGGCGGCGATTTTCTTTTTTCGCTTGGTCTTGGATTTCTGTTTTAGCCGGACTGCATGGATTGCGCCCTCGGCAACCAACAATTCCGTCAGTTTGTCCACTGCTTTTCGGTAAGCTCGTTCTGCACCGCTGGCTGTACTGCCCTCAAACATAACCGCCAGTTCTTCAAAGGTGGGGCGGTCTTTCCATGAGCTGACACGCCCACAAGTCATGCAAATTGCTAACCGTTTTTCGAGCAAGGTCTGTTCCCGGTAATTCAGTTTCTCAAATGCCTGCTGCACCTTTTCTGCTTGTATGCCGTTCCAGAGGATATCGGTATAGTTCGCGCTATCGTCAAGGGCTACATCCTCGCCTATTTCCTCGCCATCCTCGTCTGTTACATAGAATGGCTGCTGATTGCGGATACCTCGCACAACTTTCAGATAGTCTTCGGCAAGAGCAAGATCACAGTTGTCTTTCTTGGAAAATTCGTTGACCGCATCCTTGGTATTGTGGTACAGCCAAGCCATTGACCGCACCATTTTGTAATTGGTCAGAGAGGACACCGACCATTTTTCTTCACCCATGCGGAAACGGAGCATAGCATCCCGGATGAACGGGAAAATGTATGTAGCATACTCTGCACCCTTGGCAAGGTCATAGTCCATCAGCTTTTGGAGCATTTGCTCCCGGCAGGAGAGCTTTATATCTATAAATCGGTCTGTGTCATACAGATCGCCGCCATCCACACCGAGAAAGTCTTTGATGCGCTTGTTAAGCTGCGGCTCGTAGTGGTGTAGGAAGAATGAGAAATATATCAAATTCTTTTCCTGCAAGGCAGACAGGATATATTCGTTCAGACTGCCCACCGCTGGCGGCTCCGGTTCCAGTTGGAAGATGCGCTCTGCCACATAGGGAATGATGCCGTCACCGTGCGGATTGACATGATGTTTCGGTATGTATCCAGTCATATTCCATGTAAAATCATTCAGCATAGCGCACCTCCTTCCGGTTTACCATATCAGTATTTAGAACTTTCTTTGCAAATACACCATATCCACCAACTGTACACCACCTTCATATATTGGGTGGTCATAATTGTCTGTAAAGAAATTTGGTATTATGTGAGAACGGACAAAACCACATTTTTCATAGAATGGTATTGTCAGTGGACTATCGCCCGTTCCAACTTGCAGAACAGCATATTGTCCGCTGTATTTCTCGATGATAAAGTCAATCAAAGCTTTTGCATAGCCTTTGCCTTGATATTCTGGAACTGTTGCAATGTTCTTAATTTCAAGCACACCATTTCTTTCGCCGGTTATGACACATTCGCTTTTAACTCCATTATCATCGAGGATATACATCCTGCCATTATCAAGATAGCAATCTACCATGTTTTCCTGCTCATCAGCCAATAACAGCAAATCCAGATATTCCTTTTTGTTTTCTGTAACCTCAATAATTTTCATTGTTTATACCTATAAGTTACTTTCAATGCTTCTTTTTTCAAAGCCGCCTGTCCCATCTCTTTTTCGTAATCACCTTTGGCATAGGCGACATTGCTCAGCGCTCGAAGCATTTTATCCTTTGCCAGCTTCTTCATAGCCTCCGCAAGATCAGCGTCCAGAGTACCACGCTTCACATAGCGGTTTATGGTGTTCAGCCGTTTCTCATAAATCTGTTTCACCGGATGATCGTCCGCAAGTTCTCGCTGTTCTCTACCTTTCAGATTACCGATCTGCCGGCAAGTGCGGTGCAGCTTGTCCCCCGGTGCATAGCCGCCGCAGTATTTGGTGTGCCTTGCGTTGGTGGTCAGAAACCACTTGCCGCAGATTTTGCATTTCTTCGGTGCATGACCAACACATAAGCCCTCAAAAAGATCAGACCGGAACATCCCTACAAAGGATACATAGTGCATCCGCTTGACCAGCTTTGCTACATCCTCGCTGGGACGAATGGCGGATACATACTGAACGGAATTGTTCAGGATAGACATCCAGGCATTGCCCTCTGTGATGGAAAACTCCGGCGGGAAATAATTGCCGAACATTCTGGCAAAGCCCTCTGCGGTGCGGTCAGCTTCGTTTCTGTCCGATTGTTCTGCAAAATCAAGCATCGCCGTTTGGTATTCCCCAAGGGAGTATGCCAGATGCCCGCATACGGCGGTATAGCGCTGGAGCATGATTGCTTCGGCATAGTTCTGGATTTCTTCAAACTGC
The DNA here is from genome assembly GCF_003474415.1 of Butyricicoccus sp. AM05-1. Classification (NCBI taxonomy): domain Bacteria; kingdom Bacillati; phylum Bacillota; class Clostridia; order Eubacteriales; family Butyricicoccaceae; genus Butyricicoccus; species Butyricicoccus sp. AM05-1. Next base: position 84,971 of record NZ_QUDG01000002.1, on the reverse strand, counting down.
AAGGAATTTATTGCGGCTTTTATGGCAAACTCCACATATTTCAGCGCAATGTCGGCAATAAAGCCCCTTTCTATCCGTTCCTGGTGCTTTGATATGTCCATATAAGAGAATGGCGGGGTTTCGCTGAGAGTATCCAGCATCGCCAGAGCAGCTTCCCTTGCCATAGGACAGAGTGCATAAGCATCCTGTCCGGCATTCAGCATCCCGAGCAGCAGATTGATTTTCTCGCATTGCTCGTTCATTTTTGTAATAGTATTCGCAGGGACATTCAGTGCATCACAGGCAAGCGTACCGACAGGAAATATTTTGCCTTCATATATGACCGTATCCTGCCAAAAATCCAAAGTCATCAATTCTTGATTCATGCTTGACCTTCTGTCCTGTTTTTTATTTTTCTAATTATATCATGTAAATGTGAAGAAATCTCCGATCTCAGATAAGTTGTCCTGTTTTTTGAAACAGGATGGACATCGAGGTATCATCGCCGCTGAACCTATGGCCGAAGAATCCAAGAGCTCCTGTGGAGTGCTGTTTCAGAATCTGAAGGACTGTGGTCTGTCTACGCCCAAGCTTATCATTTCAGATGCTCACTCTGGGTTGGTTTCGGCAATTCGTGAGTCCTTTTCCAGAGCCTCATGGCAGCGCTGCAAGGTGCATTTCATGCGGAATAGTCTGGCCTATGTGCCGCAGAAAGAGAAGAAATCCTTCGCTGAGACACTCAAGGAAATCTGGCCGGCGCCTACGGCTGAGTTCGCCAGAAAGCGCGCATATGAGGTGATCGACTCCTATGCCAAGCGCTTTCCGAAAGCGGTCAGTGCCTTGAAGACGGATTGGAAGATTCTCTGGTCTTCTATGCATTCACAATGCTGGATGCGTGAAAAATCTTATCTTCCAACATGATTGAGAGATTGAATCGTGAAATCCGCAGACGTACCAGCGTGGTCGGAATCTTTCCGAATGAAAGTTCCTATGTTCGCCTGGTGACAACGTATCTTATGGAATACGCCGAGGACTGGTCTGTTTCCAGAGCCTACATAAGCCATGAATCCATTGCGGCCACACTGATCACCGCAGCCTAACTTCATTTTTCAGGAGCCTTTTTGCGAACATTACTTGACGCGGTCCGCTTTGCAGCGTACCGGAATATCGTTTTTGCTCTGTTCGTCAAGCTCGCTCGTCTGGCGCTGTCCGCAATACTGATGTTGGCGTCATGTTCCTCGTAATTCTCGATGTCATCCGTGTGTTGCGTGTGCACAATCGGCAGGATTGCTGTATAATAAACATTGACAACTCCCGCTCATAGGAGAATAATAGTCTACGAGTATAGAGCAAAACTGTCGACGGCACGAAGCCGCGAGGAGATATAGATATGACATTGGATAAACTGAAACCGCATGAAAGTGCAAAAATCACCGCAGTAGGCGGAAGCGGAGCCTTGCGCCATCACCTGCTCGATATGGGACTGACGCCGCAGACCGAGGTCACGCTGCAGAAGGTCGCTCCGATGGGTGATCCGGTGCAGTTTGAGCTGCGCGGCTATGAATTGACCCTGCGCTTGGATGAAGCGCGGAAGATCGAAGTCGGCACGCCGTATCAGCGAACAAAAAAGCCTTCCGCCGGACAGGTACGCCACCGTCCTGCGGCGCACCCCGGCATGGGCGAGCTCAGGAAATCCAAGGACTACCACATTTATGAGCACGCCAAAGCCGCGGCTGCCGGTAAAAAATTGACCTTTGCGCTTGCCGGCAATCAGAACTGCGGCAAAACGACGCTGTTCAATCAGCTGACCGGTGCCAACCAGCATGTCGGCAACTTCCCCGGTGTTACGGTGGATCGCAAGGACGGCACGATCCGCAGCCATCCGGAGGCAACCGTTACCGACCTGCCCGGCATCTATTCGCTGTCACCGTATTCCAGCGAGGAGATCGTAACCCGCAGCTTTCTGCTGGACAACAAGCCGGACGGCATCATCAATATTGTAGACGCGACCAACATTGAGCGAAACCTCTACCTGACCATGCAGATGATGGAGCTGGGCATTCCGATGGTGCTGGCGTTGAATATGATGGACGAGGTCCGTGCAAACGGCGGCACCGTCCATGTAAATGAGCTTGAACAGGCACTCGGCATTCCGGTAGTGCCGATTTCGGCCGCAAAGAACGAGGGCATTGATGAGCTGATCGACCACGCGATCCACATCGCCCGCTATCAGGAAATGCCCAGAGGCATCGACTTCTGCCAGGACAGCAGCGACAAGAACGATCCGGTCGCCGCTGTTCACCGATGCATCCATGCAACCGCCCTGATGATCGAGCCGAATGCCAAACGAGCCGGTCTGCCGGTACGCTTTGCCGCCACCAAGCTGATCGAAAAGGACCCGCTGATCGAAAAGGCGCTCGCACTGTCCGATGACAATCGCTCCGCTTTTGACCAGATCGTATCCGTCATGGAGAAGGATTCCGGTCTGGACCGCGAAGCGGCGCTGGCAAACATGCGGTTCAGCTTTCTGGAAAATCTGTGCAGCACAACAGTCGTCCGCCCGCACGAGAGCAAAGAGCATAAACGCAGTATGGCGATCGACCGCTTTTTGACCGGCAAATACACCGCTATCCCTTGCTTTGCCGGTATCATGGGTTTGATCTTCATCATGACCTTCAGCTGGATCGGCGCATGGCTGTCCGACGGCATGACCGTTCTGGTCGATGCCTGCATTTCGTGGCTGGATGCCGGATTATCCGCCCTGCAGATCAACCCCGTTGTTCACTCGCTCGTTGTAGACGGTATCGCAAACGGCGTTGGCAGCGTACTCAGCTTCCTGCCGACCATTGTAACGCTGTTCTTCTTCCTCTCGATTCTGGAGGACACCGGCTATATGGCGCGTGTGGCCTTTATCATGGACCGGCCGCTCCGCAAGCTGGGACTGTCCGGCCGCAGCTTTGTGCCGATGCTGGTCGGCTTTGGCTGCTCGGTTCCGGCCATCATGGCTACCCGCACACTGTCCAGTGAGCGTGACCGCCGCATGACGATTTTACTTACCCCGTTTATGAGCTGCTCGGCCAAGCTGCCCATCTACACCATGATGATCAGCGCCTTTTTCCCCAGGCAGTATCGTGCGCTTGCCATGATTGGCCTGTATCTGTTCGGCATTCTTTGCGGCATCCTGTATGCGGTCATTTTGAAGGTCTCCCGCTTCAAGGGCGAACCGGTTCCGTTCGTTATGGAGCTGCCGAATTACCGTCTGCCCAGTGCCAAAAGTGTTGTGCACCTTATCTGGGAAAAGGCAAAGGGCTTTATCCAGAAGGCATTTACCATTATCTTTGCTGCTTCTATCGTAATCTGGTTCCTGCAGACCTTCGATGCACGCTTTAATGTGGTGTCTATGCCGGAAAGCAGCCTGCTGGCTGCGCTGGGCAGCATTTTTGCACCGCTGTTCGCACCGCTCGGCTTTGCGGACTGGCGCGTGTCCACCGCCCTGATTACCGGCTTTACCGCAAAGGAAAGCGTTGTATCCACGCTGACGCTGCTGCTCGGCGGCGAGGTATCTAGCATCGGCACCCTGTTTACGCCGTTTACCGCGGTCGTATTTCTGGTATTCGTGCTGCTCTACACCCCTTGTGTTGCGGCAATTGCCACCGTAAAGCGTGAGATGGGCAGCACACGGGCTGCCATCACGACTGCGCTGACCCAATGCGTGATTGCATGGCTCATTGCCTTTGCCGTCCGCTGTGTCGGTCTTGCATTTGGTCTGGCATAAGGAGGCACGGTATATGAATCTCCCCACTATTTTGATTCTGGCATTGATCGGTATCGCGCTGTTTGCCGCGCACCGTTCGATGAAAAAGCATCCGTCCGGCTGTTCCGGACACTGCTCCGGCTGTCCCGTGCAATGCAAAAGTGAAAAACACAAATAAAACAGCAGCCTGTCCGTTCCAAGAGCGGACAGGCTGCTGTTTATCGGTTCCTGAAAAAAGAGGGCAGGCATTTCTGCCTGTCCTCTGAATAGTCTCAATTACTTGTTGAAGTAACGCTTCAGCAGGCCCTCGAAAGCCTTGCCGTGGCGAGCCTCGTCGCGTGCCATCTCATGTACGGTGTCATGGATAGCATCGAGGTTCAGAGCCTTAGCGCGCTTTGCCAGATCAAACTTGCCAGCGGTTGCGCCGTTCTCAGCGTCTACACGCATCTGCAGGTTCTTCTCGGTGGAGTCGGTTACAACCTCGCCAAGCAGCTCTGCGAACTTAGCAGCGTGCTCTGCTTCCTCGAATGCAGCCTTCTCCCAGTACAGGCCGATTTCCGGATAGCCCTCGCGGTGTGCAACGCGAGCCATTGCCAGATACATACCAACCTCGGAGCACTCGCCCTCAAAGTTAGCACGCAGGTCAGCCATGATGTCCTCCGGAGCACCCTGTGCAACGCCTACAACGTGCTCAGCTGCCCAGGTCTTTTCGCCAGCCTGCTCCTTGAACTTCTCTGCCGGTGCGTGGCAGATCGGGCACTCTGCCGGAGCTGCTTCGCCTTCATATACATAACCACATACGGAACAAACAAACTTTTTCATGATTTTTTCCTCCTGTATCGTTGAACAAATTTATTTTTGAGGGGGCAGGAAACGATCCATTGTTATCGAACAAAGCTGATCGCGCAGAGATCGGTTGATCTCCGAGAACACGCGATGAAAATCACATTCATTCTGGGTGCCCATGTGTGTGCACTGGAACTCATTTGCAAGGCAGTGATTGATGGCGATCGGACCATCGATGCATTCGATGATCGCGCCGAGACTGATCTCCGATGGGGAGTGGTTCAGCTCATAGCCGCCGGCAACGCCCTTATAGGATTTTGTAATACCGGACTGCGTCAGCTTGCGGAGAATTTTAAGCGCAAACCGGAGTGTTACGCCGGTTGCCTCGGAAATATCCTTCGCGCACTGCTTTTCGCCTGCAAGTGCCAGACAATAGGTCACACGAATTGCATAATCCGCTTCATGTGTGATTCTCAAATCGTTCCTTCCTTTCTCTCCTTGGAACAACTTTAGTATAACCGTGTTGTGCCAAAATGTCAATAGGTTTTCTTAAAAATAAATAATATTTTTTATTTGATAATAGTTATCAATAAGTAACTTGCTTTTGGATCGGATTAACTATACCAGATAAGGACAGTATACCATGGCGGGAGACTTTTGTCTATCGGTTCAGGAATGGAGGATGGAAAATGAACGTGGAGATTCAGCATTCTTCATTTATTCATTTGTATTGTGCGATGCGGTGGGGGAATGTGTTTGGAATCTCTGTACCGATTTCGTTTTGTGCGCTTGTACTGTATAATAGGTAATGCAAAATGCAAGTACGAAAAATTTTCCCTTTCACAAAACCATTTGCCGCACCGAACCGTCTAATAGATGAAAGCCGCAGACAGAAAGCGCTTTTGACGAAACCTGTCTGCGCTGTCCGGACGCTTTCGGAAAGGAGAATTCGCTTATGATGGATAGAGAGCAATTTACCTCCGCGGTGCTGGCAGCCGAGCCTACGCTGTACCGCGTAGCGAAAACCATGCTCCGCAGCGAGCATGACTGTGCAGACGCGGCGCAGCAGGCAATCCTGCGGGCGTGGGAGCAACTGGATTCGCTGCGCAGCACGCGGTATTTCAAAACGTGGCTGGTCCGCATACTCATCAACGAGTGCAGCACGATATTGCGCCGTCAGCAGCGGCTTGCGCCGTATGATGCGGCTGCTGCAGAGGCGATACCGGCGCCTGCGGCTGATGATCACAGCGACCTGTATGCCGCCATCACCGCACTGGAGGAAAAGCTGCGCCTGCCGGTGGAGCTGTACTACTTAGAGGGCTTTAAGACCCGTGAGATTGCCGGAATGCTCGGCATACCGGAAAACACGGTCAAGACTCGTCTCCGAGCGGCAAGAGAGCATTTGCGCAAGGACTTGAAAGGAGCGTGCTTCGCATGATGAACCATAATGATTTCCCGAAAATGACCGAAGAATTTGACCGCAGTGTCCGCAGGGCGCTGGACAGCCTGCCCGAGCGAGAAAGCAAGCCGGTACGCCGTTTTTCATCGAAGAAAATCGTCTGCACCGGACTGGCGGCAGCGCTGTGCATCGGCGGAACCGCATTTGCCGCGAATGCACAGAGCTGGTTTCCGCTGCTGTTTCCGAATGGCGGAGACGCGAATCTCGAAGGGTATGTACAGACGGCGGACAACGCCAAGTTGACCGATGAGAACGAGCATTACCGTCTGTCGGTGGAGTCAGTGCTGTTTGACGAGAGTGCGGGTACGGGCGTGATCAGTCTGCACCTTGCAAACAAAAAGCAGGACGGCGTAAAGCCGTTCACGCTGGCGCACCTGATCGACAGCTATCAGAACAAGCCAGACATCACATGGTCCACGCTGTCCTCGTGCTATGCCGAGGAGGGACAGCTTGATTTCGAGGTCATGTACGGCGACAGCGGCTTCTGCGGCAGTGAATTTTATCTCGATACCGCGCGTTCGACCGACAACGACTACTATTTCGAGGGCGCATTTTCGATTTCGAGCGATTACAGGCAGGGAGAGCCGCTCCGTCTGGAGGCACTTGAGCCGGGTAAAACGACCGTGCGTGCGGACGGAGCGGGTACCGCAAAGACGGTTCTGGCGGTCGATCTGCCGGAATTTCAGCAGATGCCGTACCTGACGAGCGCAGACGGCGATGTAACGCTGTCGCAGATCGGCATCCGCATCCGCAATGCGGATATGCACTGCACGGTGGACGAGGTCGATAAGCTGAGCGTGCAGCTGAGGGACGGCTCGGAGTACGTCATTCTGGACGAAAATGCGGATATTGACCGTACTCTGTATACCTACGGTTTCAATTCCACCGAGGACACCGACCGTATCGACACCGAGATTGCGGTGCTCGCGCGTGCATTTGACTTGGATAATGTGCAGTCGGTCACCATCAACGGCGAGGTGTATCCGCTCTCGTGATAAACGGCAGGATAGAGCAACAAAACAGACCGCTAATGCGGTCTGTTTTGCGTTTATGCGGTGAAAAGCTGTGCCCAGTATGCGGTTCCGTTCACAACGGTACAGCCGATGCCGATGGTGGTGAAGCTGCTGCTGAGAATGTTCGCGCGGTGGCCGGACGAGCTCATCCACGACTGCACAACAGCCTCCGGCGTGCTCTGACCATAGGCGATGTTTTCGCCGGCACGCGCGTAGGAAACGCCGGCCTCGGTCAGCGCGGTAAAGCAGGATGCGCCGCTCGGGCGCGTGTGCGAAAAGCTGGTTTGCAGTTCTCCGGCGCGGATCTGCGCCGCCTGCTGCACCGCGGTGCTGATGGTCAGCGCGGGAAGTCCCTGTCTGGCACGCTCGGCGTTTACCAGTGAGACCACCTGCGCGGCGTAGCTGCTGTTCGCGGCGGTGCTTGGTGAGGGCTTGCTCGCAGAAGGACGGCTGACCGTTTGTGTGTAATTCGGACGCACGACGAACGAAAAGCGGTTCTGCTGCAGATGTGCAGCTTCTGCAGCAGTGGTGGATGCGATGACAAGCGCAAGTGCCAGCGGCACGAGTCTCTTGAACTTCATAGGTAGATACCTCCTTGAATTTTGCGGGAAACTCCCATGCACCGTATGATAGCGGGTTTTGTAACCGTTTTGCAATGGAAATCCGAGGAGAAACTGCCGAAGCACGGAAAAAACCGACCGAAACAGGGGAAAATCGGTCGGTTTGGTGAATTTTATCCAAGCTTTTCGATGTCGTACAGGCTGTTCAGCACGAGCCACAGCTGCGGAAAATACCGCATGATATTCCAGATGCTGACGCCTGCCAGCTGATATTCTCCGGCAAGTGCCAGTTTGGCACGGATAGAACGCGCATCCTCAAACCAGACCTCGTGCTCGGCACGGTCGCGCCAGTAGTTGTAGTGCGGAGACTGTGCCGTGTCATCATAATGAATTGGCGCGCCGACCTGAATCGCCTGCTCGACGGCCTGCACGTTGCCCAGACTGCGGGCGCGCGACTGTCCCTGCACATAGGGCAGCGCCCAGTCGTAGCCGTAGTTCGGGATGCCCATGAACAGCTTATCCGGCGGCACCTGCGACACGGCAAACCGCACGACCTGCGCTACCTTGTTAATTGGCGCGACCGCCATCGGAGCGGACAGCGTGTAACCCCATTCATAGGTCATCAGCAGGGCACGGTCCGCCGCAGAGCCGAGCGCGGCATAGTCGTGTGCCTCATACAGAAGACCTTGCTGCGCGGCGGAGGTTTTAGGCGCGAGTGCCGCGAAGACCGTGTATCCGGCAGGCGAGAGCCGCTCGCGGACCGAGCGGACAAACGCGGCATATGCGTCCGCGTCCTCCGGCGGCACGTACTCAAAGTCGATGTCCACACCGGCGAAGCCCTGCATGGCCAGTACCTGTGCCAGATTTTCGATCAGCGCCGCGCGAGCCGTCGGGGTGTTCAGCAGCTGGTGGGCACGTTCGCCGGAGAACTGCCCGTCCTCGCCGAGTGTTGTCAGAACGAGCAAAGGCTTTACCTGATACTGCCGCGCCATGCGCACGAGCAGCTCGGCGGAGAACGGTAAAATGCGTCCGGCGTTGTCAAAACCGACGGAAAATACGGATAAGTACGTCAGATAGGGCAGTGTGCGGCGCAGAACGCGCAGGTCGATGCTCGGATAGGCGTAGCCGTTCACCGCAAAGCGTCCCAGCTTGTTTCCGTAGCTGAGTACAAGCATCTGCCCCGGCTGAATGCGGTCGGTGCCGCCAAGCTGCGGATTGTTCTGCCACAGCTGCATCACGGTTGTGCTGTTCTGCGCGGCAATGCTGCCGAGCGTGTCGCCGCGGCGGACGATGTACGTCTTTTCCGGCTGCGGAACGACAATGGTCTGCCCGGGCGTTAAGCGGTACGGCTCGTGCAGCTCATTCTGCTGGATGAGGAACGGCAGGGGAATACCGTGCAGCTGCGCAATGCGGTACAGCGAATCACCCGGCCGAACAACATGGATCACCATAGAAAAACCACCTTTCTTCCTGCATTTTATGCAGGGGAAAGGTGGTTTTGTGAATGGAGAATGGATAATGGAGAATTAGGGTATCGCGCAAGGATAGCGACATTCTCCATTCTCAATTTTCAATTACTGCTTACAGCAAAATAGCAGAGCCGATGGAAACGATAAGTGCCGTCAGCAGACCGGCAACGCCGATCGCCAGACCGGAAATCGCGCCTTCGGTCTCACCCAGCTCAATGGCGCGCGAGGTACCGACTGCATGAGCTGCCGTGCCGATGGACAGGCCCATCTGCACCGGATTGCGCACGCCGATGCACTTGAGGAAGGTCGGCAGGATGATCGCGCCGATGATGCCGGTGACGACAACCGCAATCGCGGTGATGGAGGTTACGCCGCCGAGCATTTCGGCTACCGCGACTGCAATCGGAGTTGTTACCGATTTCGGCACGAGAGAAAGCGTCGTGCTTTCGCTCAGACCGAACAGATGGCTGAAGAGCAGCACGCTGCCGATGGATACCATCGAGCCGACGAACGCGCCGAGCAGGATGGGCAGCAGGTTTTTCAGCAGTACATCCAGCTTGCGGTAAATCGGGATCGCAAGCGCTACCGTTGCCGGCGTCAGGAAGAACGAGATCAGCTTGCCGGATTCCTCATAGGTCTGGTAGGGGGTGCCGGTTGCGATCAGCAGCGCACCGACCAGAATCGAGGCAATCAGCAGCGGATTGCAGACCGGAGAGCCGGTTTTCCTTTGAATCTCTACGCCGAGTGCATAAAAACCGATGGAAATCAGCAGCCAGAACTGCGAAGAGGAGAGAAGATCAGTCATGGTCGAACGCCTCCTCGGTTTCACGATGCTGCAGACGGAACACGATATGTACGGTCAGTGCGGTAGCAGCGGCAGTACACAGCGTGGTCAGCAGGCAGACGGCAAGGATGGCAAGTGCTTCGCTTTTGATGTCGTTCCAGATTTCCAGCACGCCCAGCATGGCGGGCAGAAAGAAAAACGCCATGTTCTGCAGCAGAAAATCCGCTACGCTCTCTACATGGTGCAGACGTACCGCGCCGAAGATGAGCAGGGCGAGCAGCAGGGTCAGACCGAGCACGTTGCCGGGCAGCAGACCGCGGAGTAAAAGGGAGAGCAGTGAGCCGCCGACACAGCAGGCAAGCAGCACACCGAGTTGCTTCATGTGTTTCAAGGTTTTTGCGCTTCTTTCTCGTTTGCGTAGTTTTTTGTCATTGCGGTGAGCAATGTTTGATAGACGGCCTCGGCGTTTTCCTTAAAGGTACGCTCGAGCATGGCAGCCTGTCCGTGACTGACGACGTTCATTTCCACTGCGAACACCTGCTCCATTTCCATGCGGACGGTCAGGTCGTTCGGGCCGTGCTCGGTGACGGCGGTGTGGATGCCGGCGTCGCGCCGGATCTGGCGGACGACACGCAGCGCAGAGCGCTGTGCGGCTTCGCGGACCGGATAGGGAAGCTGCTTCTCGAAAATGCGGGTAGCCTCGCGTCCCTTTTCGGTGATGGCGTACAGGGTTTCTTCTTCGTCGGGTATCTCCTCGATGTGTCCGGTCGGGACCATCTCGTAGAAAGCCTCGCTCAGCTCAAAGTAGCCAAAGCCTTCGTCGCACCAGGTCGTTAAGTCCACAATGGTGCTGAAGCTGACCGGGAATGGCAGCAGATCCATGGCGAACAGGACCAGAAACTTGATATCCTCTTTGGTATGGATAAAACCGTAGCGAACCATATGCGCGATGCCTCCTTCTCTTCCCCGGCAGGGCGAAACGCCGTTTTCGTCAGTGCTTTTCATAGTATACTACTCGGCAGGGCAAAATGCAATCGGCTGAAATGACAAAGAATATTATATAGAACGGCAAGAATTATACTGTAAAAAAATCAGCAGATGCAAGGCGAACAAATGTGCGATTTTTTGACAATCTCCTATTGAACATAAAAAATGAATGCGGTATACTTATATCGAGATTATGTCGAAACGAGGAAAAAATCATGCCGGAAGTTGTTCTGCGTCCTGCAGAGGAAGAAGATATTGCCGAGATGCTTGCGCTGTATGCGCCGTATGTTGTTCAAACCACTGTGTCGAGCGAGTACGATGCTCCTTCAATGGAGGAGTTTACCCGCCGGTGGCGCACCTATACCCAAAAGCTGCCGTGGCTGGTCTGCCGTATTGACGGCGAGGTCGTCGGCTATGGCTATGCGGCGCCGCACCGTACCCGCGCCGCCTATCAGTGGTCGGTCGAAACGTCCATCTACGTTGCACAGGAGCAGCACCGCCACGGTATCGCCGGTGCGATTTACGCCGCGCTGTTTGAACTGCTGGCGATGCAGGGATACTATAATATCTACGTCGGCATCACTTCACCGAATGAGCGGTCGATGAAGTTCCATAAAGCCATGGGCTTTATCATCTCGGGCGCATATCAGGAGAGCATGTATAAATTCGGTCAGTGGCGCGATGTCCTCTGGATGGGCAAGAGCCTGCGTCCGCATGACGGCGCACCGCAGCCGACCGTTCCGTTCCCGGAGATTAAGGACAGTCCGCTGGTAACCAGAGCGCTCAATCAGGCGGTGGAGAAGATTCATTTTTAATGAGAATTGAGAATGGATAATGGAGAATTAAGGAAACGCCGCGAAGCGGCGTATTAAACAATCGCGCAGAGCGCGATACTGCTTTCGATCTTCAATTTTCAATTCTCCATTCTCAATTTTGTACAGGGGGAGGGAATACAGATGCCAGACAACCCGCATATGGGTCACCGCCAGCGCATGCTGGACAAATTCCGCCGGTTCGGACTGGAGATCTTCAGCGACCACGAGGTGCTGGAGATGCTGCTGTATTTTGCGGTACGGCAGGGCGACACCAACCCGACAGCACACCGGCTGATGCAGCGGTTTGGTTCACTGCATGCGGTGCTCGAGGCAACCGAGGACGAGTTGCAGACGGTCGATGGCGTCGGTCCGCGCTCGGCGGAGCTGCTGCACCTGTGCTTTGCCCTGTTTCACCGTTATCAGGCGGATGTGGCGAAAATGGAGCAGTTTACCGATAAACTGAACACCTATGACCGCATCGGCGCATATTTCGTGCCGCAGCTGTGCGCCGAGCGGGAGGAAGTGCTGCTGGCCGCCTATGTGGATGGCGCGGGGCGTGTGCTCAAGTGCGAGGAGATCGCACGCGGCGGACATGCGCGGGTGCAGGTGGACAGCTACAAGATTGCCCGCGGTGCCTTGATGGCCGGTGCGGCAGGCGTTGCGCTGGCGCATAATCATCCGAACGGCACGCCGACACCTTCGCAGGAGGATTTTGATATGACTGACCGTCTGCAGCGCACGCTCTCCGAACTGGGTTTGGAGCTGGTCGATCACTGCGTTGTGGCACGCAGCAATTTCACATCTATCGGTCGATTAAGAAGCGGAAGTCTAAGAAAACGGTACTGATTTGTAAACGGTCGAAGTAATGGAAAATTGAGAATGGAGAATTGAGAATTAAGGAACCGTGCATAGCACGGAATTTGATACGCCGCTGTGCGGCGCACATTCATTCTCCATTTTCCATTCTCCATTCTCAATTACTGCACACGCTAATAGCAAAGAGGGAGGCCTATTTCCTTGCCGGAATTTAAGATACACAGCCCCTACCAAATGGCAGGCGATCAGCCGGAGGCGGTAGCCAAACTGGTGGAGGGCATCAACAACGGTCTGACCGAGCAGACGCTGATGGGCGTTACCGGCTCGGGCAAGACGTTCACCATGGCGAACATCATCGAGCAGACCCAGCGCCCGACGCTGGTGCTCGCGCACAATAAAACGCTGGCCGCACAGCTCTGCACCGAGCTGCGCGAATTTTTTCCTGAGAATGCGGTAGAATATTTCGTATCCTACTACGATTATTACCAGCCGGAGGCGTATATCGCCTCGACCGACACCTATATTGAGAAGGATTCCGCCATCAATGATGAAATTGACCGCCTGCGCCACTCTGCGACCTCGGCACTGAGCGAGAGACGCGATGTGATCATTGTGTCGTCCGTGTCGTGCATTTACTCACTCGGCGATCCGATCGACTACAAGAGCATGGTCATTTCCATCCGTCCGGGCATGGAGATGAGCCGCGAGGAGCTCATCCGTCGACTGATAGACATTCAGTACGAGCGCAACGACATTGCGTTCGAGCGCAACCGCTTCCGCGTGCGCGGCGACACGGTGGAGATCTGGCCGGTATACTCGGATGAGGATGTTGTCCGTATCGAGTTTTTCGGTGATGAGGTGGACCGCATCAGCCGTATTAACCCGCTGACCGGCGTTTCTCTCGGTGAACTGGGGCATATTGCTGTTTTTCCGGCGAGCCACTACGTCACGCCCAAGGAAAAACTGGAGGAAGCCATCAAGGACCTCGAAGAAGAACTGGAACAGCGCGTAAAATACTTCGAGGAAAACGGCAAGCTGATCGAGGCACAGCGCATCGCGCAGCGCACCCGCTACGACATTGAAATGCTGCAGGAGATCGGTTTCTGCTCGGGCGTCGAGAACTATTCGCGCGTGCTGTCGCGGCGTGCGCCGGGAAGTGCGCCGTACACGCTCATCGACTATTTCCCGAAGGATTTTCTGCTCATCGTGGACGAGAGCCACGTCACGCTCCCGCAGGTGCGCGCCATGTACCACGGCGACCGCGCCCGCAAGGAAAGTCTGGTCGAAAACGGCTTCCGCCTGCCGAGCGCGTATGACAACCGCCCGCTCAATTTTGACGAGTTCAACGACCGTCTGAACCAGATTGTGTATGTTTCCGCAACACCTGCTGAGTATGAGCTGTCGCGCTCGGGTCAGGTGGTCGAGCAGGTCATTCGCCCGACCGGTCTGCTCGATCCGGAGGTCGTTGTCCGTCCGGTTGATGGCCAGATCGACGATCTCATTGGAGAAATCAACGCCCGCACGGCGAAGGGCGAACGTGTGCTCGTTACCACGCTCACCAAGAAGATGGCGGAGGATCTGACCGATTACCTTGAAACCGCCGGCATCAAGGTGCGCTATATGCACCACGATGTTAAGACCATCGAGCGGCAGGAGCTGGTGCGCGATCTGCGTCTCGGCGTGTACGATGTGCTTGTCGGCATCAACCTGCTGCGTGAGGGCCTCGACATTCCCGAGGTGTCGCTCGTTGCCATTCTCGATGCGGACAAGGAGGGATTTCTCCGGTCGGAGACCTCACTCATCCAGACTATCGGCCGCGCCGCACGAAATGAGCACGGCATGGTCGTGCTGTATGCAGACAGCATCACGCCCTCGATGAAGCGCGCGATGGACGAGACCGAGCGCCGCCGTGCGCTGCAGGATGCGTTTAATAAGGCACACGGAATTATCCCCAGGTCTGTGCATAAAAAGGTGCAGGATGTTATCGAAATCACCTCGAATGTGCCCTCGAGCAGCAAGAAAAAGCTGCGAAGCAAGGGCGAAAAACAGCAGGAAATCGCCCGCCTGACCCGCCAGATGAAGGAAGCCGCGAAGATGCTCGAGTTTGAGATCGCAGCACAGCTTCGTGACCAGATTAAGGCGTTGGAAAAATGAAAATTGAGAATGGATAATGAGGTACGCCGCTGCGCGGCGATCAATAAACGTGCAAAGCACATCACCACAATTTTCAATTCTCCATTATTTTGTGATAAGGAAAAAATACAATGCAGGAATATATCCATGTAAAAGGTGCCCGAGAGCACAACCTGAAAAACATCGACATCAAAATTCCACGCGACAAGCTGGTGGTGCTCACCGGCCTGTCCGGCTCGGGCAAATCGTCCCTGGCGTTTGACACGATCTACGCCGAGGGTCAGCGCCGCTACGTTGAATCGCTGTCCAGCTACGCGCGGCAGTTCCTCGGCCAGATGGACAAGCCGGATGTGGACTACATCGATGGTCTTTCGCCCGCCATCTCCATCGACCAGAAGACCACCTCGCAGAACCCGCGTTCGACGGTCGGCACGGTCACCGAGATCTACGACTATATGCGCCTGCTGTGGGCGCGCATCGGCACGCCGCACTGTCCGAAATGCGGCAAGGAGATCCACCAGCAGACCATCGACCAGATCATTGACCGGCTGATGGCGCTTGAAGAAAAGACGCGCGTGCAGCTGCTTGCGCCGGTCATCCGCGGCAAGAAGGGCGAGCACGTTAAGGTGTTTGAGGATGCCCGCAAGCAGGGCTATGTCCGCGTGCGTGTAGACGGCGAAATCCATGATCTTTCGGAAGAATTCAAGCTGGCGAAAACCAAGAAGCACAACATTGAGATCGTTGTTGACCGCGTTGTCATCCGTCCGGACGCCCGCGGACGCATTACTGATTCGGTGGAGACCGCGTCTGCGCTGTCGGGCGGTCTGGTGATTGCGGATGTCATTGGCGGCGAACCCATCACGTTCTCGCAGAACTACGCCTGCGACGACTGCGGCATTTCCATCGAAGAGCTTACCCCGAGAATGTTCTCATTCAACAACCCGTACGGTGCGTGCCCGGTGTGCACGGGTCTGGGCATTCAGAAGCGTGTTGATCCCGATCGCGTTATCCCGAACCGCCATCTTTCGATCAAGCAGGGCGCCATCCGTGCGTCCGGCTGGGGCAGCGCCGACCCGGGTACGATCGCGGGCATGTACTACACTGCACTCGGCAAAAAACACGGCTTTACGCTCGAAACGCCCATCGAGGAGTTCTCCGAGCAGGCGCTCGACGAGCTGCTGTACGGCACCGGAGATGAACCGCTCGAGCTGTCGGTCAGCCGCATTTCGGGCGGCGTGATGCGCCAGCCGTTCGAGGGTATCATCCCCAATCTGGAACGCCGTTACCGTGAGACCAACAGCGAGTGGTCGCGCGGCGAGATTGAAGAAGTGATGAGCGAAAGTCCGTGCCCGGCATGCCACGGCCGCCGTCTGCGCCCGGAGGTGCTGGCGGTCACGCTCGGCGGACTGAACATCGCAGAGTTCGCGGAAAAGTCGGTCGTCAAGGCGATGGAGTTCCTTCACACGCTCAAACTGACCGAAATGCAGCATAAAATCGGTGACAGAGTAATCAAGGAGATTATGGACCGCCTCGGCTTCCTACAGTCGGTCGGCCTGGAATATCTGACGCTTTCGCGCTCGTCCGGCACGCTGTCCGGCGGCGAGAGCCAGCGTATCCGGCTGGCAACGCAGATTGGCTCATCACTGATGGGCGTGCTGTATATCCTCGACGAGCCGTCCATCGGTCTGCATCAGCGCGACAACGACAAGCTGCTTGCGACCCTGGGGCGGCTGCGCGACCTCGGCAACACGCTCATCGTGGTCGAGCACGACGAGGACACCATGTTTGCGGCTGACCACATCGTGGACATCGG
Source organism: Butyricicoccus sp. AM05-1 (assembly GCF_003474415.1). Taxonomy (NCBI): domain Bacteria; kingdom Bacillati; phylum Bacillota; class Clostridia; order Eubacteriales; family Butyricicoccaceae; genus Butyricicoccus; species Butyricicoccus sp. AM05-1. Next base: position 68,603 of record NZ_QUDG01000002.1, on the reverse strand, counting down.
TCCGGGGGCGGGCCGCAACGGCGGCGAGGTCGTGTTCGAGGGCACGATAGACGAGCTGCTCAAAAGCGACAAATCCATCACCGGACAGTACCTTTCGGGCAAAAAATTCATTCCGGTGCCCGAAATCCGGCGCAAAGGCAACGGCAAGAGCATCACGGTCAAAGGCTGTGCGGTGAACAACCTCAAGCACACGGATTTCACGATTCCGCTCGGCACGCTGACCTGTGTCACCGGTGTTTCGGGTTCGGGCAAGTCCTCGTTCGTCAACGAAATCCTGTACAAAAAGCTGGCAGCGGAGTTGAACGGCGCGAAGACCCGAGCCGGCGCGCACGACGAATTCATCGGCATCGAGAATCTCGACAAGGTCATCGACATTGACCAGTCGCCCATCGGACGCACGCCGCGCTCCAATCCGGCGACCTATACGGGTGTGTTCAACGATATCCGCGACCTGTTTGCCAAAACGGCGGACGCAAAGGCGCGCGGCTACAGCGCAAGCCGTTTTTCCTTCAATGTCAAGGGCGGCCGCTGTGAGGCCTGCTCGGGTGACGGCCTGCTCAAAATCGAAATGCACTTTCTGCCGGACGTTTACGTTCCCTGCGATGTATGCAAGGGGCGCCGCTATAACAAGGAGACGCTCGAGGTGCGCTACAAGGGCAAAAACATCTACGAAGTGCTGGATATGACGGTGGATGAAGCGTGTGAGTTCTTCGCCAACGTGCCGAAAATCGCACGCCGTCTGGAGACCATGCGCGAGGTCGGTCTGGGCTACGTTAAGCTGGGGCAGTCCTCCACAACGCTGTCCGGCGGCGAGGCGCAGCGCGCCAAGCTGGCGACCGAGCTGTCCAAACGCTCGACCGGCAAGACCATCTATATCCTCGATGAGCCGACCACCGGTCTGCATGTCGCAGATGTCCACAGGCTTGTGGATGTTCTGCAGAAGCTGGTGGATGCAGGCAACACGGTTGTTGTCATCGAGCACAATCTGGATGTCATCAAGACTGCGGACTATATCCTCGACCTCGGTCCCGAGGGCGGCGACGGCGGCGGCCGACTGGTCGTTTGCGGTACGCCGGAGGAGGTTGCACAGTGCGAGGGTTCGTATACCGGACAGTATCTCGGCCCGATTCTCGCCCGCAAAAACGGCGGAAAACGCGAACAATAAAACAGCAAATCAAAGCGGGCACTCCGACAAGGAGCGCCCGCTTGTTCTCTTTCCATAGAGAACAAAGCGAAAAAATTATGCCTCGCGCGACAGCGCGCATTCAATCGGATTTGCGTAGCAAATCCATAAAAAGGCGGGGCGTGTACGCGCAGCGCGACCGTGAAGTCGCGCAAGGATAGCGCCTGCCTTTTTATACAAGGGAAGAAAAATGTGCCCGTAGGGCGCGGCTTTTCGTCGAAATTCGCTCGAAAGCGTGGTTTCGAGCGAGAAGCTGTTCCCAAAACGATCGTTTGGGGAACAGCTTCAAAAATGTTGTGATTTTGGGTGTGTTTTGGTATAATAGTGATAATATAAAATCGGAGTTACTATACGCAGGCGCCGGAAGGCGTGCTGCTGCCGTGACTCAGGAAGGGATCGTTCAATATGAGAGCAAAGCGATGGGTGATCGCCTCGCCGGACACCGAGCGGGTGCGGGTGCTGTCGCGGGAGACCGGCTATACACCGCTGACGGCGGCGGTGCTGTCGGCGCGCGGCATCGACACACCGCAGGCTGCGGCGGATTACCTGAGCTGCGATGCGCGAGGACTGCATGATCCGTTCGGTTTGACCGATATGGGTAAGGCAGTCGAGGTCATCCGCGAGGTAATAGATCGCGGAGAGAAAATGGTGGTCTACGGTGATTACGATGTGGACGGCATCACGGCAACGTGCACACTGGTGGATTATCTGCGCAGCAAGGGCGCAAAATGTGAATATTACATTCCCAATCGTCTGACGGACGGCTACGGTCTGACCCGTCCGGCGATGGAGCAGCTGTATGAGCAGGGCACGCGCCTGCTCATCACGGTGGACTCGGGCATTACAGCCAACGAGGAGATTGCCGTCGCACGCGAGCTCGGCATGCAGGTCGTCATTACCGACCACCACGAGTGCCACGAAAACCTGCCGGACGCGCAGGCGGTCGTGGACTGCAAGCGGACGGACGATACCTATCCGTTTTCCAGCCTGGCGGGCGTGGGCGTGGCGTTCAAGCTCATCTGTGCGCTCGAGGGCGACACGCTCTCCATGCTCGACCGGTACGCCGACCTTGTAGCGCTCGGCACGGTGGCCGATGTCATGCCGATTGTCGGTGAAAACCGCATTATTGTGGCGGAAGGACTGAAAAAGCTGTCCGTGACGGCGAATATCGGTCTGGAAATGCTGCTGCGCGAGGCGGGGATGAAGAACAGGCGGCTGACCTCCTCGACCATCAGCTATGTGCTTGCGCCGCGCATCAACGCGGCGGGCCGCATGGGCAAGGCCGAGCTGGCAGCAGAGCTGTTCCTGACGAAGGATCCGGTACGGGCACAGGCGCTTGCCGCTGAGCTTTGCGAGCAAAACAAGCTGCGCCAGAACGAGGAGAACAAGATACTCGAGCAGACGCTCACACGCCTGCGCCGCGAATACAACCCGCTTGAGGATAAAATTATCGTGCTGGCTGGAGAGGGATGGCATCAGGGCGTTATCGGCATTGTGTGCTCGCGCCTGTGCGACCGCTACGGCTGTCCGGTCGTGCTCATCTCGGTGGGCGAGGACGGCGTAGGCAAGGGCTCCGGCCGCTCGATCGGCAGCTTCAATCTGTTTGAGGCGCTTACCTCGTGTGAGGACCTGTTCGAGCGTTACGGCGGTCATGCGCTTGCCGCAGGACTGACCGTGCAGGCGGACAGGATCGAAGAACTCCGCACGCGCCTGCGCAAGTACGCGGAAACGCATGTCACCATGGCGGAGCTTGTTCCGCAGCTGCACATCGACTGCATGGTGCAGTCGGAGTGGCTGACGCAGGAGAACATCGAATCCCTGAGCGTACTCGAGCCGTACGGCATGAAAAATGCGGAGCCTGTGTTCTGCATGAAGAACATGACCGTTGAGGAGATTACGCCGCTGTCCAGCGACCGGCACGTTCGTCTGTCGCTCATCAAGGACGGCAAGCGTTTTTCCGCAATCTGGTTCGGCATCGGTGCGGGCGGTCTCGGCTTTGTCGAGGGCAACACCGTGGATGCCGCCTTTCATCTGGAGATCAACGAATTTCGAGGCCGCCGTTCGGTACAGCTGACCATCTGCGATGTGCAGCTGAGTGACTGCGAGCATCTGGCGGATCAGAAGATTCTCAATCTGTATAATACACTCATGCAGGACGGCCCGCTCACCGCAAGGGAAGCGCGTCTGCTCCTGCCCGACCGCAAGGATCTGGTTGCTGTCTGGCGGCATGTGACCTGCCGCGCGGAGGACGGACGGCTTTCCGTACCGGACGGGGCACTTTCCCGCCGGGTTGCGTGGGAAAGCCGACGCGACATTAACATCGGCAAGCTGTTCGTCTGTCTGGACGTTTTTCAGGAGTCCGGACTCATCAGCTATCATTTTAAGGAAGGCATGCTCAATATTTTGCTCAAACCCTACGAGGGCAAGGCCGATATTTCCGGATCGGTTGTCCTTGCCACATTGCAAAGTATGGCGGGGTGACACGAATGGGGGAAGGATCTATGCAAACGAAACTGGATTTTTTGATCGAACGCGTACAAAAACAAAACCCGCAGGCGAATATCAAGAAGATTCGCGCGGCATACGAATGTGCGGCCAAGGCACATGAGGGACAGAAGCGCCGCAACGGTGAGCCGTATATCATTCATCCGGTCGCTGTCGCTGAGATCGTTGTGGAGATGGGTCTGGATACGGATTCCATCTGTGCAGCGCTGCTGCATGACTGCATTGAGGACACCGAGTTCGGCTACAAGGAGATCGAAAACAAATTCGGCACGCCGGTCGCGGAGCTGGTGGACGGCGTAACCCGACTGGGCATGCTGCGCTACTCCAAGGAGCAGGAGCAGTTCGAGGACCTGCGCAAGATGTTCCTCGCCATGGCGAAGGATATCCGCGTTATCCTCATCAAGCTGGCCGACCGACTGCACAATGCCCGCACCTTCCAGTTCCTGCCCGAGCGCAAGCAGCGCGACAAGGCACTGGAAACCATGGAGATTTACGCGCCGATCGCGCACCGTCTCGGCATGAGCCGCATCAAGTGGGAGCTGGAGGATCTGTCGCTGAAGGTTCTCGACCCCATCGGCTATAACGAGATCGTTGAGGGCCTCAAGGCCCAGAGTGAGCAGCATGAGGAATTCCTGCAGGGCATTCAGGACCGCATCAGCACCAAGCTGAAGGAAGCGAACATCCACAACACGATTTCGGCCCGCGTCAAGCATATTTACTCGATCTACCGCAAAATGTATGCCCAGCACAAGACCATCAACGAGATCTATGATATCTGCGCCGTGCGCGTCATTGTCGATACCGTGGCGGACTGCTACAACGTGCTCGGCTACGTCCACGACCTGTACAAGCCGATTCCGGGCCGCTTCAAGGACTATATCTCCACACCGAAGCCGAACGGCTATCAGTCGCTGCATACGACGGTCATCGGCCGAGCAGGCATCCCGTTTGAGGTGCAGATTCGTACCGTAGAGATGCATAAAATGGCGGAATACGGTGTTGCGGCGCACTGGAAGTACAAGCAGGGTCTGGACAAGAAGGGCAACGAGGAAGCGTTCGCGTGGATTCGCCAACTGCTTGAAGCCCAGCAGGACACCGAGGCCGAGGACTTTATCAAAAACATCAAGGTTGACCTGTTCGCGGACGAGGTATTCGTCTTTACGCCCAAGGGCGATGTGGTCAACATGCCGGCAGGTGCAACGCCGATCGACCTTGCGTATGCGATTCACTCGGCAGTCGGCAACCGCATGACCGGCTGCAAGCTGAACGGCCGTATCGCACCGATCGACAGCCAGCTGAAAAACGGCGATATCGTTGAGATCCTGACCTCCAAGGAGGCACACGGTCCGAGCCGTGACTGGGTGAAGATCGTCAAGACCACCGAGGCGCGCAACAAGATCAAGCAGTGGTTTAAGAAGGAATGCCGCGAGGAAAATATCGTCAACGGCAAGGAGGATCTCGACCGCGAGCTGCGTGCCAACCTGCTGTATAACGGCTTCTATGAGAACGAAGAGGTGCAGAAGAACACGCTCAACAAGTTCTCGTTCAACACGGTCGATGAGCTGTACGCGGCCATCGGCTACGGCGGCATTATGCTGACCAAGGTCATCAATAAGGTCAAGGACGATGTCGGCAAGCTGCGCCGCCAGCGCGAGCAGGCCGAGCGTGCCGCGCATCCGCAGAACGAGCAGCAGCAGCGCCGCCAGAATAAATCCAGTGACGGCGTTGTTGTCGAAGGCATTGATAACTGTCTGGTCAAGTTTGCCCGCTGCTGTACGCCGATTCCGGGCGATGAGATCGTCGGCTTTGTCACCCGCGGCTATGGTGTTTCCATCCATCGCCGCGACTGCGTGAATGTCCATATCGAGGAAGAGCCCGACCGCTGGGTCCGTGCCTGGTGGGATGAGGATATGGCGGCCAATGCCGGTCATGTCAATAAGTTCTCCACCGGCCTGCAGATTTCCACGCGCAACCGTATCGGTGTGCTGAGTGACGTTACGCTGGCGTTTGCGTCCAGTAAAATTAATGTGCACGAGATTTCCGCACGCGACCTCAACGACGGCTACGGCGTTATCAACGCCATGGTTGACGTCACGAGCGTCCATCAGCTGGATAATATGATCAGCCGCCTGCGTTCCATCAAGGGCGTCGTGGATGTCACCCGAACGGTTGATACGAATTGATAATTGATGATTGAGAATGGAAAATGAGACGCGGAAAGCGCTTGTGCCTGCGCGTTTCAGGCTCCCCTAAAAGGGGAGGCATTGGCTGGTGCAGAAGGTTTACAAAGGCTCGATGGGTCATCGAGCCCCACGATGTATCTAACTGGTATCATCAAAGGAGTTGCGCGGCACTGCTATGCCGCGCCCAGCGTAGACCCCAATTGGATGTAGCAGTACGGTATCCGAAATGCGAATAAGTGGATACCATGCGGAAGAAAAAATCCTCTGCCGTTCCTTTCCTGCTTGCGAAGTCTACCATCTGCACTCAAGGTATCCCAAAAAGGAAATGGGAGTCCCAAGAGGGTAGAAACCATTGGTGTCTACCCTTTTGGAACCCCAGCCAAGGTTTGGCACCCATTCCAAATCAAAAAAATCAACAGATTAAATTCAAAACTTACTACGAAAAGAGGAAAAATAATGCGGGCGCTGGTACAGCGAGTCTCCCACGCGTCGGTGACGATCGACGGCAGACTTCACGGGCAGATCGGACAGGGCTTCCTTGTCCTGCTCGGCATCACAGACGGTGATACCGTGGACGATGCGGTTTATCTGGCCGATAAAACAGTTAAAATGCGTGTATTCACAGACGAAAACGACAAAATGAACCGCTCACTCGCGGATGTCGGCGGCGGTCTGCTCATCGTGTCGCAGTTCACGCTCTACGGTGACTGCCGCAAGGGCAACCGCCCGAGCTTCACGAGCGCTGCCCGTCCGGAGACCGCCATCCCGCTGTATGAAGCATTCATCGCGCGCTGCCGCGAGAGCGGCCTGCCGGTCGAGACCGGCGAGTTCGGCGCGGATATGAAGGTCGATCTATTGAATGACGGCCCGGTAACGCTGTGGATGGACACCAAGGACATGCGGCATTGACAAGATAAACCTGTTCCGTAGGGCGGGGCACTCCAGAGTGGCTTCTCTTGCCTATCGACAATTCACCTTCTGCCCTCACCCTGCGAAATAAAACAATTTACACTGACTTACCACGGCGGGCTGAGGGCAGCCCGCCCTACGAAGAAGGCTTAAATGCCGAAGAAAGGGTATAACTAATGAAGTTAATGCAACTCTGTGTGGGCATGGTCCGCACGAATTGTTACATTGTATATGACGAAGCAACCCGCGAAGCCGCGGTGATCGATCCGGGCGACAATGCCAAGTCGATTTTGCACGCGGTAAACGAGGAACAGCTGAATGTCAGGTATGTGCTGCTGACGCACGCGCATTTTGACCACATTCTGGCGGCGCACGAGGTGCTCGAGGCGACCGGCGCGCAGTACGTTGTGCCGGAGAAGGACACCTGGCTGCTGAGCCGTGACAACATGGGTCAGTTCCGCGGACTGGCACGCAGTTATGTGCAGGATACGCCGGATATTCTGGCGAATGAGGGCACCGAGGTGACGTTCGGCGGCATGACCGCGACCTACATGGCAACGCCCGGTCACACGCCCGGCTCGTCCGTCATCAGGATCGGCGACTGCCTGTTCACCGGCGATACGCTGTTCCGTCACGAGTGCGGCCGCTGCGACCTTGAGGGCGGCGATTTCTCCGCCATGCTGCGCTCTTTGAAGCGTCTGCATGACCTTGACGGCGATTACAAGGTATTCCCCGGTCACGAGGGCATTTCTACGCTGAACGAGGAACGCGCATACAATCCATATATGCTGCAGGCGATGGGAAAATGATCTATACACTGGAAAATCACGAACTGAAACACGCGGTAGAGGAAATGCTGTTTCATCTGCTGCCGACTGAAACGCTGAGCAGGGCAGATTCGGTCGAGCAGCTTACCGAGCCGTACTGCCGCAGCATTTTGACTGAGGAGAACGGCGAAGCCGCCGCGCGTGCGATCGTCTGCATGGACGGTGTAACGCACGAGGCGGAAAAGCACGCGTCCGTCGCCGGACTGGCAACGCTGGACTACAAGCGCACCATCACCGAACTGGTGAAAACGACCGTGTACGACGCGGTCGTGCCGTTCCTGCCGCAGGCTCCGGTCTGGGGCAGCCTGACCGGCGTGCGTCCGGCCAAGCTGGCGCGCGGCATGATCGAGCGCGGCATGACGCGCGGCGAGGCGGCGGTCGAGCTGCGCGAGCACTTTCACGTTTCGCCGGAGCGCACGGCGCTGACGATTCGTGCAGCCGCAACCGCGATGGAGATGGACAAGACCATCGGTGAAAACGATATTTCGCTGTACGTCGGTATTCCGTTCTGTCCGTCGAGGTGTTATTACTGCTCGTTCGTATCGGCAACCACGGCACAGTCCGGTAAACTCATCGAGCCGTATCTGGACACGCTCTGCCGCGAAATCGAGGAGACAGCCGCGCTTGTCCGCGCAGCGGGCAAGCAGGTACAGAGCGTCTACATCGGCGGCGGCACACCGACCACGCTGGACGAGCATCAGCTGGCACGACTGCTGTCGGCGCTCGAAAATCACTTTGATTTTTCACATTTGCGTGAATATACTGTGGAAGCGGGCCGTCCGGATACCATCACACCGGAAAAGCTGCGCGTGCTCAAAAGCGCGGGCGTTGGCCGCGTGAGCATCAACCCGCAGAGCATGAATGACGCCGTTCTGGCTGCGATCGGCAGAAAACACGGCTCGGCAGACGTGCTCCGCGCGTTCGAGCAGGCACGGCAGGCCGGTTTTGACGAGATCAACATGGACCTCATCGCGGGTCTGACCGGCGACACCGCCGAGACTTTTGCACAGACTGTGGATACTTTGCTGCATCTTTCGCCGGAGAATATCACGGTGCATACGCTCGCCATCAAGCGCGGCGCTGATCTGACCGATAAGGCGGCTGCCGCCGCACAGCGCGAGACCGTTTCTCAAATGCTGGACGGTGCCGCACATGCACTGCAGAACGCAGGCTACGGCCCGTATTATCTCTACCGGCAGAAATTTATGGCAGGCGGCTTCGAGAACGTCGGCTGGTGCAAGCCGGGCACCGAATGCTTCTACAACGTGAGCATGATGGAGGAGCTGCAGACCATTCTGTCGCTCGGTGCAGGCGGCGTTTCCAAGCGTGTCGTGCGCGAGACCGGCTGGATTGAGCGCGCGAACAATCCGAAATATCCGCTTGAGTACATTCAGGCGGCAGACAGACTGGCCAACGGCAAGAAAAAGCTGCTGTTCCCCAAGAAATAATCAGGATAGGGAAATGAGTGAGTAATTCCGTAAGAAGGGACTGTCTATGGCAGAATACACACTGAAATACATCAATCACCGCGCCGAATGTGACGCGGAAGCCTTTGTGAACGACTGCGAGGAGCACTATCATCGTCAGCTGCATCTGGTGGCTGACCAGATCGCCGCGAACTGCAAGCGCAAGCCGGTCGTGCTGCTCAACGGTCCGTCCTCATCGGGCAAGACCACCACGAACGACCGTCTGGGCCGCATTCTCGAGCTGGCGGGCATTCACGCGCACATGATCTCGATGGACGACTATTACCGTACCTCGGGCACCTACGACATTCCGTTTGACGAGGAAAACGGCGTCAATGACCTCGAAAGTCCGGAGTGCATGGATCTGGATCTGCTCCGCGACCACCTGACGCGTCTGGTGGCAGGCGAGGAAATCATGGTGCCGCGCTTCAACTTTGAAACGCGTACCTCGCATCGCAACGACCGTCCGGTGCAGCTGCATAAGGACGAAATTGTGATGATCGAGGGCATTCACGCGTTCAATCCGGTCATCATGGGCGATCTGGAGAAGCATGCGACAAGCGTCTATCTTTCGGTGGCGAGTGTGCTGTTTACGGACCGCAACGTCCGCGTTGAGCCGCACATGCTGCGCTTTCTGCGCCGCGCTATGCGCGACAGCCTGTTCCGCAGCTCACCGGTGGAGTACACCTTAAAGCAGTGGAACTCGGTGCGGAGAGGCGAGAGACTGTATATTTCGCCGTACCGCGGGCAGGCTGATCTTACGGTGGACACCTATCTGCCGTACGAGACCAACATCCTCATGCAGTACCTGAGCGAAAAGCTGCAGGGCGAGGAAAAAATGCTCGAGCAGGCCGACCTTGCACCGCTCAGCGCGATTCTGGATAAGGTTTGGCCGATCGACTACAAGCCGTATATGCCGGAGGATTCGGTTCTGCATGAGTTTATCGGCTGAAAAGTGTCCGGATTCTTGCTTTTTGGCAGGGTATGAAGTATAATGGCAATACCACATAATTGAAACTGCGGCGTTTTGCGGAAATTTTCCCGCAAATCGCCCTTGTTCCATTACGCAATATTACCATGAGACCGGAAACGGAGACATTCCGTCGGAAGGAGCGACAAGCTATGGATATGAAAATGCAGGCGTTTCTCGATAAGGTAAAGGACATGGCGGATAAGACCGGCAAGGTCTCCCGTCATGCGGCAGGCGTAGCCGGTAAAAAGGCGAACGACCTTGCACTGGCGACCCGCATCAATCTGCAGATTTTCGATCTGAATACCGAGTGCGAAGCACTGTACAAGGAAATCGGCAAGCTGGTGTACGATCTGCACCGCGGTGCAGAGGTCACCAACGAGGAAATGGACGAAAAGATGGCGCAGGTCGATGCCAAGCAGGAAAAGCTGGCCGCGCTGCGCGACAAGCTGGCGGAAATGCGCTCGGTAACGGCGTGCCCGCACTGCGGCAAACCGTGCGGCAAGGATGACGCATATTGCTCGTCCTGCGGTGCAGAGCTGTAACATAATACGGTTTGATGCATCATATTGTAATATCGGGCAAGGGCAGCTATGCCCATTCTGATCAAAGGAAGGGGCGTACGGCGTTTGCAACGTAAAAAACAGAATTTCATTCAGGGTGCGTTCATTTTGATGCTGGCCAGTCTGCTGGTCAAGGTGATTGGCGCATTCTTCCAGATACCGCTGCTCAACATGATCGGCGGCAAGGATTCGCCTGCGTTCGGCATGTTCAGCGCGGCGTACCGCGTGTACACGGCGATGCTGATGGTCTCGACCGTCGGTGTTCCGGCGGCGCTGGCGAAAATGGTCGCAGAGGCCACAGCCCGCGGCAGAGAACATGAGGTGCGGCGTACCGTCCGTGTGGCGGGAAGCATTTTCATTCCGCTCGGCGCGGTCTGCTCGGTCGTGCTGTTCCTCGGCGCGGGCACGTTTGCATCCTGGATCAAGAGCGCGGATTCCCGGCTGGCGGTTATGGCCATCGCACCGAGTGTGCTGATGGTTGCTGTTCTGGCGGTGTTCCGCGGCTATTATCAGGGCCGCTCGAACATGGTGCCGACGGCGGTTTCGCAGGTGATCGAGTCACTCGGCAAGCTGTTTATCGGTCTTGGACTGGCGTATTACGCGGTTCAGCATAACTTTTCCGATCAGGCAGTCGCGGCAATGACCGTCCTCGGCGTTACCATCGGCGAGGTGGCTGCCGCTGTTTACATGCTCATTCAAGGTGCGATCACGCATCGCAGCAGCTCGGCAGTGCACGCGCTGGACGACAGCGTGCGTCCGGCGGGCCAGCTGGCGAAAACGCTGCTCAGTCTGTCCATTCCGATCACGATCAGCTCAGCGGTTATGAGTCTGACCGACCTGATCGACGTGGCGCTGATTTCCACGCGTCTGCAAAGTCCGGCGGTCGGCATGACGGCAAGAGAAGCAATGTCCACCTACGGCATTTACACCGGTCAGGCCATCAACTTCTTCAACCTGCCGCAGACGCTCATCACCGCACTGGCGGTCAGCGTGCTGCCGACCATCGCAAGCGCACGCGCAGCGGGCAACCATGCCAAGGTCTCCAAAACACTGGGTACCACGCTGCGCATGACGGTTATCATCACCCTGCCGGCCGGCGCGGGCTTCATCATGCTCGCCGGACCGATCCTGCGCATGCTGTACTCGCAGGGCACGGAGCTTGGCGGTGTGCTCATGGGTCTGCTCGGCTTTGCCGTACCGGCGGCGGCACTTGTGGCTGTCACCAACTCGACGCTGCAGGCGTTCGGCCGTATTGACCTGCCGCTTGTCTCGATGTTTGCAGGCGCGGTTGTCAAAATGCTCGGCGACTATTTTCTCATCGGCAATCCGGCACTGAATATCATGGGTGCGCCCATCAGTACGGCGCTCTGCTACTGGCTGATCGCGGTCATCAACCTGTTCCATATCAGGCGTTTGACGGGTTCGCTGCCGCCGATCGGAAAAACGGTCTGCCGCCCGCTGGCGGCCACCATCGGCATGGGTGCGGCGATTTTCATTGTGCAGCGCGTGCTGAACGGTGCGTTGAGCGCAGCTCCCGGCACCATGCCTGACAAGCTGATCACGCTCGCGTGCATCGGTGTGGCGGTTGCCGTGTATGCCGTTCTGCTGCTCGCGCTCGGTGCAGTCGAGCGGGATGATGTTCTGCTGCTGCCCAAGGGCGAGAAAATCGCAGATATTTTACATCTAAAGTAATCAGGAAGTGCAAAAATGGTTGATTTTGAAATAAAGGATTGTTACAAGTTCGATGATCTGCTTCGCATTATGGAAATCCTGCGCGCGCCGGACGGCTGCATGTGGGACCGTGAGCAGGATCATCATTCCATCCGCCGCAACTTCATCGAGGAGACCTACGAGGTCTGTGAAGCCATCGACGACGAGGACACCGAGCATATGAAGGAAGAGCTTGGCGATGTTCTGCTGCAGGTGGTATTCCATACCCAGATGGAGAAGGAAAAGGGCACATTCGACATCGACGATGTGGCGGACGGCATCTGCAAAAAGCTGATCTTCCGTCATCCGCATATCTTCGGCAATGTCGAGGTCGCCTCGTCCGAGGAGGTCCTCAGGAACTGGGATGACCTCAAGCGCAAGGAGAAGCATCAGGAGACTGATACGCAGGCGCTTGAAAGCGTAGCAAAGAGCCTGCCGAGTCTGATCCGTGCAGAAAAGCTGCAGAAGAAGGCGGCAAAGGTCGGCTTTGACTGGGATAACGTGAAGGATGCACTTGACAAGGTGCAGGAGGAGCTTGACGAGGTCCGCCGTGCCATCGACGGCGACGGCGATACGGAGGAGGAGATTGGCGACCTGCTGTTCGCGTCCGTCAACGTGGCGCGTCACCTGAAGATCGATCCGGAGGCTGCCGCCGAAAAGACCTGCAACAAGTTTGTCAGCCGCTTTGCGGAGATGGAGTGTCAGGCGACTGCCGCAGGCAAAAAGCTGGCTGACCTGTCCCTTTCCGAGCTGGACGCACTGTGGGACAGCGCAAAGCACGAGGAACACGCATAAGGAGCAAAACCATGAAGAAAAGCGAACTGGTGACGCTGGTTGCAGAAAAGACCGGCTTTTCCAAGAAGGACACCGAAAAGACGATCGACACCGTGTTTACCGCCATTGCGGATATCATGGCAGCTGGTGACAGGCTGCAGATCAGCGGCTTCGGCACGTTTGAGACCAAGGAGCGCGCAGCACGCACGGGACACAATCCGCGTACCGGCGAGGAGATCAATATTGCAGCGGCGACCATGCCGGTGTTCAAGCCGGGCAAAGTTTTGAAGGATAAGGTAGACGGAAACAAGTGAGATTAGACAAGTATTTGAAGGTATCCCGCCTGATCAAGCGCCGCACGGTGGCGAATGATGCATGCGATGCAGCGCGCATCACGGTCAACGGCAAGCCGGCCAAGGCTTCATATCAGGTGAAGATCGGCGATGTGATCGAGATCGCATTCGGTCAGCGCACGATGAAGGTGGAAGTACTGAATATCGCGGAGCATACGCTCAAAGCAGATGCGTCTGCGCTGTATAAGGAACTGTAAACCGAACATAACGTATCCCGCTCTCGCATATATTGCAGAGCGGGATACTTTTTTGCAGTCAGGAGGGGAGTTATATGGCACAGGAGGAACGAAGCCGTGAAATGCCGCACAGTGTCATTCTGGAGGGGAGAGAGAAGCTGACCATTTCCGGTGTGACCGACGTGCACAGCTTTGATGAGGAACAGGTGCTGCTCGAAACCGTGCGGGGCATGCTGGTCGTGCGCGGTCAGGGACTGCATGTAGAGCGGCTGCAGCTCGAGGCCGGAGAGCTGATCATTCAGGGTGAGATCGGCCTGCTCGAGTACGACGACAGCGTGCAGCCGCGCGACAGCCTGTTCCGGCGGATATTCGGCGGGTGAGCGGCCATGCCGGTGTTTACGAACAGCCAGCAGGTCACGCTCGTGCTGCAAAGCATGCTGCTCGGTGTCGGGATCGGGGCGGTGTATGACATGCTGCGGGCACTGCGTCTGCATTTCCGGTGCGGATGGGCAGGGGCGGCGCTGCTCGATACGTTGTTCTGGGCGATCGTGCTGGCGGCTTTATTTGAGTTTGGGCTGATCGCGGCCGCCGGTCAGCCGCGCGGCTTTGTGCTTTTAACGGCGGCAGGCGGCATGGGATTGTACTTTGCGGCGCTGAGCGAAACCGTGCTGGAGGCGATTATGCGGCTCCTGCAGGTGCTTGCAAAGCTGAGACGCGCCGTATACGGCCTGCGGATGCACTGTCAAACGGTGGTAAAACAGCGGTGCAGTTCGGTAAAAATTCGGTTTTTGACGAAAAAATTTGAAAAAGACTCTTTTCTTTTTCGCAGAAAAGGTATAAAATAAAACTTGTATCAGTCTGACGCGCAAGCAAACGATATGAGGTGAGCAGATGACAAGGCGCACGCGGATGATCCTTATCAGGGCAGCGGTAGTGGTGTTTCTGCTTTACGCGGTCGTCAATGTGGTAAACCTGCGCACGCAGATCAAGAGCAAGCGGGATGAACTCGCGTCTCTGACGTTGCGGGTGGAGGAATATCAGAAGGCGAACGAGACGCTCCGGCAGGAAATGCAAAGCGGCATTTCCGAGGAGGATATCGGAGAGATGGCGCGGACAGAACTGGGTTATGCGGAACCGGGCGAGCGTATTTTTGTAGATACGTCCAGCCGGTAAAAGGGAAATAATAACGGAGGCAAAACAGCTTATATGGATTTGGCAGTGGGAGCAATCGTAGAGGGCAAGGTAACCGGCATCACCAAGTTTGGTGCATTCGTTGCGCTGCCCGAAGGCAAGTCGGGTATGGTGCATATTTCGGAGGTCGCTTCGACTTTCGTAAACGACATCAAGGATTTCCTGCAGGAGGGCCAGCAGGTCAAGGTAAAGATCATCAATATTGATCAGGCAGGCCGTATCAATCTGTCGATCAAGAAGGCGCAGCCGCAGGAGCCGCGTCAGCCGAGACAGGAGCGCCGTGAGGGCGGCTTTGCGCCGCGTCAGCCGCGTTTCCAGCGTTCGTCCGCACCGCGCGGACGTGTGCAGCAGGCACCGAAGGACCCGTCCACGATGAGCTTTGAGGATAAGCTGAAGGCGTTTATGTCGGACAGCGAAAGCCGTCAGGCCGATGTGCGCCACGCAACCGATCGAAAGAACGGTTCGCGCCGCCGCAGATAAAGAAGAAAACCGAGGGAAACCTCGGTTTTGCTTTTATATGCCGGTGCACGAAGCGTCGGCAGGGCTTTTCGGCACTGGCTGTCCGGTGCACATGAACTGCGTAAGCGTGTTCGCCCTGACGGGGCGGCTCCTTTTCTGCACCGACCCAGCGGGGTGCGCGAACTGCCGCAGGCGGGTTCGCCCTTTCCGGGCGGGAAGTTTTCGCTGAACCTCAGAGGGGGCGACGCCGTACCCACGGCGGTGGGCAAAAAGGAAGGACAACCTGCGGTTTTCCTTCCTCTTTGAACTCCTACCTTTCCCATGGATAGTCTTGCGCAGATTGCCGACATGTGACCGCTGCGAAATAGGGGAACGGCAGTCGGGTTACTGCAGCGTGACTTTCTCCGCCTTTTCGCAGTTCACAGACAGCGTACTGCTACACAGGTGGGTTCATCTAAGCAGGCGCGACATAACAGTGTCGCGCAACTCTTTAACGCGTTATACCGCATGGCACCTGCGAATTAGGCGTTTGATACAATTTATCTTCGTAGGTGCTATCTATTATAACGCGCTTACGATTTGCGCGGCACTGTTATGCCGCGCTCTGCGCAGAGTAAACCGTATGTGTAGCAGAACGGTATCTGGCACTGCGAATATGTCGGGATAGGGGAGCACACTGTGCTCCCCTACGGTAGAAAAACTCCTCTGCCGTTCCCCCATTTCGCAGCGGTCACATGTCAGCAATCTGCGCCAGACTATCCAAGGGAAAGGGGAGAAAATCAGAGGGTGGAAACCGCAGGTGTCTACCCTCTTGTGCGCCCGCGCGGCGTCAGCGCAAATCCCCCGCCGCGGGGCGCGGCACGTTCCCGCCGCCGTAGGCGGCGCACTCCAGCTGAGGTTCAGCGAAAAACCCACCGTCCGTTAGGGGCGAACCGCCTGCGCGGTTCGTGTGCACCAGACAATCGGTGCAGGAAGAGGTACTGCCCGGACAGGGCGTATTGCTGCGCAACTCGCGTGCCCAGCATAGTTTGTGCTGAAAAAGAAGCGCAGCTCCTGCTTTTGCGCAAAAAAGCGCGCTCTTCCTTGCGAAAGAGCGCCAAAAGTAGGATTGTGGGGATAAAGATATGAACGGTGCATGGCGGCTTTCCCAACCGCCATGATAAATATACCATAAATTGCCATATATGTCAATAGCTTTTTTGAAAGAGGTTCTGAATGAATCAAACACTGATCAAAAATATCAACATTTGGACGATGGATGAGCGTGATTCTCGCTTTTTCGGCTGGATTCTGCTCGAAAACGGCAGAATTGCCTCGATGGGCGAGGGAGAAACGCCGGACTGCGAAAGCGTCATTGACGGCGAGGGCGGCGTGCTGACCCCCGGCCTGATTGACATTCACTCGCACATCGGTCTTTACGAGGACGGTCTCGGCTTTGAGGGCGCGGACGGCAACGAGGATACCGATCCGGCGACGCCGCATCTGCGTGCACTGGACGGCGTCAACCCGTTCGACCGCAGCTTCCGCGAGGCACTTGAGGCCGGTGTGACGGCTGCCGCAGTCAGCCCGGGCAGCGCAAACCCCATCGGCGGACAGATTGCGCTGCTCAAGACGGCAGGCCGCCGTGTGGACGATATGATTCTCAAGGCGCCGCTGGCGATCAAGTTCGCGCTGGGCGAGAACCCGAAGTCGGTCTACCACGACAAGGACGAAACGCCGGTCACGCGCATGGCAACCGCGGGCATCATCCGCGAGGAGCTGTACAAGGCGAAGGAGTATTTCTTGCGCAAGGCGCGTGCGGAGGACGATCCGGAGCAGGACGAGCCGGATTTCGACATCAAGATGGAAGCGCTGCAGCCGCTTCTCTGGGGCAAGGCCGAGGCACATTTTCACGCGCACCGTGCGGACGATATCTTTACCGCACTGCGCATTGCGAAGGAGTTCGGTCTGCGGGCCGTCATCATTCACGGCACGGAGGCGCACCTTGTGGCCGACCTGCTGGCTGAGGAGCACGTTCCGGTGGTCAGCGGCCCGTACATGACCGACCGTTCCAAGCCGGAGATCCGCAACCTGTCGGATGCCGCGCCCGGACTGCTGTGCAAGGCCGGAATCGAAACCGCCATTACGGTCGATCACCCGGAAATTCCGCTGCGGCTGCTGCCGATGGCGCTTATGCTGGCGGTGCGTGCGGGTATGGATAAAACGGACGCGCTGCGCGCGGTCACATCGGTACCCGCGAAAATTGCGGGCATGCAGGACAGAATCGGCAGCCTGAAAACCGGTTTGGATGCAGACTGTGTGCTGTGGAGCGGCGATCCGCTGGATATTGCAACCCAGGTGCAGGCTGTTTTTGTAAACGGTGCACCGGAATATAGGAGGACAAAATGAGGACGATTGAGGTTTCGGAAGTAACCAAGCTGGTGCGTCAGCTGTGCATTGACGCCAACTACTATCTGCCCGCAGATCTGCGGCAGGCGTTCGTGGATGGTCAGAACGCGGAGGAGTCTCCGCTCGGCAAGACCATCTTCGGTGAAATGATCGCCAACTGCGACCTTGCACGCGAGAACAACGTGCCGGTCTGTCAGGATACGGGCATGGCGATCGTGTTCGCGGAGATCGGTCAGGACGTGCATCTGACCGGCGGCTCGTTCGAGGATGCAGTCACCGAGGGTGTCCGCCGCGGCTACATTGACGGCTATCTACGCCTGTCGGTGGTCGGTGATCCGCTGCGCCGCGAAAACACCAACGACAACACGCCGTGTATCCTGTACACCTCGGTCATTCCGGGTGACAAGGTGAAGATCACGGTGGCACCGAAGGGCTTCGGCTCGGAGAATATGACCCAGATGAAGATGTTCACGCCTGCCGCTACCAAGGCGCAGATCGTGGATTTCATCGCGGATGCGTGCATCCATGCCGGCTCCAACCCGTGCCCGCCGATCGTTATCGGTGTCGGTCTGGGCGGCACGAGCGATAAGGCGGCATATCTCGCCAAGCGTGCGCTGCTGCGTCCGGTCGATCAGCACAACGCCGATCCGCTGTACGCCGAGATGGAGCAGCAGATTCTCGATAAGGTCAACGCATCCGGTGTCGGCCCGCAGGGACTCGGCGGCACGGTTACCGCTCTTGCCTGCGCCATTGAGCCGTTCGGCACGCATATCGCCGGTCTGCCGTGCGTGGTTAATATTTCCTGCCATGTTACCCGTCACGCAGAGGGCGAGCTGTAAGCAACCTTGACAAGAGATTGTAAAACATCTTGGGAAATATGCTGAACAAATTGTGAACTTCTGAAAAATTGTTGGACAAGTTGCATAGGTTGTGCTATACTGAAGATAGCAAAAACCCAATACCGTTTCCGTCACACCACGGCGGCCGCGGATAAAGCCATCAAAGGCGGTTTACGCCTGTTAGGAGATGATTTTATGAAGTTCACTATCGTCGAAAGAAAAATCAAGATCGAGGACGAGCTGCGTCAGTACGCACTGCGTAAGGTAGAAAAGCTGGATCGCTACTTCCAGCAGGATTCGGATACCACGCTTACATTCAGCGAGCTGCGCGGCAAGCAGACGGTCGAGATCACGGTGCGTCAGGTTGGTCTGGTTGTCCGCGCCGAGGAAACGACGACTGATATGTATGCTTCCGTAGACGGTGCCATCAGCAGTATCGAGCGCCAGATCCGCAAGCATAAGACCCGTCTGGAGAAGCGCCTGCGTGAGGGTGCATTCGACAAGATGGCAGAGCAGAAGGCCGCACTGACCGAGGAGGATTTCGATGTAGTACGCCGCAAGCGCTTCGACGTAAAGCCGATGAGCGTGGACGAGGCTATCCTGCAGATGAACCTGCTTGACCACCAGTTCTACTTCTTCCGCAACGCCGACAACGACAATATCCACGCCGTTGTTTACAAGCGTGCGGCAGGCGGTTACGGTCTGATCGAGGGCGAAGAGTAAGCGCTGCTCTAACAATACAAAGTGCATTACATAAGGACCGGCGGCGCTCTGCCGCCGGTCTTTTTCGGTCAAAAAGGGGAGAAACGAATGAATTTATGTGATATTGAGACAATTCGAGCGGTTCTGGGCCGTCATGGCTTCCATTTTTCCAAATCGCTCGGACAGAACTTTCTGACGGACGAAAGCGTGCCGCGCCGCATCGCGGAGATGAGCGGTGCTGCCGAGTGCGGCAACGCGGTTGAGGTCGGCCCGGGCATGGGCTGCCTGTCGGCGGAGCTGTGCCGGCGTGCGGATAAGGTCGTAGCGGTCGAGCTGGACCGTGCGCTCATGCCAGTTCTGGCAGAGACGCTCGCGGATTATGATAACTTCGAGGTCGTGCACGGCGATGTGCTCGAAACCGACCTTGCCGCGCTCTGCAAGGAGAAATTCGGTGACGGAAAGGCGATCGCGTGCGCCAATCTGCCGTATTACATCACCACACCGGCAATTACGGCGCTGCTCGAGAGCGGCACGTTCGAGCAGGTGACGGTCATGGTACAGAAGGAGGTCGCGCAGCGCATCTGCGCAGAGCCGGGCACGGCGGCGTACTCGGCGTTCTCGATTTATGTGCAGTACCACGCCAAGGCGGAAATCCTGTTTGATGTTCCGGCGGACTGCTTTGTGCCCAAGCCCAAGGTGGATTCGGCGGTGCTCAAGCTCGTGCCGCTCGACAAGCCGGCGGTTGAGACTA
Organism: Butyricicoccus sp. AM05-1; assembly: GCF_003474415.1. NCBI lineage: Bacteria > Bacillati > Bacillota > Clostridia > Eubacteriales > Butyricicoccaceae > Butyricicoccus > Butyricicoccus sp. AM05-1. The sequence goes on along the minus strand of NZ_QUDG01000002.1, from coordinate 48,654 downwards.
AGGACGAGAAGCTGTTTTTCGCCCTTGTGCGCGCAGCGTTCAATATGCGCCGTAAGACGCTCGTGAACGCGCTCGGTCCGGTGCTCGGCTCGTCGATGAGCAAGGAGGAGATCACCGCACTCGTAGAAGCAGCCGGTCTGGATGCCCGCGTTCGCGGTGAACGGCTGAGCCTTGCAGAGTATGCGAAACTGGCAGATCTCGCGGCGGAAAAGCTGCAGTAAATTTTGATTTGTGGGTTTAATCAACCTGTACAGGCTATCGTAGGGGCGGACCGGTGTGTCCGCCCTTTTCCGTGGTGGGCGATCGGTCAGATTAGGGCGCACACATTAGTGCGCCCCTGCGGAACGTGTGCCGTTGGTGTTCATTGGTGCAAACCGGAGAGAAACGGCGGGATGACCCCATCCCGCCGTTTACCGGCTATACCTAATGGAATACTCAAACCTATCCCCACCCTGTGGACAAAAGAAAAAGCCTGCACATGCAGGCTTTTTCTCATACCACAATGGCTCTCGGCGGCACCGGCGAGGAAAACACGATCTGTGTTTCGGTCTTGCCGAATTTCTGCAGACGTCCGATAAAGCCGTCCAGCTCCTGCGTCGAGGCGAACGACACCTTGATCAGCATGGAGTAGTTGCCGGTCACGCAGTTGCACTCGAGCACATTCGAGCACGCAGCAATGAACGGATAAAATTCCTCTTTCTGGGTGGGCTGCATATCCAGATGAATGTACGCGAGAATGTGATGGCCAAGCTGCAGCGGGTCCAGATCGAGCGTATACGCACGAATAACGCCCTGTTTTTCCAGCCGCTCAATACGCGCGGAAACCGCAGGGGAGGAAAGGCGAACCTCACCTGCAAGGGCCTTGATGGGGGTGCGGGCATTCTTCTGCAGCAGCCGCAAGAGCTTCAGATCAATTTCGTCCATGGGGCAAATAGCCCTCCTTATCCTAAAAATAAAAACAGGAGTCCGACCCGCCTTCGCGGGACGAACTCCTTTGTTCACTGTTTATTATAAAGCACGACCGGGTTGTTGTCAAATAAAATAAGGCTTCGAACAAAAGTTTTTATACATCCGAGTCGGTGATGACCTTGAATTCCATCCAGTCCGGCGTTGCGGAAACGTAAATGGTATCCTCGTCAATGAACACAAAATCCCGGTTATCGCTGAAATTGGACTGGTTGTTTTCGGTCGGAACATCGTTTCGGTTTGCCGTTTTCGAGGTGATCGAACCGTCAGGCGTTCCGCAGAACGGCTCGGAAGGCAGGTTTCCGGTCTCCTGATACAGCTTGCCATCCACCATGACCATCCGCGGTACGGTGGCATCCTGCTCGAACACGATCCACTGGTTATCAATCAGCACCTCGATATGGTCGTCTATGCGCTGATAGCCGTAGCCCGTGCCGAAGTTGGACTGGCCGTTCTCGGTTGGCGCGTCCGTACCGTTTTCGGTCTGCGAGGTGATCTCGCCGTCCATGTTGCCGCAGCGGCCATCGACCGTGCTGACCTCACCGGCAGACTGATACAGCGTGTTATCCACCATCACCATCATGGGTGCATCTGCGACCGGTTTCTGCTCGGTGGTATCCGGCAGGGCAGTTGCGTCATCCGTGCTCTGGCTGCCGATTTCGGCTTCCGCATTTTTCGGCTCGGCATTGCCGCAGCCGGTCAGCAGCAGCGCCAGAAGTGCAAGAAGCATTGCTAAAGTACGTTTTGTCATAAAAAACACCGCCTTTCGTAACTCTGATAGTATAGACGAAAGACGGCGTAAAAAGTTCCGTATAAAATTATTTTTTCTTTTTCGGTTTTGCCCAGCCGGATTTCTTACCCTGATTCGGCTTGCTCTGAGCCGGACGCGAAGCCGGACGTTTGCCGTTCGGTGCACTGTGCTTGCCGTTGTTAGGCGCAGAATGACGGCGGTCATTATTCTGCTGTCTGCCGCCGTTGGATACGCCGTGGCGGCTGACGCTGTGCTGCTTGCTGCCCGGAATCCGCTGGTCGCTGCTTCTGCCCGGACGAATGAGACATTCCTTGCCGAAGCCGATGAGATCCTCACGGTGCGCCTTTTTGAGCGCGGCAATGACGATCGGGCGCTTGTCCGGTCGGCGCCACTGCAGCAGCGCACGCTGCATCGCCTTGTCCTCGGGCGTTTTTGCCACAAAGACCGGCTTCATGGTGCGCGGATCAATCTCGGTGTAGTACATCGCGGTGGACAGCGTACCCGGCGTGGGATAAAAATCCTGCACCTGCTCGGGCATGTAGCCGACGCGGTTGAGGTACTGCGCGAGCATGATGGCGTCATCAAGCGTTGCACCCGGATGCGAGCTCATCAGATAGGGCACAAGATACTGCTTGCGGCCCAGCTTTTCGTTGATGCGGGCATACCGCTCGCGGAACTGCTCGTACACCTTGAAGGACGGCTTGCCCATGTAGTACAGGGCGTTGTCGCTCATGTGCTCCGGCGCGACCTTCAGCTGACCGGAGATGTGGTGCTCGACCAGTTCGCGGAAGAACGCATCGTTCTTCTCGGCCATCATGTAGTCGTAGCGCAGACCGGAACGGACAAACACCTTCTTCACGCCCTCGATGCGGCGCAGCTCACGCAGCAGTTCGAGGTAATCCGTGTGGTCGGCCTCGATGTTCTGACAGGTGGTGGGGAAAAGGCAGCGCTTGTCCTTGCAGCAGCCGTATTTCTCCTGCTTTTTGCAGGCTGGAAAGCGGAAATTCGCGGTCGGGCCGCCGACATCGTGGATGTAGCCCTTGAAGCCGGGCATTTGGGTGATCTTTTTTGCTTCCTCGATCACGCTCTCGTGGCTGCGGACCTGAATGTAGCGTCCCTGATGGAACGCGAGCGCGCAGAAGTTGCACGCGCCGAAGCAGCCGCGGTTGTGGATGATGGAGAACTGCACCTCCTGAATGGCAGGTACGCCGCCGAGCGCCTCATACGACGGATGATAGTTACGCATGTACGGCAGCGCATAAACGTGGTCCATCTCTTCGGTGGTCAGCGGCTTCGCGGGCGGGTTCTGCACAAGGATGCGCTTGCCGTGCCGCTGGAGAATCGCCTTGCCGCGCACGGCATCCTGTTCGTCGTACTGGATTTTGACCGAACGGGCGTAGTCCGGCTTGCTGGCACAGACATCCTCGTACGAGGGGCATTCGACCGCATCATACTCCAGATCGTCCGTATCATGCACCATATAGGCCGTGCCGCGGACTCCCTTGCACGCATCCGCACCCTTTTTACCGTGCTTGAGGTTGTTCGCCAGCTCAACGACCGAGTGCTCGCTCATGCCGAACATCACGCCGTCCGCGCCGGTGGATTCCAGAATGGACGGCATAACGCGGTCAGCCCAGTAATCGTAGTGCGCAAATCGGCGCAGACTGGCCTCAATGCCGCCGAGATAGACCGGCGTTTCCGGGAAGGCGCGCCGCGCAAGCATGGAATAGACGGTTACCGCACGGTCCGGGCGCTTGCCGCCCACACCGCCCGGCGTGTATGCATCGTCCGAACGGCGCTTTTTCGCCGAGGTGTAGTGCGCGACCATCGAGTCGATGTTGCCGCCATTGATGAGCACCGCGTAGCGCGGACGGCCCATCTCGAGGAAGTCGTGCTCATCGCGGAAGTCCGGCTGACTGAGGATAGCGACCTTGTAGCCGGCATCCTCCAGCACGCGTGAAATAATCGCCGTGCCGAACGACGGATGATCAACGTACGCATCGCCGGTGACGATGAGAAAATCGCAGTAATACCATCCGCGATCGGCCATATCTTGTTTGGAAATAGGGAGAAAACCGTTCATATATACCTCTTTGGATTTACAAGGTGAAAATTATAGGTTACAATAAAAATACGGGTAATCCGGCAAAAGATGTTGAAGACGGTTGACCATACTCCCTGAAGGGAGGTGGTATTGTGGATCAGATTCTGCAGATTATTACATTGATCATTCTGCTTGAAATCGTTAAAACCATAAAAAAATAACCGTCCTCGGCCAAAGGTAACGGTTATTTTTTTAACAAAATAATTGAACCCAGGTCAACCGTCTTCTGCCGGATTGCCCTTTTCTATCTATAAGTATAGCAAATCTGCGGTAAAAGTCAAGCCGCAGAGAACGGAAATGTTTTGTAAAATGAAAAATAACCGTCCTCGCCAAAGGTAACGGTTATTTTTTCGCAAATAAGGTATACGGTTATTCTGCAAAAACTCAGTTATCCAGATAGAACTGAACCAGCTCCTGCATGAGTTCGTCGCGGTCGATCTTGCAGATCAGGCTGCGGGCATTGTTGTGGTTGGTTATGTAAGTCGGGTCCTCAGAGAGAAGATAGCCGACGATCTGGTTGATCGGGTTGTAGCCTTTCTCCTTGAGCGCGTCATACACAGTGGTAAGCGTGCGCTTCATCTCCTTGTTGGACTCGTCTACCAGACTGAATTTTCTCGTTCCGTCAAGCATATTTGGTTCTCCTTTCCGATCCTACCTGTCGGTGTTTATCGTTACTTAAAGCATAATACAAAAAGCGGAAAAAGTAAAGCCTTATCCGCGCAAAACTCGCATGAAAACTTTTTCCGCCTGTGGCATACACTGTATGGCGATGGAAAAGGAGACGGTGTTTTACGAGCTGTAATTTTCCAGCAGCCGCGCCAGCTCCTCTGCATTATCGAGTGTAATGCCGTCCGCAAGTGCCTGCTGCTCGGCGGATGGCAGCGTGCGCGTGTCGATGCCTGTGCGCAGGACCGAGCCGTCGCTCTGCCGGATGACAAGCCGGTCGTTTTCGCTCTGCACCGTATAGGTAATCGATGCGCTCGCCGGAACGGCCGGCGAAGCCAGAAGCGCACGTCCGGCCAGTACCAGACTGATCATTGCTGCAAGACATGCCAGCGCGGCGAACTGTGTGCGCCGCCGCGCCTGCTGCATAGCAAGCAGATAAAAACCCTGCATCATAGTCAAAACTCCTTCACTCAGTGGGACTTGCTTTGAGTATTCCCACAAAAATACGGTCTATTCTAAAAGCAGCGTAAAAAATGTTTGGAATTTGCAAAGTCCTGTGGTATAATGCTATCAGAGTGCCTATTACCTCGGCAGTAAGCTGCCGGAAGAAAATCGGCACAGGCAGCTATTGTACAATTCATTTAGCCTTATAAGACGGTAATACCGATGAATTTTACGGTATTGCCAACAATACACGGTGCTTAAAAAAAGACCGTGTGCGGGAACAAATAGGACGTGTTCTTCGTCTTACCCGACAGGACCCTGCGGTGCATATCGTGGGGCAAGGAGGAAAACAAATTGGCAACTGGCAATCAAAAAGGAACGGGAATCGGACATCTGTTCTCCCGCATACTGATTACACTGGTATTGATCGGTGTGCTGTGCGGCTGCTTCTGCGGTATTGCGTTTGCGCTGTATGTACACATCTATATCAATCCGTCCGCGCAGGAAACTGCGGTGGAGATCAGCAAGGGACTGGGTCTGAATCTGAATTCATTCATTTATGCTAAGGAATCGGATTCCGATGAATACAAGCTGTACGAAACCATCAAGGGCAAGGAAAACCGTGAATGGGTGGACAGCGACAAGATTCCGAATACCCTCAAGAACGCAGTCGTTGCAATCGAGGACGAGCGCTTTTACAAGCACCACGGTGTAGACTGGGTGCGCACGATCGGTGCGGTCAAGGGCTGGCTGCTCGGCGGTACGCAGTACGGCGGCTCGACGATAACGCAGCAGCTGATCAAAAACATCACGGCTGATAACGATTACTCGGTAAAGCGCAAGGTAAACGAGATTTTCCGCGCGTTTGCACTTGAGAAAGAGATTGACGACAAGGACCGTATTCTGGTCATGTACCTGAACACGATCTATCTGGGCTACAACAGCTACGGTGTGCAGACTGCGGCGATGCAGTATTTTGACAAGGATGTATCGCAGCTGGATCTGGCAGAATCCGCCGTGCTGGCAGGTCTTACCAACAACCCGTCGATTTACGACGTTTATAACCATCCCGAAAAGGTAAAGAAGCGTCAGGAGACCATCCTTGCACAGATGCTCGATCAGAAGATGATCTCGCAGGAGGAGTACGAGGCTGCCGTAGCAGAGGAGCTTAACTACCGCCCCTACGAGGAGTATCAGCAGGAGATCAAGTCCACCTACAGCTACTTCACCGATGAAGTTATCAAGGACGTGATCAACGACCTGATGACCGAAAAGGGATATTCCCGTCTGGTTGCGGAGAACATGGTTTACTCCGGCGGTCTGAACATCTATGCGACCATCGACACCAAGGTGCAGAATGCACTCGATGAGGTCTGGGCTAACGCAGATAATTTCCCGAACACCGAGAAGTACGGCGAAATCCCGCAGAGTGCCATGGTCATCACGGACAAGCAGGGCAATATCGTTGGTATTGCCGGCGGCCGCGGTGAAAAGACCAGCAGCCGCGGTTTCTCCTATGCGTCTGACGCACGCCGTCAGCCGGGTTCTTCGCTCAAGCCGCTCTCGGCTTACGGACCGGCGATGGATAACGGCATCGTCACGCCGGACAGCACGATTTATGATCGTGCACTCATGGAGGATGAAGAGGGCAATCCGTGGCCGATGAACGACGGCAAATATCCGACCGGCCGTCAGCTGACCATTAAGGAGGGCATGACCCGTTCGCTCAATACGGTCTCTGCACAGCTTCTCAAAACGCTGACACCGCAGGTATCGTTTAACTTTTTGACCCAGCAGCTTGGCTTTAAGCTGGTAGACAGCCGCACCAACGAGGATGGTACCGTGCAGTCGGATATCGACCTTGCACCGCTGGCGCTTGGCGCACTGACGGACGGTGTTACCGTTCGTGAGATGGCGGGCGGTTTCTCGACCTTCATCAATGATGGCGTTTGCGGCGGTACCCGCACCTACACCAAGGTGACGGACAGCGAAGGCAACACCGTAATGGAGAATACACCCAACACGGATAAGGGCTTTACCAATGTCCGCACGGATTATTATATGCTCGACTGTCTGCAGAACGTTACCGCACACGGTACCGCCTACGGCATTCAGCTTGACGGTGTAGAAACCGGCGGCAAGACCGGTACCACCACCTCCAATACCGATATCTGGTTCTGCGGCATCACGCCGAAGTATTCCGGTGCGGTATGGGTAGGCTACGAGCATAACTACCGTCTGGACGGCCTGTACGGTCGCAATGCGGCGAATATCTGGCTGGCTGTTATGCAGAAGGTGCATGCAGGTGATTCCGGTCTGGTATTTGACTCGCATCCGCAGGATTTCGAGGAAGTCACCTACTGTATGGATACCGGTCTGCTGGCATCCGGTGCGTGCCGCGCTGCGGGACGTGCTGCAACCGGCCGATTCTGGAAGGGCAAGGTTCCGACCGAGACCTGCAGTCATCAGAATATCGAAAACAAGTATGATTTCGAGAACATGGGCGTAGATAATTATTACTACGATGATGAAGAAGATGACAGCGATTCGGACAGCAGCTCTTCGGATACCGGCACCGGCAATGAGGATTCCGGTGACGGCGGATCGTATGACAGCGGCGACAGCGGCGATTCCGGTGACGACAGCGGAGACGGCGGTGACAGCGGAGACGATTCGGGAGACAGCGGCGATTCCGGTGGCGACAGCGGAGACAGCGGTGACAGCTCGGAGGATCCGGAAGCATAAAGCCGAATTGTTCGGCACAAACTGAAAACTGAAAATCGTTCAGCGCCGCACAAGGCCGCACAAGTCGGGGCGTTAGCGGTGCCTTGAACCCGCAATCCGCTTCAGCGGGGACTATGCGGGTAACAAGGAGCACACATGCGGCGAGGCAGCCACTCACAGGGCGATGAGGAACCGGTACTGCGCAACGGAGGACTGTGAACCATGTCAGGCGGGGAACCGAGCAGCATTAAGCAGAAACCATCGTGTGCCGCAGATCTGCCGATTCTGAGCCCGAAATGCGGAAAGGCAGCCGGGTGTGTGTATTCGAATTACCTGTGTGCGGTCTTGTGGGGCGCTGAACGAATCTCGATCGAAACCACGCTTTCGATCGAAGGGGATGTGCCGAGCCTGCGGCTCGGACAAATCCCGGCGGGACAAAAGTTCCTCCCGATGGTCGAAACTTTTGCTCCGTCTTGTATAAAAACCCACGCACATGTCGCGGGTTTTTATGAATCTTACGGCGTGGCCGTAAGATTCGATTGAATGCCGCCGTGAAGCGGCGGAGACCGATGGCTCGGATTTTTGAAACAAAATCCTGCCATGCGGGTACGGTTTGCAAGCAAATCGGTATTGAATGGCGGACAAAGTCCGCGAGAGGACGCTTTGAGGCGGGCTTACGCCCGCCTCTTTATTTTATTGAGGGGAGGATTTTCGTTTGTATCAGGCTTTATACCGCAAATGGCGGCCGCAGACGTTTGCGGATGTGATTGGGCAGCAGCATGTCACGGACACACTGCGCGCGCAGCTGCAGTCCGGACGTTTGAGCCATGCATATCTGTTTACAGGCACGCGCGGCACCGGCAAGACCACCTGTGCGAAGATCCTCGCGCGCGCAGTCAACTGCGAGCATCCGGTGAACGGCGATCCGTGCAACGAGTGTGCGGCGTGCCGCGGCATTCTGGACGGCTCGGTGCTGGACGTGACCGAGATTGACGCGGCGTCCAACAACGGTGTGGACAACATCCGTGACCTGCGCGATGAGACGCGCTACACGCCTGCACAGGTCCGCAAGCGCGTGTTCATCATCGACGAGGTACACATGCTGTCCATCGGTGCGTTCAATGCGCTGCTCAAAACACTCGAGGAGCCGCCGGAGCATGTTCTGTTCATCCTCGCTACCACCGAGCTGCACAAGGTACCTGCGACCATTCTGTCGCGCTGTCAGCGGTTTGATTTCCGCCGCATCGGCGCGGAGGACATTTCCCGCCGGCTGCTGGATGTTGCGGCAGGTGAGGGCATTGCGCTGACCGAAGGTGCGGCACGCCTGATTGCCCGGCTGGCAGACGGCGCCATGCGAGACGCGCTTTCCATGCTCGACCGTGCGGCGGCAGCCGGTGCGGTGGACGAGAAAACGGTCACGGCGGCGCTCGGCGTCATGGGTCAGGACGATGGCATTCGCCTGGCCGAGCACCTGAAAACCGGTGATCTGGCGGCGGCAGTCGGCCTGCTGGACGAATATTATAACGCAGGCCGTGATTTAGCGTCTGTGTACGACCAGATGCTTGGCCTGATCCGCGATGCACTGCTGGTCAAGACCAGCAAGACCGACGTTTCCGCGCTTATTTCTCCCGCGTACAGCGTAAAGACGCTGCAGGCGCTGTGTGACGGTCTGGCGTCGTCCACGCTCATCGCGTGGAGCCGCATTATCAGCGATTCGCTCGACCATATGCGCACGGCAGCCAACCGCCGCGTGGAGGCGGAGCTGTGCGCGGTGCGGCTGTGCAGTCTGGGCGCGGATAATTACGATACACTCGGCGGGCGCGTGGAGGCGCTCGAGGAAAAGCTGAAGAACGGCGTTCCGGTGCAGATGGTGCCCGCAGCAGCCGCGCAGCAGGCAGGCGATGTGCCGCCTCCGCCGAGTGACGATGATGCACCGCCGCTTCCGGGTGACGAGGATGCGCCTGACTGGGTAAGCGAGGAGGAGTCGGCACCGGCACCGCCCAAGCCGGAACGGACGCTGTGGCAGCACTGGCAGCCGCTGCTCAAGGCGCTGACCAACAAAATCAACATCGGCGCGCACACCTGTATCAAGCTGAGCGCGAAAGGCGTGCTCGAGGACAACGCGCTCGTCATTCTCTGCGAGGACAAAATGACGGCTCTTCTCGCGGCAAAGGAGCCGACCATTTCGGTCATCCGGGAGCAGGCGGCCAAGCTGAACGGCGCACCCATCAAGGTCAAGGTGCGCGAAGCGGGCGAGGAGCTTGGTGTGAAAAAAAATATCGCAGTCGATGAACTGATCGACCGCGCTAAATCAATGGATATTCAAGTGAAACAGCTTTAAGGAGGACATTTATTATGGCAAAGGGTAAGGGTTTCGGCGGCTTCGGCGGCGGCATGAACATGCAGGCGATGATGAAGCAGGCACAGAAGATGCAGGAGAGCATGCTCAAGGCGCAGGAGGAGATCGCGCTGATGGAATCCACCGGCACGGCAGGCGGCGGCATGGTTACCGCGACTGTAACCGGCACTTCCACGCTCAAGAGCATTGAGATCAAGCCGGACGTTGTTGATCCGGACGATATCGACATGCTGCAGGATCTGGTCGTTGCAGCGGTCAACGAGGCGCTCAAGGCGGCTTCCGACAAGTCGCAGAGCCAGATGTCCGCGATTACGGGCGGCATTGGCGGCGGTCTGGGCGGTCTGCTGTAATGGAGCTTTTTGCACCGCCGGTCGAACGGCTGATCGAGGAGTTTGCAAAGCTCCCGGGCATCGGCCAGAAGACCGCACAGCGGCTGGCGTTTCATGTGCTCGACCTGCCGAAAGAGGATGCCGAGCGGTTTGCGGATGCCATCCGTGAAGCAAAAGCCAAGACGTTCACCTGCAAGCGCTGTCAGAATCTGACGGACAGCGAGATCTGTCCGATCTGCTCGGACAAGACGCGCAACCAGAAGGTGATCTGCGTGGTGGCAGAGCCGCGCGATGTAATCGCGTTCGAGCGCACGAAGGAGTACAAGGGTCTGTATCATGTGCTGCACGGCACGCTGTCTCCGATGGGGCACGTCGGACCGGACGACATCCGTATCCGCGAGCTGGTCAAGCGCGTGGCGGAGGAGGAGACCGAGGAGGTTATCCTCGCCACCAATCCGGACACCGAGGGCGAAGCCACGGCGATGTACATTTCGCGGCTGCTGCAGCCGTTCGGCATCAAGATTACGCGGCTGGCGTATGGTATTCCGGTTGGCGGGCATCTGGAGTTTGTTGATGAGGTGACGCTGACCCGTGCACTGGAGGGTCGAAAGGAGCTGTGATGGCTCCTTTGCAGCCTTGTAAGGTTTGTGTTTGACGGAAATTGGTGCCGCAGTATGCTGCGGTTCTTGCCTTCGCGGCAGGCGTACAAGAGGGTAGACACCAAGGTTTCCGCCCTCTGATTTTCACCCCTTTCCTAAGATAGCCTGACGCAAATCAGAGACCGGCGACTGCTTCGAAAAGGGGAACGGCAGAGGAGCTTTTCTACCGTAGGGGCGCACAGTGTGCGCCCATGTCTCTGCCTGTACGCAGTGTCAGATAGTTTACTACTACACATATGGGCAACTCTACGCAGAGGGCGGCACAAGGTGAATTGCCCAAAGGGCAAGAGAGGGTCCTCTGGAGGATGGCAGTGCCGCCCAAAGATTTGGTTGGTTGCTGTGCTCGGCAGCGTTGTTTATGACAAGATTGTACTTGTTAGCGTATAGGCGTGCCCGGTGACAGCGTACCGCTTCGCGGATCGTGTGCACCGGATAGATGGTGCTGAATAGAATTTACAACGTCAACTCTCATTTTACCTTTAAAAAAGGCAAAAAAACAGGAACAGCCGAACTTTCGTCCAGCTGCTCCCGCAATAAAAGGTAGGATAGAGAGTAGAAAGCAAGAACATGTGGGGGGATCTTACGCTTTCCACGTCATTTATAATACTGGTGAATTGTGAACATTCTGTGTACATTCTACAACAATATTAGATTTTTGATAGATCGGGAGGAAAAAGTCTGTGGCAGACCTGAAAAAAGAAATTGAAAATCGGCGCACATTTGCAATCATTTCGCACCCTGACGCCGGTAAAACCACCATCACAGAGAAGTTTTTGCTCTACGGCGGAGCCATTCAGGAGGCCGGCATGGTCAAGGGCAAGAAAAACAGCCGTCATGCGGTTTCCGACTGGATGGAGATCGAGAAGCAGCGCGGTATTTCGGTAACGTCCTCGGTGCTGCAGTTCCGCTATGAGGGTAAGTGCATCAACATTCTGGATACCCCGGGTCATCAGGACTTCTCGGAGGATACCTACCGCACGCTGATGGCGGCTGACTCGGCGGTGATGGTCATTGACGCCTCCAAGGGCGTCGAGGCACAGACCCGCAAGCTGTTTAAGGTTTGTGCGATGCGCGGTGTGCCCATCTTCACCTTTATCAACAAGATGGACCGTGAGGCACGCGACCCGTACGAGCTGCTCGAGGACATCGAGAACGAGCTGGGCATCGGCACCTATGCGGTAAACTGGCCGATCGGCTCGGGCAAGCGCTTCAAGGGCGTGTACGACCGCATGGACGATGAGGTTATCGCGTTTGAGGGCGCGGATTTCCGCCACGAGGTCAAGGCGCGGCGCCTGTCGATCGACGATCCGATCCTCGAGGGACTGCTGCCCGAGGATCAGTACCAGACGCTGATCGACGATGTGGAGCTGCTCTCCGGTGCAGGCGACGAGTTTGATCTCAAGGCTGTGCACGAGGGCAAGCTGTCGCCGGTGTTCTTCGGTTCCGCGCTGACTAACTTCGGCGTTGAGCCGTTCCTGAAAAAGTTCCTGCAGATGACGCCGCCGCCGACCGCGCGTACCGCTGACATCGGTGTGATCGACCCGTTCGACCCGCATTTCTCCGCGTTTGTGTTCAAGATTCAGGCGAACATGAACAAGGCGCACCGCGACCGTGTTGCGTTCATGCGTATTTGCTCCGGCAAGTTTGAGCGCGGTCAGGACGTGCTGCACGTTCAGTCCGGCAAGAAGATGGTGCTTGCCGCACCGCAGCAGCTGATGGCACAGGACCGCTCCATTGTCGATGAGGCGTATGCGGGCGATATTATCGGTATTTTCGATCCGGGCGTGTTCTCCATCGGTGATACCGTGTGCGATCCCAAGCATAAGTGCGTGTTCTCCGGCATCCCGACGTTCGCACCCGAGCTGTTTGCCGTTGTCCGTCAGAAGGACACGCTCAAGCGCAAGCAGTTCGTCAAGGGTGTCGAGCAGATCGCACAGGAGGGCGCCATCCAGATCTTCCGCGAGCCGAATGCCGGTATGGAATCGGTTATCGTCGGCGTTGTCGGCGTGCTGCAGTTTGAGGTGCTCGAGTACCGTTTGAAGAACGAGTATAACGTTGAGATCATCCGCGAAAACCTGCCGTATGAGCACGTTCGCTGGGTTGAGAATGACGAGGAGGACTTCGATATTAAGAAGCTCCAGCTCACGAGCGATACTAAGATCGTCGAGGATCTCAAGGGCAACAGCCTGCTGCTGTTCACCTCGCCGTGGAATATCACCTACGCAACCGACCATAACGAGAACCTGCGTCTGGCAGACTTTTCCGAAAACGCATAAGCTAAAAGACCGCCTTACGGCGGTCTTTTTCGATGGTGTGTGATAAGGTGCCCGGGGGGGATGGACTCGGCGCACCGAATTAAACGATTGGTACATGTTATCCCGTAGGGGAGCACAGTGTGCTCCCATGCAATGTAAAATTGAACGTGTTCTGGGCGAACAATGTTCGCCCCTACGGCTGTATATCTGCAAATGGTCTGCAACGGTGCGCCGAGTCGGCGCACCCTACGGTTAAGCGATATCGTATGGTTTGATACTTTGCCGGGTCATTTTTAGCAAACAATAAAAGAGCACCGGAATCGAAATTCCGGTGCTCTTTTATTGCGGTAGCCCTTACAGGCAGCGCCTGTCAAGGGCGTCCCTCGATTGAAAGGGCTGTGCCCTTTCAATCGAAAATCAGCATACGCCCTGAGCCAGCATAGCGTCAGCAATCTTCTCGAAGCCGCCGATGTTAGCGCCCATAACAAGATTGTCCTTGTGGCCGTACTTCTCAGCTGCAGTGATGCAGGTGTGGAAGATGTTAACCATGATGTCGTGCAGACGCTGGTCAACTTCCTCGAAGGTCCAGGACAGACGCAGGGAGTTCTGGCTCATTTCCAGACCGGAGGTAGCTACGCCGCCTGCGTTAGCAGCCTTTGCCGGGCCGAAGAATACGCCGGCTGCCTGGAATGCTGCAACAGCCTCCGGGGTGGACGGCATGTTAGCGCCCTCAGCTACGAACTTGCAGCCGTTGGCGATCAGAGCCTTGGCGTTCTCCTCGTTCAGCTCGTTCTGGGTTGCGCACGGCAGAGCGATGTCGCACTTTACGCCCCACGGACGCTGACCCTCGGTGTAGGTGCTGCCTGCAACGCGCTCAGCATACTCCTTGATGCGGCCGCGCTTAACTTCCTTGATGTCCTTAACAACATCCAGATTGATGCCGTTCGGATCGTAGATGAAGCCGTTGGAGTCGGACATGGTAACAACCTTAGCGCCCAGCTGGGTAGCCTTCTCGCAGGCATAGATTGCTACGTTGCCGGAACCGGAGATTGCAACGGTCTTGCCCTCGAACGAAGTGCCCTTGTATGCGAGCATTTCCTTCATGTAGTAGCACAGGCCGTAGCCGGTTGCCTGCGTGCGTGCCAGAGAACCGCCGTAGGACAGACCCTTACCGGTCAGCACGCCGGTGTACTCGTTGCGCAGACGCTTGTACTGGCCGAACATAAAGCCGATCTCACGGCCGCCAACACCGATATCGCCTGCCGGTACGTCGGTGAACTGACCGATGTGCTTGCACAGCTCGGTCATGAAGGACTGGCAGAAACGCATGATCTCAGCATCGGACTTGCCCTTCGGGTCGAAGTCGGAGCCGCCCTTGCCGCCGCCCATCGGCAGAGTGGTCAGGCTGTTCTTGAAGCACTGCTCAAAGCCGAGGAACTTGATAACGGATGCGTTAACAGAGGGGTGCAGACGCAGACCGCCCTTGTAGGGGCCGATTGCGGAGTTGAACTGTACGCGGAAGCCGCGGTTAACCTGAACCTTGCCCTGATCGTCAACCCACGGTACACGGAACATGAACATGCGCTCCGGCTCTACGATGCGCTCCATGATGCCGTTCTTCTCGAGCTCCGGACGAGCTTCAACAACCGGCTCAAGGCTCTCAAGAACCTCGTAAACTGCCTGCTGGAACTCCGGCTCATTCGGGTTGCGCTTCTGTACGGTTTCGTACACGCCCTGCAGATAAGAATTGGTAAGTGCCATTTTTATTGTCCTCCTTACATTCTATACCACTCGCTTAACTTTCGTAAGTAATCCGAGTGGAATGCTTTTATATTTGGTGACGGTTTTATTATATAGCAATTTTTTTGTATATGCAATACTTTAGCGTGATAAAATTATACAGTTTTTTAGGCTGAAAAACCTATGGATATTGGCAATCTGACTTGATATAATAAAGTAAAAGAAGGAGGCAACAGCCATGGCAAACAGCTTTGAACGTATATATGCAGTGGTGAAGAAAATTCCGCGCGGAACGGTGGCCAGTTATGGGCAGGTCGCGCTGCTCGCGGGCAACCCGAGATGGGCGCGCGTAGTCGGCTATGCGCTGCATGCCAATCCCGATCCGGAGGGTATTCCATGCTACCGCGTGGTGACGAAAGACGGACGAACGTCACCGGCGTTTGCGTTCGGCGGCGCGGATATCCAGCGCGCACTGCTCGAAGCGGACGGCATCGAGTTCACCGAGGACGGCCGCGTGGATATGACGAAATACGGCTGGACAGGATTAGGGTAACACCGCACAATTAAACTGCGGCGCTTTACGGAAATTTTGTGCTCTGACGTCGTTGTGCTTTCACGGTAATACACAAAGTATTACCGCAAAATCACGCCTAGTCAGACCGCAAAATTTACTCGTAAATCGCTCTTGTTCAATTATGTGGTATTACCCTGACTTGACAAATCCGGTCGTGCGGTGCTATGCTTGCGCCAAAGGAGTGACACGCATGATCGACATCGAAAAGCTGACCGCGCTCGCTATCGCATACGACGCAGGCGACGCAAAACGGATTCAGCACTTTATAAAGGTATACGCATACAGCCGTCTGCTCGGGCGCAGGGAAGGTCTGGATGAGCATACGCAGAATGTACTGGAAGCCGCAGCAGTCCTGCACGATATCGGCATCCATGAAGCTGAACGGAAGCACGGCTCGAACGGCGGGCATTGGCAGGAGATGGAAGGTCCGGCGGTCGCGGCACCCATGCTGCGGCAGTGCGGCGCGGATGAGCAGGAAAGCGAGCGCGTGCAGTGGCTCATCGCGCATCACCATACCTATACCGCCGGAGAGGAAAAAGATTTTCGTATTCTGCTCGAAGCGGATTTCCTCGTCAACGCCTACGAGGACGGCATGACGGCAGAGCAGTGTAAAACCGCGAAAGACCGCGTGTTCCGAACCCAAACCGGCAAGCAATATCTTGAAGAAATGTTTCTCAAACCGACATATCAGGCGAAATAATGGAAAATTGAAAATGGAGACACCCACCGCAGTGGGCGTCCAGCGAGCAACCGCCCATAGGGCGGCTCTTAGCGAGTCGGAATGGAGAATGAACCCCGAGGTAGGGCATTCTCCATTTTTTCATTTTTATTGAGTGCCAGCCGGATAGCACGGTGCGCCGAGGTCGGCGCACCCTACGGTAAACATTCATTATCAAATTGAACTCGCAGGTGCCGTCTGTAGCCACCAGACCAACGAATTGCGCGACACAGGTATGTCGCGCCTGCGGAGAGCAGGCCGCATGTGTAGCAGTACGTTATCTGTGAACTGCGAATATGTCGAGAAATGGGCGCACACTGTGCGCCCCTACGGCAGAGTAATCCGACTGCCGTTCTCATATTTTTCGAAGCGGTCGCCGTTCTCTGGTATGCGTCAGGTTAAGAAACAAAAGGAAGTGGGAGTTAAGAGGGTAGAAACCATTGGTGTCTACCCTCTTGCCCCCGCCGTGGGTACGGCGCCCCCCGCCGGGCAGGTGAGATTCCTCTCGCTTCGTAAGCGACCACTCCCCGAAATGTGAACATTTCGTGAAACTCGTTGACATTGCCGAATGACGGTGTATAATATGTTAGCAAGCTAACAGTAAGGAGGCTAACAATGGATTGTTGCGACCATAATGCATGCTGCGGTCACTCGAACGACCGCATCGGTGCAGAAATCGGCATGCTGCATAATCTGCTTCGGCGGCAGATGGCGTGTATGACCGAAAAGACTGCGAATGCAGCGAATGTGACCGGCATGCAGGCGATGATCGTCCATCACCTGATCATACACGAAAAGCAGGGCGATATATTCCAGAAGGATCTGGAAAACGCATTCCAGATGCGCCGCTCGACCGCAACAGGCATACTGCAGCTGATGGAGCAGCACGGTATTATCCGCCGTGAGCCGGTGGAGCATGACGGCCGCCTGAAACGTCTGGTGCTGACCGAGCAGGCGCGTGCAATGGATAAGCGCATTGGCGAGCGCATGAAGCAGATGGAGCAGCTTCTGCGGCAGGGCATCACCGAGGACGAGCTGAAGGGCTGGTTTGCGGTCTGTGAAAAAATCCGCTCCAATCTGGAGCAGTACCAATGCAATATGTGCAGGGAGGGACAGAAATAATGATAAAACGACTGCTGAAAAGTGTGCGTGAGTTCAAAAAGGACGCACTGCTCACGCCGTTTTTCGTTGTGCTTGAGGTCGTGATGGAGGTCATCATTCCGATGGTTATGGCGCTGCTGATCGACAAGGGCATTGACGGGCAGGATATGGCCGCCATTTGGAAATACGGCATCATCCTTGTGCTGTGCGCCATGCTCGCGCTGGTGTTCGGCGCGGCGGCCGGCACCTTTGCGGCGAGAGCCTCAACCGGCTTTGCCCGCAATCTGCGTCACGATATGTACTACAATGTGCAGAATTTCTCGTTTTCCAACATTGATAAGTTCTCCACCGGTTCGATCGTCACCCGTCTGACCACCGATGTTACCAACGTACAGAACGCCTTTCAGATGTGCACCCGCATTGCGGTGCGCTGCCCGGTCATGCTGGTCTTTGCGCTGTTCATGGCGATGAAGATCAACAGCAGGATGGCGCTCGTATTCCTCGCGGTACTGCCGATTCTGGCAATCGGTATGGGCATCCTGATGAAGGTCGTCGGCCCGGTCTTTGAGCGCGCATTCAAAATCTACGACCGCATGAACACAGTTGTACAGGAAAATGTGCGCGGCATCCGCGTTGTTAAGACCTACGTTCGTGAGGACCACGAGACTGAAAAGTTCGAGGGCGTTTCCGGCATGCTGTACCGCACGTTCTCCAAGGCGCAGAAGACCATGGCAGGCGTTATGCCGCTGATGCAGTTCTGCATGTACGCGTGCATGCTGCTCATTTCGTGGTTCGGCGCGCGTCTGATCGTCGGCGGCTCGATGACCACCGGCGAGCTGACCAGCATGTTCTCCTACGCGATGCAGATCCTGATGAGTCTGATGATGGTAGCGATGGTTTTCGTTATGATTACCATGGCCAAGGCAAGTGCAGAGCGTGTTGCCGAAATCCTCGATGAGCAGTCCGACCTGCACAATCCCGCAAACCCGATTCACGAGGTCAAGGACGGCGCGATCGAGTTTGACGACGTTTCCTTCAGCTACAAGGGCGATGAGCGCAAGCTGGCGCTCAAAAACGTCAGCCTGCATATCAAGGCCGGTCAGACCGTCGGCATTCTCGGCGGCACCGGTTCCGCGAAGTCTACGCTCGTGCAGCTGATTCCGCGCCTGTACGATACCACGCACGGCACGGTCAAGGTCGGCGGTGTGGATGTCCGCGATTACGATATCGAGGCGCTGCGCGATCAGGTTGCCATGGTGCTCCAGAAGAACGTGCTGTTTTCCGGCACGATCAAGGAAAACCTTCGCTGGGGTGACGAAAACGCCTCGGATGCGGAGCTCGAGCGCGTATGCCGTCTGGCACAGGCGGATGAATTCATCCAGCAGATGCCGGATCAGTATGACACCCACATTGAGCAGGGCGGCTCAAATGTCTCCGGCGGTCAGAAGCAGCGCCTGTGCATTGCGCGTGCGCTGCTGAAAAAGCCGAAGATCCTCATTCTTGATGACTCGACCAGTGCGGTCGATACCAAGACGGATGCGCTTATCCGCAAGGCATTCGCGGAGGAGATCCCGGACACGACCAAGATTATCATTGCACAGCGTGTTTCCTCTGTGCAGGATGCAGATCAGATCGTCATTCTCGACGGCGGCACCGTGCAGGCTGTCGGCACGCACGATGAGCTGCTCGCAGCCAACACGATCTATCAGGAAATCTACAACCAGCAGAACAGAAAGGGCGGTGAGGAATAATGGCAAGACCTCAGATGCGCGGACCCGGCGGCCGCAGAGGCATGATGGGCGGCAAGCGTAGCAAAAATCCGAAAAAGACGCTCGGACGTCTTATGAAATACATTCAGAGGGGTTACGGCGTACAGTTTGTGGTTGTACTGATCTGCATTCTGCTGTCGGCTGTGGCAAACGTGGCAGGCTCTATGTTCCTCAAAAGCCTGATCGACGACTATATTTCTCCGCTGCTGCTGCAGGCAGCTCCGGTGTTTACCGGCCTGCTGCATGCGCTGATAAGCATGGCGGTGATCTATCTCATCGGCATTGCGACTACGTTTGTCTACAACTGGCTGATGGTCAGCATTTCGCAGGGTGTGCTCAAAAAGGTGCGTGACGAGATGTTCGCGCACATGCAGAAGCTGCCGATTCGCTACTTCGATACGCATACCCACGGCGATCTGATGAGCCATTTCACCAACGATACCGATACGCTGCAGCAGATGCTCAGCCAGTCCGTGCCGCAGATGTTTTCCTCAGCGATGACCATTATCTCGGTGTTCATCGGCATGCTGGTGACGAATGTATGGCTGACGCTGTTCGTACTGCTCGGCGTGTGCGTCATGCTCAAGGTGGTAAAGAAACTGGGCGGTCAGTCCGCGAAGTACTTCCTCGAGCAGCAGAAGTCGCTCGGCAGGGTCAACGGCTATATCGAGGAGATGATCAACGGTCAGAAGGTCATCAAGGTGTTCTGCCACGAGGAAAAGTGCAAGGAGCAGTTCGATGCGCTCAACGATGAGCTGCGCGAGAATGCTGCGAGCGCGAATACCTTCGCAAACATCCTCATGCCGATCATGATGAACATCGGCAACCTGCTGTACGTTCTGGTCGCGGTCGTCGGCGGTGCGCTGGCGCTGTCCGGCGTGGTCGGAAACAGCATCACCATCGGCGTTATCGCGTCCTTCCTGCAGCTGACCAAGTCGTTCACCCAGCCGGTAACGCAGATCTCGCAGCAGTTCAACTCCATTGTTATGGCGCTCGCCGGTGCTGAGCGTATCTTTGAGCTGATGGACGAGGAGCCTGAGGTAGACAACGGCTACGTTACTCTCGTCAACGCCAAGTACGACAAGAACGGCGAACTCGTTGAAACCCCGGAAAAGACCAACATCTGGGCGTGGAAGCACCCGCACGAGGACGGCACCACCACCTATACGCAGGTCCGCGGCGATGTCCGCTTCTTCGATGTGGATTTCGGTTATAACCCGGATAAGATCGTTCTGCACGACATCACGCTGTACGCCGAGCCCGGTCAGAAGGTCGCGTTCGTCGGTGCAACCGGCGCGGGCAAAACGACCATCACCAACCTGATCAACCGTTTCTACGACCTCGCGGACGGCAAGATCCGCTACGACGGCATCAACATCAACAAGATCAAAAAGGCCGATCTCCGCCGCTCGCTCGGCATCGTGCTGCAGGATACCAACCTGTTTACCGGCACCATTCGCGATAATATCCGCTACGGCCGCCTTGACGCGACCGATGAGGAGGTCGAGGCAGCGGCGCAGCTTGCCAATGCGGACGACTTCATCCGCCGACTGCCGGACGGCTACGATACCGTCATCGACGGCGACGGCGGCAGTCTGTCGCAGGGCCAGTGTCAGCTGCTTTCCATCGCGCGTGCGGCTGTTGCCGATCCGCCGGTTATGATTCTCGATGAGGCGACCAGCTCGATTGATACCCGCACGGAGTCCATCGTGCAGGCCGGCATGGACGGCCTCATGTACGGACGTACGGTGTTCGTTATCGCGCACCGCCTGTCCACGATTCAAAACGCAGACGTTATTATGGTGCTGCAGCTCGGCCATATCATCGAGCGCGGCAATCATGAGCAGCTGATTGCGGAACACGGCAAGTATTATCAGCTCTATACCGGAGCGTTTGAATTAGAATAAGTGCTTTCTGCTCGAAACCTGCAGAATCAGAACCCGAAACGAAGATTTCGGGTTCTTTTTTGTGCGCAGAAACAGAAAAACCGCCGGCGGCGGTCTATCGGTTGGGCTTCTGCGGCAAAAGAGCCGCTTTCCGCACTTTGCCGTCGTTTTACGCGCTCGAAAGTTGGAATATGCGCTTAATTTTTTTCAAAACGCAATTTCCGCTGTTATTTCCCGCCAAGCGGCACGCCTGCGTTGGGATATACTGGGAAAACAGCAAGGGAGGCGTAACGAAATGGATAAACAAAGGGCAAGGCGGTCCGCGTCGATACCGGTGCGGATCGGGCATGCGGCAGCATGGGCTGCCGGATTATGGAAACAGGAGCATCTGCGGACGCTCATCACAGGCGCACAGCGATTCGTGCTGTGTGCGGTGTTGGCACAGGGAACCATCCTCGGCGGGTACATGCCGTTCGGACTGGCGATGGCGGCGGCCTTGATGGCTCGAGGAGCGGGACTTTCCGCGCTCGGCGGTCTGGTGTGCGGCGTTATGCTGCGCGGCGACGGATTCCACGGCGGCATTTACGCCGCGGCAGCGCTGCTGGTGCTGTGCGTGATGAGCGTGTGCGCCGGTCTGCGGGTGATGTCCGAGCGGTGGTTTGCGCCCTGTGTGGCGACGTTTGCAAGCGCGGCGTGTACATTCGTGTTCCTGCCGCTCGGTGCAGAGCTGACCGCACCGGCGGTGCTGACATTCCTGCTCGTACAGGGCATCACGTTCGGCGTGTGCTGGATGTACGGCGCGGCCTTCGCACCGCCGCGCGACGAAAACGACTGGCGCAGACCGGTAACGCTTTTGGTGCTGACCGCGACCGTGCTTTTATCGCTTTCGGGTATCAATCTGTTCGGTGTGTTCGCTCCCGCGAGAGCGGGGGCGCTGCTGCTCGTGCTGGCGGCGGCGTATCTCGGCGGACCGGCGGCGGGCGCGGCAGCCGGTGTCGCGTTCGGCGCGGCAATGGATCTCAACATCGGCTACGGAGCCTTGTTCACCTGCTGCTACGGTCTGTGTGCGCTCGTTGCCGGACTGTTTCACGACAGCGGCCGCGGCTGGTTTTCGGTCTGTGCGCTCGGCGGCGGACTGTGCGCGGCTATGCTCGGCGTGGAGCATCCGCTGTTCATTCCGCTGCTCACAGAGCTGTTCTGCGCGGTCCTCATGTTTGCGGCGCTGCCGCCCTTCGTGTGGGAGGCTATCCGGCGCAGCCTGCTGCCGGATACTCTGATGGGCGAAGCCGCCAGTCAGCGCGTGCGGCGGCTGGCGGGTACCTGTGCGACCGAGGCGGCGCAGGCGTTCTACGAGCTGTACCTTGCTATGCTGCACGGCGTCAGCGAGGGCAAAGCCGCCGGAGACCGGAACATTCGGTCGGTATTCGACTACGCGAGCGACCATGTCTGCAAAGACTGCATGCTGTGTACGCAGTGCTGGCAGCGGGACTATGTGAGCACGCTGGCGGCTCTCAATGATGTGACCCAGCCGATGCTGCAGCGCGGACGAGCGGAAATGAGCGATTTTCCCTATCATTTTGCGGCACGGTGTGCGCACCTGCCCGAGCTGATGCGCGCCATCAACAGTGCGCTGTTTGCGCTGCGTGAGCGCGAAAGCCTTCGGCGGCAGCAGGAGGAAAACCAGAGCCTGCTTGCCAGGCAATACGCAGGCATTACGGACATTCTTCGGCAGCTTGGCGCGGAGGTCACGCAGGATGAAACGGCGCAGCCGCTGATGGAACGGCAGGTGCGCCGGTACGCGGCAGCGTTCGGATGGATCGACCGCGTGTGCGCGGTGCGGGATTCGCAGGGCAGGCTGACCGTTGAGTTATACGGCGAGGGCATTGACGATATCATGAAGCAGGGGGACGGCTTTTCAGCCGGTCTGTCCGCGCTGCTGGGCGTGACGTTGACTGCTCCGGAGAAGAAAAAGGGCAGCCAGGGCATCCACGTTGAGATGCACGAGCGGGCGCCGTACCGTGCGGTGGTCGGCATCGGCCGTCAGCAGAAGGAGGGCGCGTCGGTCTCGGGCGACAACGCGTGCTACTTTCTCACCGACACCGGAACGGCATGCCTGCTCCTGTCGGACGGCATGGGCTCGGGTGCCGCCGCGTCGCGGGACAGCCGCATGCTCATCACCTCGCTCGAGCGGTTCCTGCGTGCAGGCATTTCGGTCGGAGACGCGCTGCACGCGGTCTCTCCGGCGCTGCGCCTGCGGTCAGACGGCATGCGCTTCACCACACTGGACGCATTCACGCTCGACCTGTTCAGCGGACGCGCAGAAAACCTCAAGTGCGGCGCCGCACCGACCTACATGCGGCTGAACGGCCGGTGGACTATCCTGCCGGGCACGGCGCTGCCCATCGGTCTGGCGGAGGAGGACGAGCTTGGCGACGCCGTGCCGCTGCAGATGAACGACGGCGACATTGTGGTTCTGCTCTCGGACGGCGTGACCGACGGCACGGACGATAAATGGGTGCGGCAGCTGCTTATCGCGCATGCAGGCGACAGCCCAAAGGAGATCGCGGCACATCTTGTGAACGAGGCGAAAGGCCGCGGACATGATGACGACCGAACGGTAATGGTCATGAAAATCGAAAAGCTGGAATGAGACTGGTATAAAATCACGAAAGAGGGGAATGATGGAACAAAGAGAGGAGGAATCTGTATGGTACGAGGCGTCAGCCGCCGCGTCATTGTCGTCAAGCCGGAGCAGCCGGAATTGTTCGAGCAGGCTATTTTCCTTGTGCGGGACTACAATGCGCCGCGCGGCGACATGGTGCGCGAGGCCTGCCGCATCGCAAACAGCTATCTGCCGCGCAGACGGCGGTCGAGAAGAAAGGCGGACGGTCTTTCTCTGCTGGCCGGATTCTGCACAGGCGCACTGCTCATCGGCACTATATGGGCGCTGACGGCGCTCGTTTTGTAAACAGATTATAAAATGAGCGGCCGTTCTCTTGTACCCTCCGGTTTTGGTTGGTATACTATAGTATACAGACGGAAATTTCGGTTTTCGCCTACTATAGATCAAACGGAGGCGGCTATTATGACGGCCGAAACCTTTTTTCAGCTGTTCAACCAGTACGGACTGATCCTGGTCTGTGCCGTGGTTTTCTGCGAATATATGAACCTGCCCGGATTTCCGGCAGGCGTTATCATGCCGTGCGTCGGTGTGCTGATTGCCCGGAGCGAGCTATCGCTGCCGCTGACGGTTTTTCTGAGCGTGATCGCCGGTGTGCTCGGCAGTCTGGTCATCTACGCCGTGTGCTACTGGGGCGGCGAACCGGTGATGGAGAAGCTGTTCGGCAGGAGCAAGAAATTTAAGTCGCTCGTGCGTAAATGCCACGAATTTATCGACGCACAGCATGGGCGCGGACTGGCGATTATCCGCGTGATCCCGTGTATCCGCACCATTGTTTCCATTCCGGCCGGACTGCTCCGCATGCCGGTCAAGTGGTTCGTCGGCTGGTCTGCGGCAGGCATTGCCGTGTGGAATACCGCACTGATCTCGTTCGGCTATTTCTTCAGCGAGAAGATCCTCAGCATGGTAATGTAACCGAATATATCGACAGGGTAAATCCTCGGATTTACCCTGTTTTTGCGTTCTTCGGTCGGAAAATGGGTGAATCCATTCTATAAGTTGCATTTGCAGTCGTGTTATGGTAAAATATACACCGTTATATAATGTATAAGACGGAGGAACGATATGCAGATCGGCAACGTAACAATCAACGGAAAACTGGCGCTTGCACCGATGGCAGGCGTGACCGATCTTGCATTCCGCCATATCTGCCGGGAGCACGGCGCGGCGCTGACCGTGACCGAAATGGTCTCCGCAAAGGCGCTGTGCTATCAGGATAAGAAAACGCCGCGTCTGCTTGAACTCGGTGCGGACGAGCATCCGGCGGCTGCCCAGATCTTCGGGCACGAGCCGGACACGATGGCCGAAGGCGCAAAACTGGCACTGGAGAAATCCGGCTGTGATATCATCGACATCAACATGGGCTGTCCGGCGCCGAAGATCGTAAACAACGGTGACGGCTCCGCGCTGATGAAGGAGCCGGAGCTGGCATCCAAGGTGATCGCAGCGGTCGTAAACGCGGTCGATGTGCCGGTAACGGTCAAGTTCCGCAAGGGCTGGGATGAAAAGAGCGTCAACTGTGTGGAATTTGCCAGAATGGCTGAGCAGTCCGGCGCGGCAGCAATCACGCTGCACGGACGCACGCGCTCGCAGCAGTACAGCGGCACCGCCGACTGGGATGCGATTCGTGAAGTCAAGCAGGCGGTTTGCATTCCGGTGTTCGCCAACGGAGATGTGGCCGAGCCCGAGGACGCGGTCCGCATTCTCGCGCACACCGGCGCGGACGGCGTGATGATCGGGCGAGGTTCGCTCGGTGATCCGTGGCTGTTCGAGCGGGCGAATGCACTGCTCGAGACCGGCATCTGTCCGGCGCTGCCGCCGTTTGCGGAGCGCATTGACACGGCCGTGCGGCAGATTGAGCTTGCCGCCGAGCAGAAGGGCGAGCATATCGCCATGCTTGAGGCACGCCGACACGTTAACTGCTATCTCAAGCGGGAAAACGGTGTCAAGATGTTCAAGAACCGCATTTGCGCACTCACCAAGCTGAGTGACCTGTATGAAATCGCAGACGAACTGAAAGCCTTCGTTTCGGCGAAGGAGAATGTATAATAATAAGGTAAGAGAAAGGGAGGGGAGACGCAGTGGATGACAAGCATATTGTGGCGCAGGCGCGGCGCGGCGAGCTTTCCGCCTTTGAGGAGTTGGTGACGCGCTACGAAAAGCGCGTGTATGCCATCGCGCTGCGCTCGTCCGGCTCGCCGGAGGATGCCGCAGATATCACGCAGGAGGTTTTCCTTCGGGCATGGCGTTCGATGAAGGACTTCCGCGGGGACAGCGGCTTTGCGACCTGGCTGTTCCGCATCACGATGAACCAGTGCGTCGATTACGCGCGGCATAAGCAGAGCCAGCCGCCGACGCAGCCGCTTGTGCAGGGAGAGGATGACGAGGAACGCGAACTGCCGCTTCCGGATGCGGCTCCATCTCCCGAGGAGCACCTGGAGAACAGCGAGCTGGGACGTGAGCTTGCCGCCGCGCTCGATGAAGTAAGCGACGAGCACCGCAGAATCGTCCTGCTGCGGGACGTTTCCGGCATGAGCTACACCGAGATCGCCGAGATACTCGAGGTCAGCGAAGGCACGGTAAAGTCTCGGCTGTCACGCGCACGCATCGCTTTACGCAAAATTTTACTCAAACGAGGGAACCTTTTTCATTTGCCTTCGTCTAAAGATATGGAAGGAGGCGAGGAGCATGAATGAGGAGGAATATTTTGAACAGCTTTGCTCAAACAGTGTGGACGGAACCCTGACCGATTCCGAAAAGCAAAAGCTGGAAGAGCATCTGGCAGAGTGCCCATCGTGCGCCGCGCTGAAAGAGGATCTGGAGCAGATGCACAGTATGCTGGCGGTGGACGAAACCGAGCCGCCGACCGGACTGCATGACAGCATTATGGAACGTCTGCGGCAGGAGGAAACCGTTCGGGTGGTTGCGCCGCAAAAGCCGATGCGCCGTCTGCCGGCGTTTACGATGGTGGCCGCTGCGGCGGTTGTCGTACTGGTCGTGCTCGGCGGCGGACTGATGCCCGCGTTCAGTACGGTAGGCAGCGGCAGTACGGCGGCAGCGGATTCTGCTTCGGCGGACGCAGGAGATTGCACGATGAACGGCGGTATGCAGGATGAGATCGAGCAGTCCGTACAGAGGAATACCGATACGTCGGACAGCGGAGCATCAAATTCAAGCGTGCAGCAGAGCGGCACGGCTTCGCAGAGTACGAACGGCAGCGCATACAGCGGACAGAATGACACCGGCGAGGACTCTGCGGCGAATGCGCAGAGCGATGCGGGCGTTGATGCTGAGCAGTATGCAGACAACGATCAGTCGATCGCAGCGCCTGAGCCGATTATTGAGAAGTCGGTACAGGTGCAGACCAGTCCGGTGCTCACGCTCCCGCAAAGCCTGCACGGCACACACACCGCGTACTGCTATGTGGCCATCGGCGGCAGCAGCCTGCCGGATATTGATGGTGAGCTGCTCGCGCAGGAGAACGGCGTTTCGTGGTTCCGGCTGGACAACAGTATGGAAACGCTCGAAAAGACTCTGCAGATAGTAGAACGGGCGGGCTGCACGGTGACTGCCTATGATAAGGTCGATCTGACGATCGACAGCCATGCAGATTCGTGGATCTTAGCGGTTGTTACCGGTTGAGATTGGGCAAAACAGACCTGAAACGAGGGTTTTCGGGTCTGTTTTTGTGCATAACGCGAAAAATTCCGATTTCAACAAAAAATCGCTGAAAATTTTGTGCAAACACTTGACTTTTCTCCGAAAGTATTGTACTATGTATAAGAACTTGCGAGAGCAAGTTAAAACGCGATGATACCGGAGATTGCTGCTATGAGCAGGTAACTTCGGTGGAGTAGGTCCGACAATCGGGCGGTTGAGATAACTGCTATCAGCTGAATTCAGATATTCAGCAAAAACGCAATGTTCATGCGTAAATTCGGGACTCGCGGCGCGTGCGCCGTCAAGCCGATGGTTTGAACCACTTACGTTTCTTATCGTGACCGGATTGTTGCGCTGCGGAGTCAGTGCGCCCGGTTATTTTCATGCCCGTTGCGTGATACGCACGGCGGAGTTGCAGTTTCTCTCCGTAGCGAGTCAAAACATTATTTAATGTATGGCACACATACGAGGAGGAAATTCCACAATGGCAAACGCACAGAAGATTCGCATTCGCCTGAAGGCGTATGATCACGAGCTGATCGACCAGTCCGCAGAGAAGATCATCGAGACCGCTAAGCGCAACGGCGCTAAGGTTTCCGGCCCGATCCCGCTGCCGACCGAGAAGCAGATCGTTACCATCCTGCGTGCTGTTCACAAGTACAAGGATTCTCGTGAGCAGTTCGAGCGCCGCACCCACAAGCGCCTGATCGACATCATCAACCCGAATCAGGCTACCATCGAGGCTCTGACCACTCTCGACCTGCCGGCTGGCGTCGAGTTCGAGGTTAAGCTCTAATTTAAGTCAACAAGCTGACCGGATTAACCCACCGGCGGTTTGAAGCCCTGCCGCGACACGCGCGGCGAGGTCATGTTGGCGGTCAAATGCCGTCAACCAATAACCTTTAAGGAGGAAAAACAAATGCTGAACAAAGCAATCATCGGCAAGAAGGTCGGTATGACCCAGATCTTCAATGCTGACGGCAAGGTTATCCCCTGCACCGTAATCGAAGCAGGTCCTTGCGTTGTAACTCAGCTCAAGACCGAAGAGAAGGACGGCTACAATGCTGTACAGTTCGGTTTTGAGGATGTTAAGGAAGCTCGCCTGAACAAGCCCCAGAAGGGTCACCTGAAGAAGGCTGGCGACTCCCTGAAGAAGTACCTGAAGGAGTTCCGTTTTGAGGACTGCACTCCGTTCCAGCTCGGCGATGTTGTTAAGGCTGACATGTTCGTTACCGGCGATTATGTTGACGTTACCGGCACTTCCAAGGGCAAGGGCTACGCTGGCGTAATCAAGCGCTTCAACGCATCCCGCCTGAAGGAAACCCACGGTACCGGCCCTGTACACCGCCATGCGGGTTCTATGGGCGCTTGCTCTGATCCGTCCAAGATCATGAAGGGCAAGATGATGCCGGGTCACATGGGCGCTGAGCAGGTTACTGTTCAGAACCTGGACGTTGTAAAGGTTGACGCTGAGCTTAACCTGATCGCCGTTTGCGGCGCAGTTCCGGGCCCGAAGGGCGGCATCGTAGTGCTGAAGAACACCGTTAAGAACAACAAGGTTGCCAAGGGCGAGGCTGGCATCAGCAAGAACCCGCAGAAGGCTTCCGCAAGAAAGTAAGGGAAGGAGGAGCAAATCATGCCTACAGTAGCAGTTTTTGATATGACCGGTAAGAAGACCGGCGAGATGGAGCTGAACGCGGCTGTTTTCGGTATCGAGCCGAACATGACCGTTGTACACGCTGCAGTAAAGAATTATCTGGCTAACCAGCGTCAGGGCACTCAGTCCACGCTGACCCGCGCCGAGGTTCGTGGCGGCGGCATCAAGCCGTGGCGTCAGAAGGGCACCGGCCGTGCTCGTCAGGGTTCTATCCGCTCTCCGCAGTGGACCCATGGTGGTATTGCCCTCGGCCCGAAGCCCCGTTCCTACAACTACAGCCTGACCAAGAAGACCAAGCGTCTGGCTATGCTGTCCGCTCTGTCTGCAAAGGCAGCAGCAGGCGAGATCATCGTAATCGATGGCCTGGATATGGGCGAGATCAAGACCAAGTCCTTCGTTGGTTTCCTGAACGCAGTTGAGGCAACCGGCAAGAGCCTGGTAGTTACTCCGGAAGTTCGCGTAAACGTAGTTAAGTCTGCGGCAAACATCCCGGGCGTACGCACCACGATCGCGTCTACCCTCAATGTATACGACATCCTCAATGCTGACAAGTTCATCATCGACAAGGCAGCAGTTGAGAAGCTGCAGGAGGTATACGCATAATGAAGTACGCATACGACATTATCAAGAAGCCGATCATCACCGAGCGTTCCATGATGGGCGCACAGGACAACAAGTACACCTTCGAAGTAGCGATCGATGCCGGCAAGGTAGAGATCAAGAAGGCTGTAGAGGAGATCTTCGGCGTTAAGGTTGCCAAGGTTAACACCATCAAGCTGCCGGGCAAGTGGAAGCGCATGGGCGTTCACGTTGGCAAGCGTTCCGACATCAAGAAGGCGATCGTAACCCTGACCGCTGACTCCAAGAAGATCGAGATCTTCGAGAACATGATGTAAAAACCACTTCGGCTGCTAAGGCGAGCCTGAGTGTTCCCGCGAAGCGGGTTTTCAATAGAATCTGCTTGCAGATTCATAAAAACCGGGAGCATGTATCACGGTTTTTATACAAGAGCGAAGAAAAGTTTCACTGGTCGGAACTTTTCGCAGCCTTGGTTTCATCCGCGCTGTGCGCGGTGGAACCTCTCTCGTTTGAAAACGTGTTTTCAAACGAAGTAATTGTATGGGGAAGCCACCCCGATAATAACGTATCAAGGAGTTGAAATTCCAAATGGCTATCAAGACTTTCAACCCGACGACGCCCTCGCGCAGAAATATGACTGTGCTTTCCTACAAGGGTCTGTCTAAGGTGAAGCCCGAGAAGAGCCTTCTCGAAAAGGTCAAGAAGACCGCCGGCCGCAACAGCTACGGCCGCATCACCGTTCGCCACATCGGCGGCGGCAACAAGAAGAAGTACCGTATCATTGACTTCAAGCGTCAGAAGCTCGACGTTTACGCCGAGGTTAAGACCCTGGAGTATGATCCGAACCGTTCCGCTAACATCGCTCTCGTTCAGTACGAGGACGGCGAGAAGGCATATATCCTCGCTCCCGAGGGCCTGAAGATCGGCGACAAGGTCGTTTCTTCCAAGGATGCCGACATCAAGCCCGGCAACTGCCTGCCGGTTGAGAACATTCCGGTTGGTACCATGATCCACAACATTGAGCTGTACCCGGGCAAGGGCGCACAGCTGGTTCGTTCCGCAGGCGTCGGCGCTCAGCTGATGGCTAAGGAAGGCGGCAAGGCAATGGTTCGTCTGCCCTCCGGTGAGCTGCGTTACGTCCGTCTGGACTGCAAGGCTACCATCGGCGTTGTTGGTAACTCTGATCATTCTAACGTACAGCTGGGTAAGGCTGGCCGTACCCGTCATCTGGGTATCCGCCCGACCGTTCGTGGTTCTGTAATGAACCCGTGCGATCACCCGCACGGCGGCGGCGAAGGCAAGAGCCCGATCGGCCGTCCGTCTCCGGTTACCCCGTGGGGCAAGCCGGCTATGGGTTACAAGACCCGCAAGAAGAACCACCGCACCGACAAGCAGATCGCTCGTCGTCGCAACGGCAAGTAAGAAAGGAGTTATCTTAATATGGGCAGAAGTGTTAAGAAAGGCCCTTTTGTGGCTCCTGAGCTTATCAAAAGAGTCGTTGAAATGAACGAAAAGGGCGAGAAGAAGGTCCTCAAGACCTGGTCCCGCGCTTCCACGATCTTCCCTGAGTTCGTCGGTCATACTATCGCAGTACACGACGGCCGCAAGCACGTTCCGGTATACGTTACCGAGGACATGGTTGGTCACAAGCTGGGCGAGTTTGCTCCCACCCGTACCTACAAGGGTCACGCGGGCAGCAAGACCTCCAATAACGGCAAGTAAGGAGGAGTTAAAGTAACATGGAAGCAAGAGCTATTGTACGCAACGTACGCATGACCCCGCGAAAGATCAAGCTGATCTGCGATCTGATCCGCGGCAAGGATGCGGGCGAAGCTATGGCCATCATCATGAATACCCCCAAGGCAGCATGCGAGCCGATGGAGAAGCTCCTCAAGAGCGCAGTTGCCAATGCCGAGAACAATCACGGCATGAACACCGACAAGCTTTACGTTAAGGAAGTTCACGTCGGTCCCGGTCCGATCATGAAGCGCGTTATGCCGCGTGCACAGGGCCGTGCATTCAGAATCCTCAAGAGAACCTCGCACGTAACGCTGGTTCTTGGCGAGAAAGAATAAGGGAGGGTAATCAATGGGCCAGAAAGTAAATCCGAACGGTCTCCGTGTCGGCGTTATCAAGAATTGGGATTCCCGTTGGTTCGCTAAGGACAATGTGTTCGGCGACCTCCTCGTGGAAGACTACAAGATCCGTAAGGATCTGAAGAAGCGTCTGTACGACGCAGGCGTTCCGGCGATCGAGATCGAGCGCAAGAACGACGAAATCAAGATCATGATCCAGTGCGCACGTCCCGGCATGGTTGTCGGCCGCGGCGGCGAGGATATCAAGAAGCTCGAAGAAGAGCTGACCAAGAAGTACGGCAAGAAGGTTCGCTGCTCCATCATCGAGATCAAGAACCCGGACACCAACGCTACCCTGGTTGCTGAGAACATTGCAGCTCAGCTCGAGAAGCGCATCGGTTTCCGCCGTGCAATGAAGCAGTCCATGGGCCGTGCAATGCGCATGGGCGCCAAGGGCATCAAGGTTTCCTGCGGCGGCCGTCTGGGCGGCGCGGAAATCGCACGCACCGAGCATTACCACGAGGGCACCATTCCGCTGCAGACCCTGCGTGCGGACATCGACTATGGTTTTGCTGAAGCTGCGACCACCTACGGCCGCATCGGTGTTAAGGTATGGATCTACAAGGGTGAGGTTCTCCACGGCGGTCCGCGTCTGGGTCGCTCCATTGAAGCTCCGAAGCCGGCATTCGAGCGCCGCGATCGTCGCGGTGACCGTCGTGGCCGTCGTGACTTCAACCGTGGCGAGCGTCGTGCTCCCCGTCAGGAAGGAGGCAACCGTTAATGCTGCTCCCTAAGAGAGTTAAGTATCGTCGCGTTCATCGCGGCCGTATGACCGGCAAGGCTACCCGCGGTAACTTCGTATCGAACGGTGAGTTCGGTATCCAGGCTACCGAGCCGTGCTGGATCACCTCGAATCAGATCGAGGCAGCCCGTATCGCTATGACCCGTTACACCAAGCGTGGCGGTCAGGTATGGATCAAGATTTTCCCCGACAAGCCGGTTACCAAGCATCCGGCTGGTGCTCGAATGGGTTCCGGTAAGGGCGCACCCGAGTACTGGGTTGCAGTAGTTAAGCCGGGCCGTGTACTGTTTGAGATCGCAGGCGTTTCCGAGGAAG
The DNA here is from genome assembly GCF_003474415.1 of Butyricicoccus sp. AM05-1. Lineage (NCBI taxonomy): Bacteria > Bacillati > Bacillota > Clostridia > Eubacteriales > Butyricicoccaceae > Butyricicoccus > Butyricicoccus sp. AM05-1. The sequence continues at coordinate 15,841 of NZ_QUDG01000002.1, read as the reverse complement.
TTGCTCGTGAGGCACTGCGTCTGGCAAGCCACAAGCTGCCCTGCAAGACCAAGTTCGTTGCCCGTGAGAAGAATGGCGGTGAAGCATGATGAAGGCATCTGAGATCAGAGAACTGACGGCTGAGGAGCTGTCTGCAAAGCTCGGTGAGCTGAAGAAGGACCTCTTCAACCTCCGTCTGCAGCTCGCTACCAATCAGCTCGACAACACCAACAAGATCAATGAAGTCAAGCACGACATTGCTCGTATCAATACCGTTATCCGCGAGAAGCAGATCGCGGAGAAGGCATAAGGGAGGGAAACGAATATTATGAGCGAAAGAGCATTACGCAAAACGCGAGTAGGCAAGGTCGTTTCCGATAAGATGGATAAGACCATTGTCGTAGCAATTGAGGATCGTGTAGCACATCCTCTGTACAAGAAGGTTATTCCGCACACCTATAAGCTGAAGGCACACGACGAGAACAACGAGTGTGGCATCGGTGATAAGGTTAAGGTGATGGAGACCCGCCCGCTGTCCAAGGACAAGCGCTGGCGCCTGGTCGAGATCATCGAGAAGGCAAAGTAAGGAGGAGAGCACATGGTTCAGCAGGAAAGCTTTCTGCGTGCAGCTGACAACAGCGGCGCAAAGGAACTGAAGGTAATCCGTGTTCTCGGCGGCTCCGCACGCAAGTACGGCAACATCGGTGACGTAGTTGTTTGCTCGGTGCGCAAGTGCACCCCGGGCGGCGGCGTAAAGAAGGGCGATGTCGTTAAGGCAGTTATCGTCCGCACCGTTAAGGGCCTGCGCCGCGCTGACGGCAGCTATATCCGCTTTGACGAGAACGCTGGCGTTATCATTCGTGATGACAAAAACCCCCGCGGCACCCGTATCTTTGGGCCTGTCGCTCGTGAGCTGCGTGACAAGGATTACATGAAGATCCTGTCGCTTGCTCCGGAAGTACTGTAAGGAGGTCGCCAACAAATGAACAATTTGCACGTTAAGACGGGCGACACCGCAGTCGTTCTTTCCGGCAAGGAAAAGGGCAAGCGCGGCAAGATCCTGTCCGTAAACCCGAAGAAGGGTATGGTAGTAATCGAAGGTGTGAACATGATCAAGTGCCACACCAAGCCCCGCCGTCAGGGTGAAACCGGCGGCATCATCGAGCGCGAGGGTGCGCTGCGTGCCTGCAAGGTAATGCGCGTATGCCCGAAGTGCGACAAGCCGACTCGTGTAGCGCACAAGTTCACCGAGAACGGCACTAAGCTGACGGTGTGCAAGCACTGCGGCGAAACGCTTTAAGAAGAGGAGGTTGCAATAAATGGTTCCGAATATGAAAGCAAAGTATACTGCGGAAGTTGCGCCTGCTCTGATGAAGAAGTTTCAGTACGAGAGCGCAATGCAGATCCCGAAGCTCGACAAGATCGTAATCAACGTCGGCTGCGGTAAGGAAGCAAACGGTAACTCCAAGGTTATCGAGGCTATTGTCCGTGATATCACCCTGATCTCCGGCCAGAAGCCGATCATCACCCACGCTAAGAAGTCCATCGCAAACTTCAAGCTGCGTGACGGCATGCCGGTAGGCGTTAAGGTAACCCTGCGCCGTGACCGTATGTGGGAGTTCCTGGATCGTCTGTTCAACGTAGCTCTGCCGCGTGTACGCGACTTCCGCGGCATCAACGGCAACGCATTTGACGGCCGTGGCAACTACGCTCTGGGTCTGAACGAGCAGCTGATCTTCCCGGAAATTTCCTATGATCAGATCGACAAGATCCGCGGCATGAACATCGTTATCTGCACCACTGCAAATACCGATGAAGAAGCAAAGGAGCTGCTTACTCTGATGGGCGCTCCGTTTGAGAAGTAAGGAGGAGAAGTTAAATGGCTAAGAAGTCGATGGTTCTCAAGCAGCAGGCTAAGCCGAAGTTCTCCAGCCGAGCTTACAACCGCTGCAAGATTTGCGGCCGTCCGCACGCTTACCTGCGTGATTTCGGTATCTGCCGTATCTGCTTCCGCGAGCTGGCTTACAAGGGCCAGATTCCGGGTGTCCGCAAGGCATCCTGGTAAGGAAGAGCGATTTCAAAAAGGAACCCGTAAGGGTTCCTTTTTTTATGCTTTAACGGTGGGCAGAGACCATTTCTGCACCGACTGATCGGGGCACGCGAACTGCGTAAGCGGCCTCGCCCCTAACGGGCGGCAGCCTTTTTCAGCACCGGCTGAGCGGGGTACGCGAGCTGCCGCAGGCGTGTTCGCCCTTTCCGGGCGGGGAGTTTTTCGCTGCACCTCAGCGGGGGGATTCGCCGTCTGCGGACGGCGGGAACGTGCCGCGCCCCGCGGCAGGGGCAAAAAGGAAGGACAACCTGCGGTTTTCCTTCCTCTTTGAACTCCTACCTTTCCCTTATTTGTTAGCCTGGCGCAGACCAGAGACCGGCGACCGCTCCGAAACAGGGGAACAGCAGAGGATTTTTTCTACCGTAGGAGAGCACAGTGTGCTCCCATTTCTCTACCTATTTGCAGTGCCAGACAGTTTACTGCTACACAGGCGGTTTGGTCTCCGCAGGCGCGACACAAGATGAATTGCCCGAAGGACAAGAGAGGGTCCCCTGGGGGATAGCAGTGCCGCGCAACGCTTTTGTGTGTTGTTACGGACGGCACCTGCGGGTTTAATAATTGGTACAATCTATCTCGTAGGGTGCGCCGACCTCGGCGCACCGCTAAACAAAGGAAAACATCACGTTAAATCTTCATTTTAACGAAAAAATCCGGTTTTCCTCTTGCATTTTCCCGCAAAATGTGTTTTAATAATTCTGTTATGAATATTCCAATGCGATGAGCAGGAAAAGTAACGCTGTGTTCCTCTTTCTCAGAGAGAGCGGTCCCATGGCTGCAAGCCGTTTATCGAGGTATGGCGCGAAGTTCCCCTGTGAGCACCGGTGCTGAATAGATGCAGTAGGCGCCGGCGAAGTAACGCTCCGTTACCGGCGTTCAATGAGTGCCCGATTTTTTTCGGGAATCAGGGTGGTACCACGGAAGTTTTACGCCTTTCGTCCCTATTTTACGGGGACGGAAGGCGTTTTTTATTACCACTGTAACGGATGATACCCGTAGGGCGCGACGACTCGGCGCGCCGCATCGAACGGCAGCTGATGATTTCAGACGGCGTGCCGAGGTCGTCACGCCCTACGAACTATCCGCCTTCACCCTATCACAAAATCACATTCCAAAGGAGAATTGGTATGAAAGAAAAGCTGCAAGGCATTTTGCAGACCGCGAAGGAGCAGCTCGCTGCCGCGAAGGATTCGCGCGCGCTGGACGAGGCCCGCGTTAAGTTCCTCGGCAAAAAGGGTGAGCTGACCGCGCTGCTCAAGGGCATGAAGGACGTTGCTGCAGAGGAGCGTCCGGTTGTTGGTCAGCTGATCAACGACGTTCGTGCGGAGATCGAAACCATCATTGACAAGCAGAAGAAGCTGATCGAGCAGGCTGCGCTCGAGAAGAAGCTGGAGGCTGAGACCATCGACGTTACCCTGCCGGGTGAGGACGTTGTCATCGGCAAAAAGCATCCGCTGAACATCGTGCTCGATGAGTTCAAGGAGATTTTCCTCGGTCTGGGCTTCTCCATCGCAGAGGGCCCGGAGGTTGAACTGGATCACTACAACTTTGAGGCGCTGAACATTCCGAAGGACCATCCGGCACGCGACACGCAGGATACCTTCTATATTTCGGATAACGTTGTGCTCCGCACGCAGACCTCTCCGATGCAGGTCCGCACGATGGAAAAGCGCAAGCCGCCGATCCGCATTATTGCGCCGGGCCGTGTTTACCGTTCGGACGCCGTTGATGCAACCCACTCTCCGCTGTTCCATCAGATCGAGGGTCTGGTTGTCGATAAGGGCATCCGCATGAGCGACCTGAAGGGCATCCTCGAGCTGTTTGCAAAGAAGCTGTACGGCGAGGACACGGTTGTTCGTTTCCGTCCGCATCACTTCCCGTTCACCGAGCCGTCTGCGGAGATGGATATCCAGTGCTACCGCTGCCACGGCGAAGGCTGCCCGCTCTGCAAGGGCGAGGGCTGGATCGAGATCCTCGGCTGCGGCATGGTTCACCCCAAGGTGCTTGAGATGAGCGGCATCGACCCGAATGAATACTCCGGCTACGCCTTCGGCATCGGTCTGGAGCGTATGGTTATGGGCCGTTTCAAGATCGACGATATCCGTCTGTTCTATGAGAACGACGTTCGATTCCTGCACCAGTTCTAAACCTGCACCCGTAGGGCGGGGTGACCTCATCCCGCCGCACTCTCCCGCATGTTACAAGCGATACGTATTATCGTCGCGCCCTACGGACAACAATAACACCAAAAGGAGTGTTCCTATCAATGAAACTGCCATTATCCTGGCTTTCGGATTATACCGATATGACCGGCATCACCCCGAAGGAGTATGATGCCAAGCTGACTATGTCCGGCTCCAAGGTCGAGGAGGTTTACTACCTCGGCGCGGAGATCGACAACGTTGTGACCGGCAAGATCCTCGAGGTTGTCGATCACCCGGATTCCGACCATCTGAAGATCTGCCAGCTCGATGTCGGCAAGGAGGAGCCGGTGCAGATCGTCACCGGCGCACCCAATGTAACGCCTGCGTCCGTTGGCGAGATCTGCCCGGTCTGCCTGCACAAGTCCACCCTGCCGGGCGGCGTGAAGATCACCAAGGGCAAGCTGCGCGGCGTGCCGTCCAACGGCATGATGTGCTCGTTCCAGGAGCTGGGTCTGTCCCACGGCTGCGTACCGTATGCGTGCGAGAACGGCATCCTGTTCCTGCCGGCCGGTACCCCGGTTGGCGAGGACATCAAGAAGGTACTCGGTCTGGACGACTGGGTTTCCGATTTTGAGATCACGTCCAACCGCCCGGACTGCCTGAGCGTGATCGGTTTGGCCCGCGAGACTGCGGCTACCTTCGACCGTCCGTTCAGCGTTAAGACCCCGGAGGTAAAGGGCGTTGGCGGCGACATCAACGAGTATATGTCGGTTGAGGTTAAGGATACCGACCTGTGCTCGCGCTACACCGCCCGCATTGTTAAGAATATCAAGATCGAGCCGTCTCCGGCGTGGATGCGCGAGCGTCTGCACGCCTGCGGCGTTCGTCCGATCAACAATATCGTTGATATCACCAACTATGTTATGCTTGAGTACGGCCAGCCGATGCATGCGTTCGATTACAAGTGCCTGTCCGACGGCCGCATTGTTGTCCGCCGTGCCCGCAACGGTGAGTCCATCCAGACTCTGGACGGCGTGGATCACGACCTGAGCGACAAGATGCTCGCCATCTGCGACAACGACAAGCCGGTTGCTGTTGCAGGCGTTATGGGCGGCGCAAACTCCGAGATTATGGACGACACCAAGACTGTCGTTTTCGAATCCGCGAACTTCCACGGCGCTACCGTTCGTATCACCGCAAAGGCGCTCGGCATGCGTACCGAGGCCTCCGGCCGCTTTGAGAAGGGCCTTGACCCGCGCATGACCCTCGATGCAGTCAACCGTGCGTGCGAACTGATCGAGATGCTCGGCGCAGGCGAAGTCGTTGACGGCATCATTGACGTTGACAACTCCGACCCGAACCACAAGCGTCTGCCGTTTGAGCCGGACAAGATGAACGCGCTGCTCGGTCTGGAACTGTCCACGGAGGAGCAGGTAAAGCTGCTCGAGAAGCTGGGCTTCAAGATCGAGAACAACGAGGTCGTTGTGCCGTTCTTCCGCACCGACATCAACCGTATGTGCGACGTAGCCGAGGAGGTTGCCCGCATGTACGGCTACGACAAGATTCCGACCACGCTGTACGCCGGTGAGATGGTACAGGGTGAGTTCACGCCGGCTCAGCAGGCGGAGCGCGCTGCCGCGCTGGTTTGCCGCGAGGCGGGCTTTGACGAGTCCATGAGCCACTCGTTCATCTCTCCGAAGTTCTACGACATGATCGGCTGGGACGAGAACGACCCGCGCCGTATCTCCACCACCATCCTCAATCCGCTCGGCGAGGATTTCAGCGTAATGCGTACCACCGTGCTGCCGTCCATGTTGGATAATCTGGCGCACAACCACGCACACCGCAACCCGACCGCTTCGCTGTACGAGCTGGGCACCATCTACACCCCGACCGTCAAGGACGGCAAGGCTGACCCGGACGTACTGCCGCACGAGGAGAAGATCCTGACCCTCGGCAGCTACGGCCGCCTGTCCTTCTTCCAGTTCAAGGGCGTAATCGAGGCGCTGCTGCGTGAGCTGAACATCAAGGACGCGTCCTTTGCTCCCGAGAAGGCCAACCTGTCCTACCACCCGGGCCGCTGTGCCAAGGTGCTCATTGACGGCAAGGAGATCGGCGTATTCGGCACCATTCATCCGACCGTTGCCGCACGCTACGGTCTGTCCGGCGAGGTGCTCGCTGCCGAGCTGCAGATGGACGCGCTGCTGGCTGCCATCGACCCGGAGAAGCTGTATCATCCGCTGCCCAAGTTCCCGGCATCCACCCGCGATATCGCCGTTCTGGTTGATGATGCCGTTCCGGCGGCTTCCATGCAGGCTGCTGTTGAGAAGGCGGCAGGCAAGCTGCTCGAGTCGGTCAAGCTGTTTGACGTTTACAAGGGCAAGGGAATCCCGGAGGGCAAGAAGTCTGTTGCATATTCGCTGTCCCTGCGCGCACCCGACCGCACCCTCACCGATGAGGAGTGCGACAAGGCAATGCGTGCCGCTATCTCGGCGCTCGAGACCGAGTTCGGCGCGCAGCTGCGCGGCTAAATTCCTGAATTGGATAGAAAAAGAGCAGATGCTTGGCATCTGCTCTTTTTTTGTGTGCTTATTCTTCGGGTTCCTCGTACGGGTCGTTGTATACCCATTCGACGACTTTACTGCCGTCCGGCAGCTTGACATTCGGCGCAGAATCCGACGGGGAAGAGGAAAGGGTCAGGTCAACGGTCACAATACTGTCATTTTTCTTGTGCTGCGACAGCTTGATGCGGCAATCCTGCAGATTACCGGAAAATTCAAAGGTGGTCAGCGTGACGCTCTTCCAGTATTCCTCGCGCTTTTCAAACGCAGCAGAGAACGAACCGTTTGCTATATCCAGCGTGAAGGTCGTGTTCTGCGTTGTACCATAGCCGTCGTCTGTTTCGGATTTTGCGGTATACCTGGTGCCGCTGCGCGTGAACAGCTCATCACCGAAGATTGCAGCAAGATAGTTTGCATGTGCCTGCACACTTTCCCATAAAAATTCAAAATTTCTGTTTTCGTCTTCCTGCTCCATTGAGGTAACAATCGCATCACCGGCAGAGGTAAGCGAAAAGTCCCGCAACTCATCAAGCTGGTTTGTTGTGCCGACGATTGGCTCGAGCAGTTCAAACGAGTGGATATGCAGCCACGCACCGTTGGCCATTGCGGTAACGTTCTCTTCATTGTCGTAACCGCTTGCAACAAGCAGCTTGGCAAGGGATGGACAGCGCAGATAGAGCGAACCGCTAGACGGGTCGCACAGGAAATCCACGCGGATATCTTTGAGCGAAGCCTTGAGCATCGTCAGCGCTGTCGCAGAAAGCAGATTGTCTGTGTCGGTATCAAGCAGCAGGTCGGCCAGCATGCGCAGGTCGGCAGTAGCTGTCAGTTGTAGGTTTTGTCCTTGAGACAAAATAGTGACATTGGCGTTTGCATTGTAATCCTTGTTGCCGTCCACAGTGTCAAAGACCGTGTACAGTGCATTGACGGTCGCAACGCTCTTCAAGGCCGTTGCGGTATCCTGCTTGGGCTGTGCTTTAAGCCATTGATTGAGCACTGTAAATTTGCTGTTGACCTCTGCAATGAGTGCAGCACGGTCATACAGCACAGCAGTGTGATAATAGTCATCCCACAGGACATTCAAGCCAAACGCTTCAGCGAAAAAGCGTACCGGAACATAGGTTCTGCTGCTTTTCTTGTACGGTGCGGTGTCAATTTCAGTGGTTTTGAGTGTTTTTCCGGTCTTGTCGTCCACAATAGTAAGCTGCTTGCTGCCGAGTGCGAACGAAAGCGTTTGTCCATCTTTTTTTGCGGTAATGGCACCGGAATCATAGCTTACCTCAGCACCAAATGCTTCTGCAATGGCGCGGAACGGCACCATGATACGGCCGTTTACCTTTTCGGGTTTGGTATCGGTAAAGCGGATATTCTTGCCGTTCAGCTGTACGGTGAGCTGCTTGCGCATGTCATCGTCCTTTTCGTGAACGAACGAGCATGCCACATCACGCAGATAGTCATCACGGCTGTCCCATATGCCGTATTCGATTGCCAGATCAAGGTGCTCCCAGCTGTCGAAGTTGCCGCATTCCAGTGCACGCTTCGGGTCAGCTTTTAATTCCTGCAAAGCTGTGCGGTAGATGTCGCTGACCTCGTCATAATCCAGCATGTACCATTCCCAGTCATTGCTCTGCATGAACGCCTCCGCGCTGTCACACCCGAACTGCTTGTACATCGGCGGTGTGGAATCCAGCGCAAGCGCGCTCGGCGCAGAGCCTGCCAGCAGCAGTGCCGCCAGTGCCGCAGAGGCAAATCGTTTCATCTTTTTCATGTCGTAACCCCCTCATGTTGGTGTTACTACCATTGTACAGGAAATCAGTAGGGGTTGTCTACCTGTAACCTGCCGCAAATTGGCAGAGAAAAATCGGCATATTGCCCATGCAGCCGCATAGGGTAGAGCAAGGGAGGGCACTGCTATGTTTATCACGATCACACGCACGGGTCTGCGCCGAATCGGTGTGGGACTTAGCGTTTTTGCGGTTCTGACTGCGGTTTTCATTCTGTTTCCGCGCGAAAATGCTGAGCCGACAGCCGCCGAACAGGTGGTTTCCGCGTCTGTCAGCGACTGGGGATTGTCGTTCCAAACCGAGGGTCAGCCGCCGGTCGGCAATGTCTCCGCCGAGGAACTGCGGCAGTACAACGCGTTTTACGTCGGCGATACGAGCAAAAAGACCATCTACCTGACGTTCGACGCGGGCTACGAGAACGGCTGCACGCCTGCTATTCTGGATGCGCTCAAAAAGCATAACGCGCCTGCCTGCTTTTTCGTGGTGGGAAACTTTATTGATACCGCACCGGATCTCGTAAAGCGCATGGCCGCAGAAGGGCATATTGTGGGCAATCACACGCTGCACCATCCGGATATGTCCGGCATTGCGGATAAGAGCGCGTTTGCGGCGGAGCTGAACGGTCTCGAGGAGAAATACACCGCGCTGACCGGTCAGCCGATGCAGAAATTTTATCGTCCGCCGCAGGGCAAGTTCAGCGAGGAGAATCTCCGGCAGGCGCAGGAGCTGGGGTATACCACGGTTTTCTGGTCGCTCGCGTATGTGGACTGGTATACGGATAATCAGCCGACCGATGAGCAGGCATTCTCCAAGCTGCTTCCGCGGATACATAACGGGGCCATCGTGCTGCTGCATTCCACCAGCGAGACCAATGCGAGGATTCTCGATGAATTGCTGACCAAGTGGGAGAGTGCGGGTTATGCCTTTGGCGCACTGACAGACCTGATATCCGGCTAAACCGCAGGGGGCGGCAAGGTAAAATAAAACCCTCTCTGGATTTTCAGAGAGGGTTTTGTGCATTGTTTGCTTTTACGGCATCATGGTGCGGCCTTCAAACTCGGCGCGGCGCTTGATGTCCTTCATGACGGTATCGAACTGGTTGAGGTCGAGCGACTGTGCACCGTCGCAGAGGGCGTGTGCGGGATCGTTATGCGCCTCGATGATCAGGCCGTCAGCACCGGCAGCGATGGCTGCGCGGGACAGCGGCTGCACCATATCACGGCGGCCTGCTGCGTGGGACGGGTCGATGATGATCGGCAGGTGGCTGAACATCTTAACCAGCGGAACAGCGGAGATATCCAGATTATTGCGGATCAGCTTCTCAAAGGTACGGATGCCGCGCTCGCACAGGATAACATTGGTATTGCCGCCTGCGAAAATGTACTCGGCAGCCATGAGGAACTCCTCCATGGTGGCGGACAGACCGCGCTTGAGGAGGATCGGCTTTTTCGAGCGGCCCAGCTCCTTGAGCAGCATGAAGTTCTGCATGTTGCGGGCGCCAAGCTGGATGATATCTACATCTGCGAACAGGTCGAGATGCTTTTCGCTCATGATCTCGGTGACGATCGGCAGACCGGTCTGACGCTTTGCCTCGAGCAGCAGCTTGAGACCCTCGGCCTCCAGACCCTGGAACGAGTACGGGGAGGTACGCGGCTTGAATGCACCGCCGCGCAGGAAGGAGGCGCCGGCAGCCTTGACGCGCTCGGCACACTCGACGATCTGTGCTTCGTTCTCGACCGAGCACGGACCTGCCATAACATTGAAGTAGCCGGTGCCGATCTTGCGGCCCGCAACCTCGATGATCGTGTCCTCGGGATGGAATTTGCGGTTGACGGCCTTAAACGGCTCGGTCACGCGCTGTACACGCTCGACCACGTCATACGCCATAATGTCCCTTTCATCGAGCCGGGTCGTGTCGCCCATCAGGCCCAGGATGGTGGTGTCTGCGCCCTCGGAATAGTTGATCCGCAGCCCCATATCCGTGAAATGCTGCATCAGTTTTTCGACATGTCCTTTGTCGCTGTTTTGTTTGAGTACAACGATCATTTCAGTTCACTCCTTCACAATGTGATAAATTTTAAGTAGAATTCGATATACGCTTGATTTTTTCAGCTTTTTTACAGCGTACGATTTGAAGTATACCATATCAGAGGGCAAAAAGAAAGAGCGATTTACGACAAATCGCCCTTTGATTTCCCACGCTTTTTGCACATGGTTGCATTCTGCTAACCGGCTGCTTACGATGCGTTTGCCGCCTCATCGGCCTTCAGCTCCTTGTATTTGGCGGTTACTGCGCTGCAGAATTCATCCCAGCGGCCGCTGTTGATGAGGGTGGACGGGCAGATTTTGCCCGAAAAGTCCTGATGCTTTTTCAGTGCCTTGGACGGGTTCAGGTCGTATTCGATCAGCAGCCGCGCGCACAGCTTTTCGGTGTTGATGAGCGTCTGTTCGTAGTTGCCGTCCGAGTTGACGCACATTTCAATGCCGATGCCGTTCATGTTGCCGCCGTTCTTCTCCATGCCGTCGCCTGCGTGATAGGCAGTCTCATCATCCGGCAGATGGTGGTAGATCTCGTGATCGTCCACCGTGTAGTGCCACGAAACAATGCCCTCCTCGGCGTTGGCGTTCTGGTGGATGAATGAGTTGTGCGCGGCCGCATTTGCGCCGGTGCCGGTGTTGTCGGTCTCGTGGATGACAAGATACTTGATCTCGCGCTTCTGTCCCGGACGGGCGCGTGTGCCCTCGGGAAGAAAGTCGGTCATCACCGGAATATCCTCAATGTAGGTCAGACCGGCGTCGGTCTGCGGCTCGCGGAACACGATCCTCTGTGTCAGCATGCCCGCCGCAAACGACACGATCATCAGTCCGACTGTCAGCATCAGGCTGACCCGAAGTCCCTTGCTTCTCTTTTTGCGTGCCATGATTCACCTTATCTTTTCAGAATGATATCGTCTTACTGTTCCATTGTACTACGTTTTACGCGATTTTTCAAAACAAAGACTGTAAACTTTTTGTGATGGCGACACCGTATAGGCGGATTCGGTATCAAATTCGTAAAATTTGCAAGATGAACTTGCATTTGCACGCGGATTCCCTTATAATAAAAGTTACTCGGAGAGGCGAAGCCTTTCAGCAGAATTTCTTTGACCGCCCGGTTTCTGCGCGAAAACGGTGCCAAGGCCATACGGACAGCCGGGTCAAATGCCGAAACTGGCAACTTTGTTGCCTTATTGAATTTTATAAGTTGGCTGACTAAAAGCCGTGTGCCGCGGGCGCATCACACTTGTGAAACGATCAATAAGAGTAGTAAAAGTAACGATTCTTGCTATATAGACTCTTTCCTCTTCCATAAAACCTACGGAATGTGCAGAAGCATCCGCAAAAAGAGAACGATCATCCCCAAGTGAAAGCGTACCGTGTGTACCCCTTTCGCCTGGGGATTTTTTGGTATTGTGAGGATATGAAATGCAGAACAAGCTTAAACTTTACGGGTTCAACAACCTGACCAAGGCGCTGTCCTTCAACATTTATGATGTCTGCTATGCAAAGACCGAGCGCGAACAGCGTGACTACATCAAATATATCGACCAGCAGTACAACTCCGAACGACTGACCGGCATTCTCGAGCGGGTAACCGAGATGATCGGTGCGCATGTGCTGCACATTTCCAAGCAGGATTACGACCCGCAGGGCGCCTCCGTAACCTTTCTCATCGCGGAGGAGCACATGAAGCCCGCGCTCGAGCCGGATACCATCGTCGCGCACCTCGACAAGAGCCATGTTACCGTGCATACCTATCCGGAATACCATCCGGATACCTGCCTTGCCACCTTCCGCGTGGATATTGATGTTGCCACCTGCGGCGAGATCACGCCGCTGTCTACGCTCGATTACCTGATCGGCTCGTTCGATTCGGATATCATCACCATGGACTACCGCGTGCGCGGCTTTACCCGCGATATTGAGGGCAAAAAGCTGTTCATGGATCACCATATGACGTCCATTCAGGACTTTATCGACCCGAAAACGCTCGAGCGGTACGACGCCTACGACATTAACGTGTACCAGTCCAATCTGTTCCACACGAGAATGCTGCTCAAGGAGGTCGATCTGCAGAACTATCTGTTCAATACCGACATCTATGAGCTGCCGCCGAAAACAAGACTCAAGATTCACTCCGACCTCAGACGAGAGATGATTGAGATTTTCTCGGGGAAGAACATCTACTGATTTCGATTGAAAATACATTTTCAATCGAAAAAGACAAACCGAACGATGTTCGGATTTGTCTCACAATAAACTTTGCGCGTCGCTGCGCGGCACACAAAGTTTATTCCTTGTATAAAAACCGTGATACATGCTCCCGGTTTTTATCAATCTGCTGCGCAGATTGTATTTCATGCGCGCTTCGCGCGAAAGCGCAGTATATCATTCTCTGCCGAAAGAAGGCATTTTTATGGATCAATCCCGTGCGCCAATTATGGAGGCGCTCGAAAACTTCAAAGACATGCGTATTGTGCCGTTCGATGTGCCCGGACACAAGCGCGGACGCGGCTCGCCGGAATTAACGAAATTCCTCGGTCAGCAGTGCATGACGGTGGACGTCAACTCGATGAAGCCGCTCGACAATCTATGCCACCCGACCAGCGTTATCCGCGAGGCCGAGGAGCTGGCGGCGGATGCGTTCGGTGCGGCGCACGCCTTCCTGATGGTGGGCGGCACGACGAGCAGTGTACAGGCGATGATCCTGTCGGTGGTAAAGCGCGGCGACGAGATCATTCTGCCGCGCAACGTACACCGCAGCGTCATCAACGCGCTCGTGCTGACCGGTGCGATTCCGGTTTACGTCAACCCGCAGATGAACGACCGGCTGGGCATTTCACTCGGCATGTCGGTCGCGGACGTGAAGGCCGCCATTGAGAAGCACCCGTCCGCCAAGGCGGTGCTCGTCAACAACCCGACCTATTACGGCATCTGCTCGAACATTCGGGAAATCGTAAGGCTCGCGCACGCGGCGGGCATGAAGGTGCTGGCCGATGAGGCGCACGGCACGCATTTCTACTTCGGTGAAAATATGCCGGTCTCCGCGATGGCGGCAGGCGCGGATTTAGCATCCGTTTCCATGCACAAGTCGGGCGGTTCGCTCACGCAGTCCAGCTTTCTGCTGTGCGGCCCGTCGATGAACGCGGAGCACGTTCGCCAGATCATCAACCTGACCCAGACGACCTCCGGTTCGTACCTGCTGATGGTCAGTCTGGATATTTCGCGCAAGAACCTTGCCCTGCACGGCAAGGAGATCTTCCGAAAGGTCGTTGACCTGACGACCTATGCGCGTGAGGAGATCAACGCCATCGGTGACTACTACGCCTACGGCAGCGAACTCATCAACGGCGACACCGTGTACGATTTCGACACGACCAAGCTGGCGGTAAACACGCTGGACGTTGGTCTGGCGGGCATCGAGGTGTACGACATTCTGCGCGATTTTTACGATATTCAGACCGAGTTCGGTGATCTCGGCAATCTGCTCGCCTATGTTTCGGTGGGCGACCGTGAGCGCGACCTCGAACGTCTGGTAGCCGCTCTGGCGGACATTCGCCGCCGCTACAAGCGCGACAAGGCGACGCTCATGCGGCAGGAGTATATCTCTCCGCAGGTGGTCGCCGGCCCGCAGGAGGCGTTCTACGCGGACAAGAAGGCCATGCCGCTCGAGGAGTCGGTCGGACGCATCTGCGCGGAGTTTGTCATGTGCTATCCGCCCGGCATCCCGATCCTCGCGCCCGGTGAGCGTATCACCCGCGATATTCTTGATTATATTCGCTACGCCAAGGAAAAGAACTGCATGCTGCTCGGCACCGAGGACCCCGAGGTGAACAACCTGCAGGTCATCCGCGGCGTTGTCAGCCCGGAATAAAAGGAGCGTTTCACCCATGCAACTTACCTTTACTGAAATGCACACGCCGACGGTTGGGCTGCAGATACAGGTAGACCGTCAGCTTTACACCGAACAGAGCGACTTTCAGCGCATCGACGTGTTTGAATGCGAGGAATTCGGTCGGTTTCTCACGCTTGACGGCTACATGATGCTGACCGAGCGGGATGAGTTCATCTATCACGAAATGATGGTGCATGTGCCGCTGGCCGTGCTCGGTGAGAAGATTAAAAAGGTGCTCGTCATCGGCGGCGGTGACGGCGGCTGTGTCCGCGAGCTGTGCCGCTATCAGCACATCGAGCACATCGACCTTGTGGAGATCGACGAGCGCGTTGTTGCGGTCTGCAAGGAGTACCTGCCCGGTGTGGCGTGCTCACTGGACGACCCGCGCGTGCACATTCTCTATCAGGACGGATTAAAGTATATCCGCAGGATTGAGGACGAGTACGACCTTATCATCATCGACTCGACCGACCCGTTCGGCCCGGGCGAGGGCCTGTTCACGATGGAATTTTACGGCAACTGCTACAAGGCGCTCAAGGAGCACGGCGTGCTCGTCAACCAGCACGAAAGCCCGTTCTACAAGGGCGATGCGCTGGCGTGCCAGAGAGCGCACCGCAATATCGTGCACTCGTTTGAGCTGAGCCGTCTGTTTCAGGCGCATATTCCGACCTACCCGTCCGGACACTGGCTGTTCGGCTTTTCGTCGCGCGGCGTGCATCCGGTGCGCGATCTGAATCCGGACTGGTGGAACAGTCTGGGACTGGAAACCAAATATTACAATACCAATCTGCACAAGGGCGCGTTCTATCTGCCGAATTATGTGCAGAAGCTGCTGGAAAAGGTGGAGTAACGTAGGCGTTGGACAACCGCTTTCTCTGCACCGGCTGACTGGGGCACACGAACTGCCGCAGGCGGGTTCGCCCCTTCCGGGCGGCAGCCTTTTTTCAGCACCGGCTGACTGAGGCACACGAACTGCCGCAGGCGGGTTCGCCCTATCCGGGCGGCAGCCTTTTTTCAGCACCGGCTGACTGGGGTACACGAACTGCCGCAGGCGGGTTCGCCCCTAACGGGCGGAGAGGTTTTCGCTGAACCTCAGCGGGGA